>DATGHD010000351.1:0-19212 GCA_035308145.1 Roseiarcus sp.
AGATCGAAAACATGTTCGGACGGCTCAAAGATTGGCGGCGCATCCATACCCGTTACGACCGCTGCGCTCACACCTACTTCTCGGCAATCTGCATCGCCGCAGTCGTCGTCTTTTGGCTCTGATCAATGAGTCCTGACCCTAAGGGGTCAGGCGCCGCGCGCCGGGCCAGCCGGCGCCCAGCATCAACTTCCCGGCCCATTTGTCAGGGAAGGATACGCCATGCCGACCTATGTCGTGCTCTCCAACTTTACCGAACAGGGCGTCAGCAAGATCAAGGACACCATTAAGCGATCGGAGGATTTCAAGAAGGCGGCCAAGGAAGCGGGGGTGACGGTCAAGGAACTCGTCTGGACGCTCGGCCAGTATGACCTGGTCTCGGTCATCGAAGCGCAGGACGAGACCGCCGTCGCCGCTCTCGGGCTCAACGTGGCCAAGCTGGGCAACATTCGCTCGCAGACGCTCCGCGCCTTCACCGCCGCCGAGATGAAAAAGATTTTGGAAAAGGTCGCCTAAGTCGCGCGGACCTTCATCGGATCGACGAAACGGCCTCAGGGCCGAAGCGCGAAAGATGTGCGAAAAATGCGCATAAATCCGAGCGATTTCGCTCGCTTTGCGCGCTATCGCTCGAATGAATGAAAAGGCCCCATCGCCGCTCTGCCACGATGGGGCCAGTTCATGACGCTCGTCGAGGCGTCAGGGGCGAGCGCCTCGTCTCTTGGCGGACGTAAGTCGAGGTGGTGAGCGGCTACGCCCGCGTAACTCAATACGAACGGGGCCGCGGCGAGTTTCAGCGAAATGCGAAGAAGAGGAGGGCTAACCCTAACGTTGCCCGGCGGCCGATTGGCAGGCTCTGAGGCGCGGCCTCAGCGAAAAAAATCGGCCCCGCGACGCAACGTGAGCGGGGCCGATTCGACGGCGCGCAGGGGGACGCGCCATCTCGCGGGCAGGGGCGAAGCGAAAGCTTCGCGAACTAGTGCAGGTTGCTCGCGACTTCGTTGAACGTGGTGCTCAACTTGTTGCCGAGGGTGCTGACCGTCGCGATGATGACGACGGCGATCAACGAGGCGATGAGGCCGTATTCGATGGCGGTGGCGCCGGACTCATTGCGGACGAACTTCTTCAGGGACGAGAACATGGGAATCTCCAAACTTTGCGCTTCGCTCCAATGTCGACGCGTGGGCGAGAGTAAGCGCCCGCATCATCGTATGCTTGGTTAATTCGACCGCGGAAAATCGGGGGTCGGCCGGATTGTTTGCAGCATGTTTTCGGCGCTGCTAACCGCCACCGCGCAAACCGGTTACTTTCGTTTACGTCAAAGGCGGCCAGCTCGCGGCGAGGCGCGCGCCTCGCGATCCGGCTCGAGACTTGAGCTATCGCTCCAAGCGGAAACGGGCCAAAGCCGGGTGGAAGCCCGTAGGGCTATGCAAGATGATGAATAGGCTTGGCAGGCCTTTGGTTGTCCACGGCCAGCACCGGTCAATCGTGTAGCGCGCGACTGGCTGCCCCGCGCCGTCGGATATTTCGAGATAAACATTCTTCCGAACAGCGGCGAGCGAAACCTCGGCGCCGAGATTCGAGCCGTAGCTCCAGACGGCCGACGCCCAATTCTGGAAGGACGCGTCCTCGACCAATCCTCTCTCCAGGACGACCGCGTCATAGCGACTGCGCCCCGGCGATTTTTGGGACGTCGACGGATCTCCTCCCGCTCGATGTTTGACCACTTCGCCTGAAGTCGCTTTCAGCTCGGTCAATTCGATCGGGCGGCAAATATAGCGGCCATCCCAATTCAGCCGGAATTTATAATTCTTGTACGGGTCCAGACGCTGGGTATTGACTGAATATGTGGCCATCAGCCGCGCCGCCTCGATCGTTTTTTAATACTATCACATTTACTCGGCGACCTGAACCGCTCGAACCCAGCGCGGTGGTGAGGGTGCTAACAAAACGAACGGCAGGATAGTCCCGGTTAGGAATAGGTCAGTTATCGGAGAAGTGGAGCTGTTCGAGATCGGCGAGCAGGCTGGGCCCGGTCGGCCGCCACCCCAGTTTCTTTCGCGTTTGCGCACTGGAGGCTGGGACATCGCGCCCGGCAAACATTGCGAGCCAGCCGAAAAAGGCTTGAGCCTCTTCCGGGAGAATCGATTTGACCGGCAGTTTCAGGCGTCGACCTATGGTTTCCGCAATATCGCGCATCGGCACGCCTTCTTCCGCGACCGCGTGATACTTTGCGTTCGGCTCAGCCTTTTCGATCGCCAGCCTGTAGAGGCGGGCTACGTCGAGAACGTACGCCGCTGGCCAGCGATTGAGTCCGTCTCCGACATACGCGCACGCGCCCTTTTCGCGATAGATCTCGATCGCGGGGGTGATGAGGCCCTGCCTGACCGTGTCATGGACTTGCGGGAGGCGGACCACCGACACGTTCACCCCATCCGCGGCGACAGAGGCGGCCGCCTCTTCCGAGGCGGCGCGAGGAAACGCGTCGGCGCTGATGATGGCATTGTCTTCCCTGGCCGGCTGACCAGGCGCGGTATTGGCCAACCCGGTCCCGGATGTCACGATCAAAGGCCGGTCGGAGCCCGCAAGAACCGAGCCGAGCGCTTTGATGACACGGCGATCGTCTTCACAGTTCGCCACAAATTTCGAGAAGTCGTGGTTGAAGGCCAGGTGGATGACGCCGTCGGATCGGGCGGCCCCCTCCTTGAGGCTGTCGAGGTCCTCGATTGACCCGCGATAGACCTCGGCGCCAGCGGCAGCCAGAGCCGCCGCTTTTTCATCCGCGCGACAGAGGCCGAGCGCCTGATGGCCCGCCGCGATCAGTTCCTTGACGACGGCCGAGCCGATGAATCCGGTCGCGCCAGTGACAAACACACGCATAAGCAAAGTCTCCGAGTTTCGTTGGAGACAAATGTCGGCGCATAGGCTATTCTGGTAAAGTAGTGAGCTTATTATAGTAAGATGGCTAACAGGATGAGCGAGCATCTTGCCGCCGAGAGCCTGCTCGGGACCTATCTCAGGGACCGTCGCACGAAGCTCGATCCGGCCGCTCTCGGCTTTCCCTCGGACCGCCGCCGCACTCTCGGCCTGCGCCGCGAGGAAGTGGCGCAGCGCGCCAACATCAGTCCAACTTGGTACACATGGCTCGAACAAGGGCGCGGCGGGGCGCCCTCGGCAGACGTACTCGATCGCATCGCGCGCGCGCTCATGCTGACGGATGTCGAGCGCGAGCACCTCTTCCTCATCGGCCTCGGCCGGCCGCCCGAAGCGCGCTACCGGAAGAACGATGGCGTCACGCCACGGCTGCAACGCGTTCTCGATGCGTTGGACCCGAGCCCCGCCGTGATCAGGACCGCGATATGGGACGTCGTCGCCTGGAACCGGGCGGCGACCGTGATGCTGATAGACTATGGATCGCTGCCGCCGGAGCAGCGCAACATCCTGCGCTTCATCTTCCTCGACCCACGCGCGAGAGCAGCGCAATATGACTGGGAAAGCGTGGCGCGGTTCGTGTTGGGCGCGTTCAGGGTGGACGCGGCCCGAGCGGGGGCGGCGGCGGCTGTGGAGCCTCTCGTCGATGAGCTCTGCCGGCTCAGTCCAGAGTTCAAGGCGATGTGGCGCGACAACGACGTTCGCGGCGCCCATGGCGAGGCCGTCAAGCACATAAGGCACCCGGTGCTCGGTCCGGTGGCGTTCGAATATTCGGCGTTCGCGGTCGATGGCCGAACGGACCTCAGTATGGTGGTCTACAATCCGGCGACGCCAGACGACGCCGCACGGATCAAGTCACTGCTTGCCTGAACCGCCATTGCAGCCGAGCTGGAGAAGCGTTGTCGATATTCGCGCGGCGACAGGCCGATGAGGCGATGGAAGAGACGGCGGAAGGCGCCAGCGTCTTCATAGCCGACCGACCAGGCGATCCGATCGATTGACCGGGCCGGCCGCGGCGTCGCAAGCGATGCGCCGGCGGAACCAGCGGCGGCGCCATGCGTTCCTGGCGATGGGTCATTCTCAGGCGAGACGACGATGGACAAAGAAAGGACGAAGGAAAGGGAAAGCGAGAAACCGGTCCGCTCATTGGAGCGATTGAAGGCGGCCTCGAGCGATTTAAAGCAAAGAATTAACGAGCAGAGGCGGCGTCATGATCTGCCGCTCGATTCAGCGCTCGGCAATCCTGACGAGGAGGAGCGGAACGCTGACGGCCATCTCGACCTTCCCGACAATGATGAGGACTAGTCGGCGTCGCGAATAGGCGGCGTCCTTCCTTACCTGACGCGATCGGCCGCCCTTCGGGGCGGCTTTTGATATTATCGCCGCTTCGACCCGGAGGGCGCCGTCGTTAGACCGTAATCCAGCATCGCAAGATCGGCTCGCCAGGCCTTAGCCTCGCGGGCGCTTTTCGAGCGGCGGCGGCGCCATGACAAAACCAGCGCGGATTGCGCCGAAGGTCTTCGACCCGCTGTCGTTCGACCACGATGGCTGGTTCAGAGCCTCGTTTCAAGGCGATGACCCGTCGATCAACTTCCAGATGGTGCCGGCCTTCGGCGGCGGCAGGCTGATCACGGCGCTGGTCGATGGCGAAGCCTGCGTCGTTAGCAGTCGCAATACTTCCATCGCCACCGTTTCCGCGCCACTGCAGGACGCAAGCTCTTCGGTGAATCGCGTCGTTCTGCTGCCGATCGCGGGCGCCGGCGAATTTCCTTTCGTTGTCGAGATCCACGGCCATCGCGCCGGACGCACGCTCGTCGACTTGAGCGACATGAACGGGCAATCGCTCGGAACGGTCGACGTCAGCGTCAAGGAGGAAGTCCAAAAGACCTATCGCTTATGGGGTCTCAAGGACATCGTGCGCCGAACCACGCGCACGCCCGATCAAATGATCAACATCATGAACAATGTAACGCGGTTGTACAAGTCGCAGGCCAATGTGAAGCTGACGCAACTCGGCGCGCCCCTCGATCTCCTCTTCAAGACCGATTTGGGGGATCCGATATCCAGCCCGAACCTTCTGCTCGCCAGGATTGGCGCTGGCATAAAATTATCGGGCCTATCCACCGCGGACTTCGACATGGTGTCGACCTGGGATATTCCGGACGCGGTCGGCCAGACCAGCGATATCGCCGGCGATTGCATGATCGAGGACTATAAGCCTGGCCATGAGCTGTCCGAGACGAGCTCCTACGCTCATGAACTCGGCCATGCCTTTTCCTGCGGCCACACCGACAGGACGAAAATGATGATGTCCGGCGATGGAAGCGACGGCTTTCAGATGACGCGGACGGACATCAACACGATCAATACAACCGGCCTCGATCCCTAAGGCCGCCCGCAAGGAGCTTAGAGATGCCGTTGAAATCCTATCTCTTCGCCGACAGCGCGCGGCTGAACGCCTGCCTGATTCATGATCAGGCGCACGTGAAGCTCGGAGATTCAGGCGACTATGTCGAGGATATTCAAGTCGCTCTTCAATACCTCGACGGGCTTACGATCGACCAGGCCGAGCTTGCCTCCCGCCGATACGGACCGAGCACTGCCGCCGCGGTTCTCGCCTATAAGAAGAAGCGCAAGATCATCAACCGCGCTTACCAAAACGTCGAAGACGATATTGTCGGCAAGATGACGATCGCCTCGCTCGATGCGGAAATGGTCGCCCGCCAAAGGCCGCCTGTCATTCTTCCCGACGCACGCTGCACGCAGTCCTATTGCCGTTGTCGCCGCGATTAGAGCCGTCGCCACGGGCCCGGGCGGCTTGACTTGGCGGCGGCGGGCTAGCGTTAAGTCTTTGAAAATATTTTGAGGCCTAATTTAACAATTGTCGATGTTTGATTCCCCTGTCCGATTAGCGATGAGCGCCGACAGCTTGTTGCGAAGGTTTCCTTTCGCATTTTGGCGCAATTCGGACGCGATTGCCTCGTAGCGTTTGGCCTTAAGGCGGCCCGTTTGCGTCCAGGCGTCGGGACCGCCGCCGACTCAAGGGGCATGAAATGGCGATCGCAATCACGATTGAACCGGAATCCGCCAGCGTGCCTGCGACAATGTTTCGGTTGCTCGTCAACAGCAATGTCGTCGCCACCGGATTGTCGGTCACCCAGGCCCATGTCGCGATCGGCGAAGTCCTCCTTCAGATGGCGCATCCTAAGAGCCAGGAGCCGCGCGCTCGCATGCCCCGCGCCACCCAGTTTCCGCTGTCTGCCAAGGCGGAGGCCTGAGCCCGAGGGCCGTTGCGCGGCAACATCGCATACAGTCTGCTTCCGCACGGAACGGCGGGGCGGCGCCAGGCGTTAAAGGGAGTGCAAGTCAACGGCCGCGCGGCTGATCCCGCGCCGGCTGAGACCCTATCTGCTTGGAGACCTCCCATGCGCAAGCTCGCATTGCTCGTCGCCGCGGCGGCGGCGATTTCGACCGCAGCTCTGGCGACTGCAAACGCTCAAACAGGGTGGAATGATGGTTGCTACCGGTTGGGCCTGACAGGCTATCATTGGTACAACTTCTGCGTCGGGCCTGACTTCGCCTATCCGCATCGCCGCGTTTGCGAACGCGGAGGCTTTTGCTGGTATCGCTGACCTAGGAGATGTGACAGCCCGCCGTGTCTAATGGCCACGGCGGCCTCCTTATACGGCGCGTCTCACGCGCGCCGTATAAGGCATGACCTTGCGCCAAGCGTTTCGACGGTCGATTGACGCTGCTCGGATGCGCATTTCAACGCGCTTTTATCGTCATTCCACGAGGCGGATTGTGCGCCGCAACGGGCTCATCTCTGCGCCGCCAATCTCGATCGGCGGGTAATTTGCCGCCCATCTCAAGCGTCGCGAAAGATTGATGGGCGATAGTCCAAAGAACGAGCGTCCATTAAGGCGATTTTTCTTGACTTATTGGTCAATCGGCGATGGATTCCGCCGCCCGACATCTAACCTATTGATCGGGCTCAGCGTTCCGAATGATGGCAGGGAATAAAACGGGGGCGAGCGAAATGACCTCCGAGGGGGGAGACGTTTTTGAAGCCGACTAATATTTTCGATCCCGATTACTTTCACAAAGTGGTCGATTGCCAATGGGCCTGCCCGGCCCATACGCCCGTCCCTGAATACATCCGGCGCATTTCGGCCGGCGATTATACCGGCGCCTATATGATCAATTGGCGCTCGAACGTCTTTCCCGGAATATTGGGACGCACCTGCGATCGCCCCTGCGAGCCGGCTTGCCGACGCGGGCGCGTCGAGGAGCAGCCGGTGGCGATCTGCCGCTTGAAGCGCGTCGCCGCCGATTACAAGGGCGATATTTCAGCGTTCATGCCCAAGCCGCCGGCGGCGCTGAATGGCAAGCGCGTCGCCTGCGTCGGCGCCGGGCCAGCTTCGCTCACCGTCGCGCGCGATCTTAGCCCCCTCGGCTATGATGTCGTCGTCTTCGACGGCGATCATCGCGCCGGCGGCATGATGCGCAGCCAGATTCCGAAATTCCGGCTGCCCGACGAGGTGATCGACGAGGAGGTCGGCTATGTGCTCGACGGCGGCGTCGCCTTTGTCGCCGGACGGCGCATCGACTCGATGAAGGCGCTTCTCGCCGAAGGGTACGACGCGATCTTCGTCGGCAGCGGCGCGCCGCGCGGACGCGATCTCGATCTGCCGGGCCGCAAGGAGGCCGCGGCGCATATCTGTGTCGGGATCGACTGGCTCGCCAGCGTCTCCTTCGGCCACACCAACGCGATCGGGCGACGGGTCATCGTGCTTGGCGGCGGCAATACCGCGATGGATTGCTGCCGCTCCTCGCGCCGGCTCGGCGGCGTCGACGTTAAGGTCGTGGTGCGTTCCGGTTTCGCCGAGATGAAGGCCTCGCCCTGGGAAAAAGAGGACGCGATCCACGAGGGCATCCCGATCCTGAATTATCACGTTCCTAAGGCTTTCATTCACGACAACGGCCGCTTGACCGGCATGACCTTCGAGAAGGTTAAGGCGGAGAAGGACGATCAAGGCCGCCGCGTCCTTGTTCCGACCGGCGAGCCCGAAGTTTCTTTAGAATGCGACGACGTCCTGATCGCGGTGGGGCAGGAGAACGCCTTTCCGTGGATCGAGAAGGATTCAGGGGTGGCCTTTGATCGTTACGGCATGCCGAAGCTCGATCCGGTGACGTTCCAGTCGAGCGCGCCCCCAGTCTTTTTCGGCGGCGACGCCGCGCTTGGCCCGAAGAACATCATCACCGCGGTCGCCCATGGCCACGAGGCGGCGATCTCGATCGACGCCTTCTGTCGCGGCGAGAACCTTCACCATCGGCCGCCGCCGATGACCAATTTGGTCAGCCAGAAGATGGGGATCCACGAGTGGTCCTATGACAACGCCATTGCGGTCGATCGGCGCTTCAAAGTGCCGCTGAAAGATACGGCGATTGCGCTGAAAGACATTCACGCCGAGGTCGAGCTCGGTTTCGATCCGAAGCTCGCCCTCGCGGAGGCGAAACGCTGCCTCAATTGCGACGTCGAGACCGTGTTTTCACCGCCCGATTGCATCGAATGCGACGCCTGCGTCGACATTTGCCCGCTCGACTGCATCTCCTTCGTGCCAGACGCGGGGAGCGAGAACGAGCTCCGAAGCTCGTTGAACGCCCCCGCCGCCAATCTTGCGCAGGCGATCTATATATCCACGCCGGTGAAGACCGGACGCGTCATGGCCAAGGACGAGGACCTTTGTCTGCACTGCGGCCTCTGCGCCGAGCGCTGTCCGACCGGCGCGTGGGACATGCAGAAATTCACGCTTGATATGGCGCAGGCGGGTGCGGGATGCCGATCCAGAGCGTAAACGACTTCGTCATCCGCTTCGCCAATGTCAACGGTTCGGGCTCGGCGAGCGCCAATCTCCTCTTTGCGCGCTCAATTCTGCGCATGGGCGTGCCGATCGCCCCGCGCAATATTTTCCCCTCGAATATTCAAGGCTTGCCGACTTGGTACGAAGTGCGCGTGACCGGCGACGGCCATCTCGGCGCGCGCGGCGGCGCCGACATGATGGTCGCGATGAATCCGCAGACCTTCGAAAAGGACATCGCTTCGATCGAGCCGGGCGGCTACCTTTTCTATGATTCCTCGCGGCCGATCCCGGCGACGAAGTTGCGCGCCGACGTGACGACGCTCGCCATGCCGCTCACCGACATCTGCGCGAAAGAATATCGCGAGCCGCGGCAGCGCCAACTTTTCAAGAATATCGTTTATGTCGGCGCGTTGGCCGCGCTTCTCGATATCGAGGTCGACGTGGTCGAGAAGCTGATCGGCGAGCAGTTCAAAGGCAAGGATAAGCTGATCGCGCCGAACCTCCGCGCTTTGCGGCTCGGCTATGAAGACGCCAAGAGGCGCTTTGAATGCCCGCTCGGCATTCGCATCCGCCGCAGCGACGCGGTCGGCGGCCGCATCTTCGTCGAGGGAAATTTCGCGGCGGCGCTCGGCGCCGTCTATGGCGGCGCGACGGTTTGCGCCTGGTATCCGATTACGCCCTCGACGTCGCTCGCCGAGGCTTTCGAGCGAAATTGCGCCAGGCTGAGGACCGATCGTCAGACCGGCGAAAAACGCTACGCGATCGTCCAAGCCGAAGATGAGATCGCGGCGATCGGCGTCGTGGTTGGCGCCGGTTGGAACGGCGCCCGCGCTTTCACCGCGACCTCAGGGCCCGGAATTTCCCTGATGCAGGAATTTCTCGGCCTTGCTTATTTCGCCGAAATTCCGACCGTCGTCTTCGACGTCCAGCGCGGCGGCCCGTCGACCGGCATGCCGACGCGAACGCAGCAATCGGACATTCTCGTCTGCGCCTTCGCCTCGCATGGCGACACCAAACACGTGCTCTTGCTGCCCGAAGATCCCGGCGAGGCTTTCGACTTCGGCGCTCTGGCCTTTGATCTTGCCGATCGGCTGCAGACGCCGGTCTTCGTCATGCTCGATCTCGATATCGGCATGAATTCGCATCTTTGCGCGCCGTTCCGCTGGGACGATTCCAGGAAATTCGATCGCGGCAAGGTGATGACTTTCGAGGACTTGGAGGCCGGGCGCGACTTCGGCCGCTATCTCGACGTCGACGGCGACGGCGTCCCTTATCGCACCATACCCGGCGCCCATCCAACTCGCGGCGCCTTTTTCACGCGGGGGACGAGCAGGGACCGCTACGCAAAGTACACCGAAGAAGGCGGGCCTTACGTCGACAATATGGAGCGCTTGCTCAAGAAATACGACACGGCGCGAAAGCTCGTTCCTCACGCCGAATTCCATCGGGCCGCGAAGGCGACGCGGATCGGCGTGATCTACTATGGCTCCACTTCCGGGGCGATGGACGAGGCGGTCGAGCTTCTTGCCGCCGAGGGGGTCCATGTCGACGCCTTGCGCTTGCGCGCCGTTCCCTTCGGAGCGGAGGTCGGCGAGTTCATCGCCGCCCATGAGCAGGTCTTTGTCGTCGAGCAGAACCGCGACGCACAAATGCGCACGTTGTTGATCGCCGACCTCGGCGTCGACCCGGCCCAATTGGCGCCGATCCTTCATTTCGACGGCTCGCCGATCACCGCGAGATTCATCCGTCGCGAAATCGCCGCCCGCTCGCGCGGCTTCGCCGCGCCGCTTGCTCGAGAGACCGTGTCGTGACCTTCCTCCCTAAGCCGAAATTCCATCACCCGGCGCTGCAAGTGAACGCGCTCGGCTTCACCCACCGCGACTATGAGGGCGCGATTTCGACGCTTTGCGCCGGCTGCGGTCATGATTCAATCAGCGCGGCGATCATCCATGCCTGCTATGAGCTGAGCCTGCCGCCGCACCGCATCGCGAAGCTCAGCGGCATCGGCTGCTCGTCCAAGACGCCGACCTACATGCTCGGCCAGAGCCACGGCTTCAACTCCGTGCACGGCCGCATGCCGTCGGTGTTGACCGGCGCCAATCTCGCCAATCGCGATCTTCTGTACCTTGGCGTATCGGGCGACGGCGACACCGCGTCGATCGGCTTGGGCCAATTCGCTCATGCGATGCGCCGCGGCGTCGACATGGTCTATATCGTCGAGAATAACGGCGTCTATGGCTTGACCAAGGGGCAATTCTCGGCGACCTCGGACAAGGGTTCGAAGAGCAAGAAGGGCGTCGACAATCTCGATTCGCCGATCGATCTCGCCGCCATGGCGGTGCAGCTCGGCGCAACTTTCGTCGCCCGCAGCTTTTCCGGCGACAAGGCGCAGCTCACGCCATTGGTCAAGGCGGCGTTCGAACATCGCGGCGCGGCCTTCATCGACGTGATCTCGCCCTGCGTCGCGTTCAACAATCACGAAGGCTCGACCAAGAGCTTCGACTATGTCCGCGAGCACAATATCGCGCTGAACCGCCTCGATTTCATCAGCGGTCGGCCGCCGATCGAAGTCGACTACGAAGAGGGAACGAGCGAAACCGTCGCGCTTCATGACGGCTCGACCATCCGCCTGCGGAAGCTCGCCGCCGACCACGATTGGCGCGACCGCGCCGCGGCTTTGGCGGTCCTCGAGAAGCACCGCGCCGACGGCGAAGTGGTCACCGGCCTCATCTACCTCAACGATGACGCGATCGATCTCCATGCGCGGCTGAGGACGGCCAAGAAGCCGTTGAACAGCCTCGGCGAGGCGGAGCTGTGCCCGGGATCGAAAGCGCTGGAGGCGATCAACGCAGGCCTGAGGTAGGGCGGGCAGGGCGAGGGCAGGCAAATCACCCCCTCATAAGGGCTTGGAACAGGCCCTTGCGATCAGCTCGCGCGCTCGTGCGACGCCGCGGAGCCGAAAAGTCGCGTCGTGCTCATGACCAAGCGCATCCGTCACGGCGAAAGAGACTGAACCCTCGTCAGGCAATGATTGCATGAAGGCGAGCGCGTCACGGGGCAGAAGCGCCGCGTCGAGCGTTTCGGTTCCCGGCCAAATCTCCGCCATCGGCGGCCCGTCGTTCACGCGGTACGTCACGCCATAAGCGAGCCCGAGGAGCGAGCGGCCCCAATAGCCGCCGGTCTTGATGACAAAGGCGGTCTTGTGGGCCTGGCAGAACGCCAGAAGCTCCTTCACGCCGCCCCAATCCGTCCCGCGCCGGCGCAGAGCCATCCGATTCTCCGCATAAACTTCCGGCGCGCCGTCCGCTCCGTAGGTGTCGAAGTTCACGCGCCACGCCGACCATCTCGGCGGCAGCGGACGAGGTTTTTCAGAAGCCGCCGCTCCCGCCAGGGGCGCGGCAAGCGAGGCGAGAATGACGCTCAGAGCGATGCAGCGGCCAAGACTCATGGAGCGAGCATAGCATGCCACAAGCCCAAGGACCGGAGACCGGCAGGCGGGCTCTTAATCGCCCTTGGCCGAGACCCGATTCCCTTTTCGCCTTCGACAGGTGGCGGGGGCCACATCGTCGAGACCGGTTCTGGTCTAAGCATTACTCTAAGAAATTCGGGGGGTGGGCCATGAACCGTTTCGCGATCGTCCTTTTCGCCTCGCTCGCTCTGCTTTCTTCGGTATTCGCCGCCGCGCCGTGGAAGGACATGAATCACGGCGGCGTTGCCGGCTATGACGATTCGTTCAGCGCCGTCACTGTTGCGACGAAATGAAAAGGGATTTGTAGCACCCCACGAGGTTCCATCTGTCGCGCGAAACCTCCCCCCACGACCGCGGACGCCTGTCGGCCATGTCGCAACCCGGCATGGCCGTTTTTTTGCCTGCCGGGGCGCGCGTATTATGAGCTGAAAAGATCACGACGGACGTTTCCGCTCATATTCATGTTCAATTTTCGCCGCATGCGCCAACTTTTCTGAAACCTTCGGCGGCTTCGACCGTATGCCGTTCGGCTCGCTGGCCGGCGGGCTTTTCCCCGACACCTGACCGGCCCCGCCACTTCCGACGGGGCCGAAGCTTTGACGGCGAATTGCAAAATGTCTTGGATCCGCAAGCTACCGTCCCCGCTCGAACTTAAGGACGGCAGGAGGGTCGCGATCCTGCGCGACGCCGCCGATCTGATCCTTGCGCTTCCTGCGCGTCAAAAAGCGAACAAGCGCTGGGAACACGCCGCCGAGCTTATGATGAAGGCGGCCAAGCCGACGGCCCGCGCCGCCGATATGGAGGCGTTCGCCGATCAATTTTCACGAGCGCTCAAGGCCGATGAGATGATCTAACACATCAAATCGACGCCATATCGCTAAGAAATAGCTATCGAATTTGTCTTCAACGGCATCGCCTGTCACAATTGGCGCGGGGCGGCAGCGCGAGTCTTTGATGCGGGAGCCTTCCCGCCGCCGAAATAACAGCCCCATCGTGTGTCCGGCGCTTCTGGAGTGAAGACCGTAAGCAATGGCGGGAGCTGGTGAACGCATCTTTCTTTGCGCCTTCGCCCCAAGATCGGCCTCGCCAGATGGAGCGCGAGGCCGATCTCTTTTGAAAGGCGCCTTGGCCTGACGCGCTCCGCCGTTTGCCAATCCCGACCGCAGGCCGTTGAAGGCGATCCTTTTTGATCGAGATGCAACTTTCGCCTGGTTGCCGGGTTAATGCTGTGGGCGATGCGGAACTCATCATCTTGCGAGCCAGATCTGCCTCATCGGCGCGAACGGCGAGGCCGGTTTTTAAGGGCAGATTCCGCGCTCAGCGAGCGGAAAGGATCAATTTGATTATACAACCACGCCGTTTTCGCACATTTTCCCAAGGGAAGCGGCAGTGGCGAAGCCTGTCGCGGAGCGGGTCTGTCGGGAATTCGACAAAAGGGGCTCGCCCCGAAGCGTTTGATCGAACCGTCATGAAACCGTTTGACGAGAAGACTAGACTTTCTAACTTGGGCGCGCCTCGCCTTGCGCGCCGCAAAGCGTTGGCGTGGGTGAGATAAATGAGCATCACCATCGAGGCGGAGACCCCAGGCGATTCCCGGACTTTGTTCAGGGTGATTTTCAACGGGACGGTGGTCGCCACGGGTCTAACTGCCGCCCAGGCGCATTTGATCGTTGGGGATGCGCTGGCGAAAATCGCGCTGCCTCGGGCCGCCTAGCGTCGTCGCCCGCCCTTCAGGGCGGGCGAACTCAGCCCGGTAAGGCGGGCGAACGCGCTTGCAGCGCGCGCAGCACGGCAGCCTCCTCACAGACTATGCGCGTAAACGAGAGCTCTTTCGAGATCGTCATACTCATCGCACGCATTGGTGCCGCAGATCGTCTTGATGATCGACAATTGTTCCTTGGCGAGGTCGAACTTGCCTTCAATCACGTACGCCTCTCCCAGATATTCCCGCACCTGCGCGTAGTTCGGATCAAGCGCCACTGACTTAAGGTAGTAGCCGACGCCTTCGTCGGTGCGGCCGAGCTTGCGCGTGGCGTAGCCGCGATAGTTGAGGGCTTTGGGGGTGTTCGGATTCTGAGAAAGATCGAGAACGTCGAGCGCCTCCTGATAGCGCTCCGCCTTAGCGAGGGCATAGGCGTAGTCGGCCAGCTCGTCATCCGGAAGCACGCCGCCGTGCTGCGGCAGGCATTTATGATGCCTGCTGTCCCAAACCAGGCCGCGCGAACAGGTGGTCATATCCATCTGACCCTGGTTTTGATCGTTCATCATAGCGCCGCCGCCACCACCACTGCCACCGCCAGCGCCGCCACCACTGCCACCGCCAGCGCCACTGCCACCTCCACCTCCGCCACCTCCTCCGCCACCTCCTCCTCCGCCTCCGCCTCCGCCTCCGCCACCACCACCGCCGCCCGAGGCGAACGCCGTCGATGGAAGTTCGACAACCGAAAGGGCGAGGCAGATGGAAACAACGCGCGGCAAGGCGCGCCAGCACGACATCGCGAGCGTCATGACCTTAGATCTCCATTTTTGATCTCTTGCGCTGAAACACGCTGTTCGCTCGATTTATGCGCGCGGGCGGCTATCAACTTTTTGTCGCCTGAGGTGGCGTGGCGCGCCGCCGGTGATGAAATCGAACGCGGGCGACTTAAGCTTCATGGGCGCATCGGCGCGCGACAAAGGCTGTGAAGAGCGGGGAGATCGGGGAAAGGTCGTCGGGCGCGATTGCCTAGGCGGTCTGTTCGCCCTTTACTCCTCCTCGGGTTTCTCCTCACGTAGGATGAGGCCCTAGCCCGAAGGCCCCAAAAGGGCGCTTTGGGCCAGAGAGCCGGTGGCCGCAAGGCCGCCGGCTTTTTGCATTGACCCGCCGCTCGCGCCGGTTCCCTAAGGTCCGCCGTGACTGATCGCATCGCGGTGCGTGCAGACGGAAAAATATGGATCGACGACGGCCCTCAAGGCTCGCACCCATCAAGACGCCCTCGAAGATCAATAGTCCCCGTAGTTTAAAACCTGCTTGCTATCGAAGGAGAACTTATCGACCCCTGCGAGGACTGCGCTCGCCACGCCGTAGATCGAAAAGCCGAACAAGACCGCCAGAACAAATTTTCCGACCATTGCCGTGCTCCCGATTTGCGAGGTCAGCGCAGCGCGGTCGATGAGACCGGCTTGCGGGTCCGAAGGCATGCCCTTGTCTCCGCAAGCTATCTGCTCCGATCGCGCTCGATTGTGGCCGCAGCTTCGCGACGTTGAAGGACGCCGGCGCCTTGGCCCCGCTAGGTCGCGTCCAATGGTCCTAGGCGAGCGCCTATCCTGAGAGGGCTAGACCGACGCCGCCGTCCAACGAGCACGGAACGCATCGGCGCGCCTCATTCAAACGAATGATCCGTCCTTAAGATATTCTGGCGCTTCAGCTCTGAAATCAGTGAACGCGACGTCGGCGTCGTCGATGACGCGGCTGATGGCGGCCAGGTTGTTCGCCGGAGTTCGCTTGCCTTCTCAAAGTCAACAATGACCCCGCGCGAAACGTTGGCGGCGGCCCGCCAGCGCGTTTCATCCATTTCTACGAGCCCGCGCGCGGCATCAAACAGGCGAAAAGGTTCGCCGACGGCGAGGCGCAGCTTTCTTCGAGCGTTCGGCATGGAGCGGCTGTTGTGACCGCGGACCGTCAAAGGCTGTGAAGATCGGGGAGATCGGGGAAATGTCTGAGAACGCGATTGCCTTGGCGAACGGCTCGGCGTCAAATCCGGATCGGGTTTCGCCTTAAGTGGAGAGGCCCACAGGCCGGAGGCCCGAAAGGGCGCTTCGGCAGAGAGCCGGTGGCCGAAAGGCCGCCGGCTTTTTTTTTGCGTCAAGGCGCTCCGATTGCGAGGCGTGCGTTGGTCGAGGCGCGCGAGGCGTTCATGCCTCGCTCGGTGGCCTGTTCATTAAGCAGGTGAGAGCGCCGATGATCAGAACGATGAGCAGAATCGTAGAGGACCATGCGAGCGCGTTAATCAACCCGCGAATTGCGCCCCAAATGTTGACAAGCCCAATGAGGATGTCTCCGGCCACGACGCTAATCAGGATGCCGCGCACGGCGTCCCAATCTCGGAAGTCTTTCGCAAACCACCGAACGATTCCCAGTGTCATGAGCGCTGCTGCAAAGAACCGTAGACTGAGGGTGATATGGGCCTCTGGCGCGATGCCGAAAAGCTCGCTCATTCCCTTCGTAATCAATAGGAAGGCAAGTCCGTACAAGAATGAGATAACGGCTGATATCGTTAGGAACAACTTCGCGTTCATCTCTTCCTCCCCCATAGCGCTAAAGCGTTTTTCTGCTTTTTCAGGCTTCTACGGGCTTGGCGGGCTGTCAAGCAACCACGGCCCCTATGACGCTTTACGACTATTCCGCCGACCCCCAAAGCGCGTCACTCTCTTGGTCGACACGTTTTGCAAACGCCAGCGAGCTCTCTCTCGCCACGCGCGCGAGCGGCATGCGCCTATGTCCGCGCTCGGGTTCTAACTCCACATGGACAGGCGGATGATAGAGAGCTGTCTGAATTGGCGCGCCCAACGGGAATCGAACCCGTGTCTCCGCCGTGAAAGGGCGACGTCCTGGACCGCTAGACGATGGGCGCTTTAATCGCGGGCGCTCGGGCGAGCCGAGGCCGGTCCCCTATAGAGACGGCCGGCCCGACTGACAAGGGCGAGCCAATCGTATGAGGCCGCCGAGGCGGTTGCGGCCTTGGGCGCGCGCTGGATCAACGACAGTTTAGACGCCTTGCGCGTCCCTTGCCCTGAGAAGATGATGCCGCCCTTTTTTCGTTCACGAGGGCGCGTCATGCGGGCGATTAGGGTTCATGAGACCGGCGGGCCTGAGGCGTTGCGGTTAGAGGAAGTCGAATTGCCGCCGCCCGGGCCCGGCGAGGCAAGGGTCCGCCACCACGCCATCGGCCTCAACTTTCTCGACGTCTATTTTCGAAACGGCCTTTATCCTACGGCGACGCCTTTCACGCCGGGAAGCGAAGGCGCCGGCGAGATCGTCGCGCTCGGCGCCGGCGTCAAGAATTTCAAGATCGGCGACCGCGTCGCCTATGCCGCGCGCTTCGGCGCCTATGCCGAAGAGGCCAATATCGACGCCAAGCTTCTCGCCAAACTTCCGGCGGCGATTTCCTATGAGACCGCGGCGGCCGCAATGTTCAAAGGCCTCACCGCGCAATATTTGCTGCGCCAGACCTATCGCGTCAAAAAGGGCGACGTGATTCTCGTCCATGCCGCGGCTGGCGGCGTCGGACAAATTCTCTGCCAATGGGGCAAGGCGCTGGGCGCGACGGTCATCGGCACGGTCGGCTCGCGCGAGAAAGCGGCGCTCGCCAAAAAGGCCGGCGCGGCTCACGTGATTCTCTATCGCGAGGAAGATTTTGTCGCCCGCGTCGCGGCGATCACCAAGGGCGACAAATGCCACGCGGTCTATGACGGGATCGGCAAGGCGACCTATCCGGGCTCTCTCGATTGCTTAAGGCCCTTCGGCATGTTCGCCTGTTTCGGCTATGCTTCCGGCCCGATCGACAATTTCAACTTCAACCTTCTCGCCCAAAAAGGATCGCTCTTCGCGACGCGGCCGACCCTCTTCACTTTCCTTGCCGATCGCGGCCGCTTGGAGCGCATGGCGCGCGACCTCTTCAGCGTCCTCCGCTCGGGCGCGGTGAAGATCAAGATCGGCGCGCGCCTGCCGCTCGCGGATGTCGCGCGCGCCCATGTCGCGCTCGAGGCGCGCGAGACGACGGGATCGACGATCCTCACCCCTTGAGCCGCCGTATCCCGCCTAAGGTTTGCCGTCGCGAAAGCGTCACCGGGCGCGAAAGTGCTTGGCAATTTTTCCGGAAAGTTCAAGCCCTTTGCCGCTGGCTCTATTTCAGCGACCGGCTAAGATTATCCTATCTTGGCTGGGAGGCTGGGCGTGGCGCAATTGGACGCTGCCGCAGGGCAAGGCTCGAACGCCGCGACGCCGCTTTTGGCGGTTCGCGGCATCACCAAGCGCTTCGGAAATTTCACCGCCAACGACCACATTGATCTCGATCTGGTCGCGGGCGAGGTCCATGCGTTGCTTGGCGAGAACGGCGCCGGCAAGTCGACGCTCGTCAAAATGCTCTACGGCATCTTGGCGCCGACTGAAGGCGAAATCCTCTGGCAGGGGCGGCCCATCCATTTGCCCAATCCGAACGCCGCGCGCGCTCTCGGGATCGGCATGGTGTTCCAGCACTTCTCGCTGTTCGAGAATCTGACCGTCGCCGAAAATATCGCCCTGGTCATGCCGCCCGCCGATCGGCTTGACGACGTGCCGGCGAAGATCGCGGAAATCTCGCGCGCCTATGGCATGGGGCTCGAGCCTTCGCGCCCGGTATGGACCCTGTCGGCGGGCGAGCGACAAAGGATCGAGATCGCGCGCTGCCTGTTGCAGGACCCGAAAGTCTTGATCCTCGACGAGCCGACTTCGGTGCTGACGCCGCAGGAGGCCGAAAAACTCTTCGAGACGCTGGAGCGACTGAAGGGCGAGGGTAAAGCGTTGCTCTACATCTCGCATCACCTCGAGGAGGTGCAGCGCCTCTGCGACCGCGCGACTATTCTCAGGCTTGGCAAGCTCGTCGGGGCTTGCAATCCGCGCGCCGAGACGCCGCGCTCGCTCGCCGCATTGATGGTCGGCTCCGAGATCAAGGAGGTCAAACCCGCCGGCGCGCATGCGCTCGGCAAGGATCGGCTTGTCGTCTCGAACCTCAGCCTGCCGTCGCCGGAGCTGCACGGCGTCGCGCTCAAGAATGTATCGGCGGCGATCAAGGGCGGCGAGATTTTCGGCGTCGCTGGCGTCGCCGGCAATGGTCAATCGGAGCTCTTCGCTGCGCTCTCCGGCGAGACCTTGGCCAATGACCCGCAGGCGATCGTCATCGACGGCGAGGCTGTCGGCGCGCGCGGGATCGGCGC
>DATGHD010000352.1:0-2520 GCA_035308145.1 Roseiarcus sp.
AAGTCATCTGAAAGCCGGCGTGCTGACGGCGTCCGGCGAATTGGCGACAGACCGAGCGCGCGTCGATACGCCGAAGCCGGCCAAGCCAAAGGCGGTTGTGGAAGCGCTGAAGGGTCTGGCGTCGCAGCTTGGGCGGTTCGATCGCATCTCGATCGGCTTTCCCGGCGTGGTGCGGGGAGATCAGGTGCTCACGGCGCCGAATCTCGGTACGAAGGATTGGGCCGGTTTTTCATTGGCTGCGGTCGTCGGCAAGGCGTTAGGCAAGCCCACGCGCATGCTCAACGACGCAACCATCCAAGGTCTTGGCGTCATCGAGGGTCGCGGCCTCGAGTGCGTCTTGACCATGGGAACCGGCATGGGCTTTGCGCTATTCCAGGATGGCCGGCTGGCGCCCCATCTCGAGATGAGCCAACACCCGATCAAGTCGCGCACGACCTATGACGAATATGTCGGCGAGAAGGCGATCGAGGCGATCGGCCACAAGCGTTGGAACAAGCGCGTGGGGAAGATCATCGCGCTTCTCGAGACCGTCATTAACTACGATGCGCTCTACATCGGCGGTGGCAACGCCCGGCTGATCGATCTATCGCTCCCGACGAAGGTGAAGACCGTGTCGAACGAGGCGGGCGTCACCGGCGGGGTTCGTCTCTGGGATAGGCGCATGGACCATGCTTTCGAGGAGCGCCCGGCGACTTTTGCCGCGTGACGCTCCGGCGCGGCGTTAGGCGAGGCTCTAGCAAGGCGCTGAGGAGATGATGATGCAATTTATGGAAGGGCGAGCGGGCGCAGACGCCGGCGCCGGGGTCGTCGCGCGCGCGGCGAGCGCCGCCCTGTACGTGCGGTTCGCTTCGCGCAATGAAGCCCCATTCGCCGACCACGCGCGGTCCGCGTTATGACGCCGAACGGAAAGGCCAAGTCCGACGCCTTGGTCGTCTTTGGCGCAACCGGCGACCTTGCCTACAAGCAGATCTTTCCCGCCCTCTACGGCTTGGCGCGCGACGAGGGGCTGCGAGCGCCGATCATTGGCGTCGCAAAGCAGGGATGGACGCTCGATCAGCTCAAGGAGCGCGCTCTCGCCAGCATTCGCGAGCACGTCAAATCACCCGACGCCGCCGCGCTGGCGCAACTTTCCAATCAGCTTCGATACGTCGATGGAGATTACAAGGACGCAGCGACCTTCGCGGCGCTGCGTCGCGAGCTGACCGGCATCAAAAGGCCGTTGCACTATCTTGCGATCCCGCCGAGTCTCTTCGCGACGGTTGCCGCTCAACTTTCCGCGTCCGATTGCGCCGCGGACGCAAGGCTCGTCATTGAAAAGCCTTTCGGGCGAGATCGCGAAACCGCGCGAAAACTCGGCGAGGTCTTGGCGAAGCATTTTCCGGAAGAGGACATTTTTAGAATCGATCACTATCTCGGAAAGGAGCCTGTGCAAAATATTACGTACACGCGCTTCGCCAATCCTCTATTCGAGCCGATCTGGAACCGCGATCATGTCCATTGCATCCAGATCACGATGGCGGAGAGCTTCGGCGTCGAAGACCGCGGCCGCTTCTACGACGAGACCGGCGCCATCCGCGATGTCTTGCAGAATCATATGTTGCAGGTGCTCGCGATTCTGACCATGGACCCGCCCAGCGGGGAGGACCACGACGCGCAGCGCGATCAAAAGGTCAATCTCTTGAAAGCGGTGCGTCCGCTCGCTCCTGCCGACGTGGTGCGCGGTCAGTACCTTGGTTACCAAGACGTGCCAGGGGTGCGCCCGGGATCGACGGTCGAGACCTATGTCGCCGTCCGGCTCGCCATCAATGACTGGCGCTGGGCGGGCGTGCCCATCCTCATTCGCACCGGGAAAGCGCTTCCAGTCACTACCGCCGAAGTGATGGTCGAATTCAAGCGGCCGCCCCGCGAGACTTTCGGCGAGATCGTGCCAACCGCGTCAGCGCATTTGCGATTCAGGCTGAGCCCCGATGTGACGATCGGCATGGGGGTCCGCGTGAAGAGCGCTGGAGAAAGCATGGCCGGGCAAGATGTCGAGCTTCTGCTCACGCGTCAGCCCGGCGGGGACCGGCCGCCCTACCAGCGCCTCCTCGGCGACGCAATGAATGGAATCGAGGATCTCTTCACGCGCCAGGACCTTATCGACGCGCAATGGCGCATCGTCGATCAAGTGCTGGACGATGCGACGCCGCTTTATCCTTATCCGAAAGGCGCCTGGGGGCCTAAAGAGGCTGAGAAGCTGGTCGAGGACGCCGGCGGTTGGCGCGATCCGTGGGCGCCGGAGAAAACTTGAAGTTAAGGCGCGCTCAGCAGACGACGCGCGTCCTCAAGCCTTCGGTTCTCGCTGCGGCGATGAATCTTGCCTGGCGCACAATGCCATTGGCGACTTCAACGGGAGAACAAATATGGCGACGCATAGTCTGAAGGATTTTGCCAGTACGAAAGCGCCAAAGTTCGGCCATTTCATCGTCGAGTTCGCGACGCCCGGCATTGGCCACATCTTGAAGTCGGCCGGCTGCGACT
>DATGHD010000353.1:0-3301 GCA_035308145.1 Roseiarcus sp.
TTCTCGACGTCGCGCTGGTAGAGGTGCGGATTGCGCGCCGCCATCCGCTGCACCAGTTCGGACTTAATCAATGGAACTCTCCAACGTAGGCGACCGGCGAGAGGGCGCGCGGCGGAATTTCCATTCACTCGTGGATGGGAAGCTGCCAAATCGACACAAGACCGTCAAGCAATTGACTTTCGCCGGAAAGCTCTCCCTGACGCAGAACGGCGCCAAGCGTCGTCATGCCGAAGCCATCGGCGATCGAGGCCGCCGAGCCCAGGAAGGCGAAACGGCCGAGGCTTCGCTCGGGTTTCCAATCGCGCACGGGCAGATTCTTGGCGACGCCTTTCTCGCTCTCGAGCCAGGCGATCGCCTCGCGCTCGCCGCCGAGGGCGTCGACGAGCTTTAAAGGCATGCCCTGGCGCCCAGTGAAAACGCGTCCGTCGTCGATTTTCGCGAGTTCGTCATCGCTCAGGTGGCGTCGATCCTTCACCAGAGCCTTGAACCAGTCGTAAGAATCGCCAACCAAGGCCGCCATTGCCGCGCGGGCCTCTTCGCTGGTCGGCTCCAGGCCGTTGGGGGCGGCTTTGAGCGGCGAGGACTTGATCGCCTCGAATTTGACGCCGACTTTGTCGAGCAATGCCGCAAAATTTGGATATTCGATAATCACGCCGATCGAGCCCACCAGCGAGTTGCCTTCGGCAAAAATGCGATCGGCGCCGAGCGCGGCGATATAAGCGCCGGAAGCCGCCATCGTGCCGACGACCGCAACAACCGGCTTCTTGGCGGCAAGGCGGCGCAATTCGTGGAACACCTTCTCAGCGCCGGTCGTCGTGCCGCCCGGGCTCTCGATTCTGAGGAGAACGGCCTCGGCGTTGGAGTCGCCGAGATCGCGGATCGTCTTCAACGTGGCGTCGTCGCCGGTGATGAGGCCGCTGATCGCGAGGCGCGCGATGTGACGCTCATGCTTGGAGATCGACCCGGCGTAGCGCAAGCCAAGACCGATGATGGCCAAAGCCAGTACAATAAAGGCGGCGGCGCGCCAGAACGTCACCTGTCGCCGCAGGCGGCGACGATCGACCAAATAATCGGCTGGAGAGGCGGACATCGACATAGACGATCTCGAATGACGGAACACATGCGTCGGTTATGCGACGCGCACTTTGGCGCGGGACGATAGTCGCCGCGCCGGAGCGGCGCAAGACTCCGGTCGCGTCGAGCAATCCCAGGCGAAACGAAACCCGCGATGCTTCGAAGATTGTATATTTCTAAACGGAGCGATGCGCGCGAGAATCAATGAAGGCGCAGCGCTTGCTTCAGCTCCCCTAGGATCGCTTTCGATGCGGCCACATCATAAGGCAATCGTTGGCCGAAACCCCATACCGGCCCTGGCCATGCCGCGTCCGTCGCCGAACGGGCGACGAGGTGGACATGTAATTGCCGGACGATATTGCCGAGCGCGCCGACATTGATCTTGTCGACGCGAGGCCGCCTGAGCAAAACGGCAGAGACGGCGGCTACCTCTTCCATCAGAACCCCGCGCTGCGCTGCTTCGAGGTCGATGAGTTCGGCAAGGCCGACCTGGCGCGGGACAAGTATGAGCCAGGGGAAGCGCGAATCGTTCATCAGCAACAGGCGCGACAACGCCAAGTCGCCGATCGCGATCGTATCGGCCTCGAGACGGGGATCGAGCGCGAAAGTCGTCACACCGTCCAGGCCTCGCCGTCAGGGCCGGCCGGCAAGCCGAGCCATTGCGACAACGTCTGGGCGATGTCCGAGAGGCTGGCGCGCCCGCCGATCGCTTTGGCCGAGGCGCCGCCGCCGAAGCCGAGGATCGGAACATGCTCTCGCGTATGGTCGAAGCCGCGCCAGGTCGGATCATTGCCGTGATCGGCGGTGATCACGCAATAGTCGCTGGGCAGCATGCGCGAGGCGATCTCCGGCAGGCGTCGATCGAAAGCTTCAAGGCAGGCCGCATAGCCGGCCACGTCGCGTCGATGGCCGAAGTCGGTGTCGAAATCGACAAGATTGACGAAGATCAGTCCGCCGTCCGCGGTCTGGCGCAACGCGGCGAGCGTCATATCGACATGCGCCATATTTGAGCCGCCTTTAATCTCTCGCCCGGTGTTGCTATGGGCGAATATGTCGCCGATCTTGCCGATGGAGACGATGGCGCGGCCAGCCGCCGCAGCGCGTTCGAAAATATTGCCCGGCGGCGGCGGGATCGCGAAATCCTTGCGATGAGCGGTGCGCGAAAATTCGCCTGCGCGACGCCCGACAAAAGGGCGCGCAATAACGCGGCCGATGTTGAGAGGATCGCAGAGACGGCGCGCGACGCGGCAGAGCTCGTAGAGCCGCTGGAGCCCAAAGGCCTCTTCATGCGCGGCGATTTGCAGCACGGAATCCGCTGACGTGTAGCAGATCGGCTTCAGCGTCCTTAAGTGCTCTTCGCCGAGTTCTTCGATGATCCTCGTGCCTGAGGCGTGCTTGTCGCCGAGGATGCCGGCGAGGCCTCCTTCGGCGATCAAGGCCTCCGTCAGCGTCGGAGGGAAGGCGGGGATCGTCTCGGGGAAATAGCCCCAGGCGAAACGGACCGGCGTCCCGGCGATTTCCCAATGGCCGGAAGGCGTGTCCTTGCCCTTGGACGTCTCGACGCCATAGCCCCACTGGCCGATCGGCTCTGCGGCGGCAAGGCCTGGCGGCGCTCGGCCTGCCGAGGCCTGCATAGCGCGGCCGAGGCCGAGGCGATCAAGATTGGGCAACGCAAGGGGACCGCGCCGCAAGCCTTCGCGGTCGCCGCGGCCACTTGCGCAAGCTTCGGCGATATGGCCGAGCGTGTCGGCGCTGTCGTCGCCGTAGGCGGCCGCGTCCTCGGCGCCGCCGCATCCGACCGAATCGAGTACGATGAGAAGCGCGCGGCCCATCAATTTCCCCCTCTCATTTCTTGCCGAGCTGGTTGCGGCCGGCGAGCATGACCCGCGCGCCGCCCCTGTCAAATGCGCGTCAAGCCCCGGGCAGCCGCGGGGGCGCAGGTTCGCGCGCCATCGTTTTGGATGTGCCGCATCAGGCTCGGCGAGCGCGACCTCGGTAACTTGGGCCGCGACATTTCTCGGCTTATTGGCTGACCACGCCGGTCGCATCCGCCTCGATGTTGAAGGCCGCGGCGAAGAGCGCGCGCGTATAGTCGCTCTGAGGCGCGGCGAAGACCGCCTCAGCCGATCCGCTCTCCACGACCTTGCCCTGGCGCATGACGATGATTTCGGACGCAAGCGCCCTGACCACCTTCAGGTCATGCGAGATGAACAGATAGGCGAGCGCG
>DATGHD010000354.1:0-14016 GCA_035308145.1 Roseiarcus sp.
TCAAGATAGACCGTGTCGTCGCCGAACGCCGCCTTGGCCTCCGCTTTGGCGGTGGCGATCGTGTCGCTTAAGTCCGCGGCGCTCTGCGCGACTTTCATGCCGCGGCCGCCGCCCCCCGCCGCGGCCTTGACAAGGACTGGATAGCCGAGCTCCGCCGCGGCGCTGGCGGCGTCGGCGGCGCCATCAATCGCCCCTGCGGAGCCCGGCACGGTCGGTATGCCGAGCCGCTCCGCGGTTCGTTTAGCCTCGATCTTGTCGCCCATCAGCCGAATATGCTCAGCCTTCGGGCCGATGAAGGCGATGTCGTGCTCTTCGAGAATTTCCGCAAAGCGCGCGTTCTCGGCGAGAAATCCGTAGCCGGGATGAACGGCGTCGGCGCCGGTGATTTCGCAGGCCGCGAGAAGCGAGGGAATGTTGAGGTAGCTGTCTCTTGCCGGCGGCGGCCCGATGCAAACGCTTTCGTCGGCGAGCTTCACATGCATCGCCCCGGAATCGGCGGTCG
The DNA here is from genome assembly GCA_035308145.1 of Roseiarcus sp. Taxonomy (GTDB): domain Bacteria; phylum Pseudomonadota; class Alphaproteobacteria; order Rhizobiales; family Beijerinckiaceae; genus Roseiarcus. Next base: position 503 of record DATGHD010000354.1, read on the forward strand.
AATGCACCGCGACCGTTGCGATGCCGAGCTCCTTGGCGGCGCGCAGGATGCGTAGGGCGATCTCGCCGCGATTGGCGATCAGGATCTTGTCGAACATCGGCGATCCTTAACGCTGGCGGCGTCCATGCGGCGCCCGCGTCGCTTATTCGATGGCGAGGAGCGCTTGGCCATATTCGACAGGCGTCGCATCCTCGACGAAAATCTCCACGACCTTGCCGGCGCGATGCGCGACGATCTCGTTGAACGTCTTCATCGCCTCGACCAGCATGACCTTGTCCCCGGCTTTGACGATCGAGCCGATCTCGACAAACGGTTTGGCCTCCGGACTCGCCCGCCGATAGGCGGTGCCGACCATCGGCGATTTGACGACGCCGGGATTGTCCTCGCGCGCGACGGGCGTCGTCGCTGCGGCCGGCGCTTGCGCGACGGGCGCGGGGGCGACGGCGACCGGCGCGGGGGCGACGAAGCCCGCCAAGGTAGGCGCCTTTCGCTCGCGAGCGACACGCACGCGAAGGCCTTGATGCTCGATCTCAACTTCGCTCAAATCGTGCTGGCGGGCGATCTTGGCGAGCGCGGCGACGATCGAGAGGTCGAGGCCTCCTTCCGGCGTCTCGCCCGTCGCGGCGCTGACATTGCCCTGAGGCTTTTTCATTCCTTCGCCTCGCCTCGATCCGCCGGCGCATCGAGCAGCGCTTCGAGCGCCAACTGATAGCCTTTGGCGCCGAGTCCGACGATGACGCCCTTGGCGACCGGCGAAATATAGGAGCGGTGTCGGAAAGCCTCGCGGGCATGCACATTTGAAAGGTGAACCTCGATCACGACCGCGCCTGATCCTTTGATGGCGTCATGGAGAGCGACGGACGTATGGGTATAGGCCCCGGCATTGAGGATCACGCCGGCGCCGGCCCGTCCGGCCTCCTGCACCCAGGTAACCAGTTCGCCCTCGTCGTTGGTCTGGCGAAAAACGCATTCGACGCCTTTGGCGGCGCAACGAGCCTTGATCGCCTTTTCGATGTCGGCGAGCGTCTCTCGACCGTAGACGGCCGGCTCGCGGGTTCCCAAAAGATTCAGGTTGGGGCCGTTCAGAACGTGGATGGCCTTCATATCGCGCCAGGACGGGAGCCTGCGGTCTCTGCCGCTTTTAAGGGTTGCGTCGTATAGCGAAAACGCGCCTTGAATGAAAGGCCGCAAGGTCAATCGGGCCTTAGCCAGACGCGATTGTCGTGGAAAGCCGCCCCGCCAAACGGGGCGACCGCGTCATCGCCGGTCAAGACATTGATGCCCTTGCCGTCGAGGAAGGCGCCGCTCGGCCAGACGCCTTCGCTGATCAGAACCCCGCGTCTCAGGCCGGAGAACAGGCGCGCGTGGAGCCGCGTCTCGCCGCGTTGATTGCCCAGCCTGACGATGTCGCCGTCCTTGATCGAGAGCGCCGCGGCGTCTTCGGGGTGGATCATGACGGTTGGGCGCTGCTCGCGGCCGAGCGAGCCCGGCGTCTCCGTGAAACTCGTATTGAGGAAGCCGCGCGAGGGCGAAGTGCCAAGCCTGAAGGGATGTGTCTGGTCCGCCTCTTCGATGATTGCCCAATGATCGGGCAGTGAGGGCATCGACCGCCAAGGCCCCATCATTCCGACATTCGCGAAAGGCGTCGTCGCCCAGTCGGCCTTGAAATGGAAGCGCTTGTCTTTGAAGGCGAAGCCTTTGAGGAAATGCGAATCCTCGAAGGGCGGTTGGACGTCGAGCCATTTCTTCGCTTCGAGCTCGGCGAGCGTTCCCCAGCCTGAGGCTTGCAGCGTCCAATCGATGATCTCGCGTGGGCTCATCGAGAAGCCGCGATGTTCGGCGCCGAGCCGTTCCCCGAGGCCGCAAACGACCTCGTGATTCGAGCGGCATTCCCCGGCAGGCTCGATCGCCTTGGGGCCGAACATCACATATTGATGGCCGCCGCCCTGATAGAGATCGTCGTGCTCGAGGAACATCGTCGCCGGCAGGACGATATCGGCCAGGCGCGCCGTCTCGGTCAGGAAGTGCTCGTGCACGCAGACGAAGAGATCGTCGCGCTGAAATCCGCGCCGGACCTTCTCCTGGGAAGGGGCGACCGTGGCGGGGTTGGTGCTCTGGACCAGAAGCGCCTTCACCGGGCCGCGGCGGCGCAGCGCCTCTTCTTCGCCCGTCAGAACGGCGCCGATACGCGATTGATCGAGGACGCGGACATCCGGATCGACGACATCGAGCCCTTCGATCAGCGTCTTGCGCCAATGGAAAATCGCGGCGCTGTTGTGGAAAGCGCCGCCGCCTTCATGCCGCCAGGCGCCGATCACCGCCGCAATGCAAGTCGCCGCATGCATGTTGGCCGCGCCGTTGCGCTGCCGAGAGAAACCGTAGCCGAGCCGGAAGTACGTCCGCTTCCGCGTTCCGACTAGACGCGCGAAGGCCTCGATCGCCGCGACGTCAAGGCCGGTGATCGCGGCAGCCCATTCGGGCCCGCGCGAGCGAAGATGAGCTTCGAGTTCGTCCGGCGCGTCCGTATAGCGCTCAAGATAGTCTCGATCGGCAAGCCCGTCGCGGAAAAGGACATGCATGACGGCGCAGGCAAGCGCGCCGTCCGTGCCTGGTCTGAGGCATAGGGCGAGGTCAGCCTGCTTCATCGTATCGTTGCGATAGATGTCGACGACGACGATTTTCGCGCCGCGCTCCTTTCGCGCCCGCATCGCATGGGTCATCACATTGACCTGCGTCGAGACGGCGTTGGTGCCCCAGATGACGACGCAATCGGCCTTGGCCATTTCGCGCGGGTCGGGCCCCATCAGCTTGCCTGTTGCCGCGATGAAGCCGGGCCAGGCGGTGTTGACGCAGATCGTCGAATAGAAACCCGAGTAGCGCTTGGCGTGCGTGAGGCGGCGAATGCCGTCGCGCATGACGAGGCCCATGGTCCCTGCATAGTGGTAGGGCCAGACGCTTTCGGGGCCGAACTCGCGTTCGCACCTCAAAAAATTCTCGGCGACAATGTCGAGTGCGTCGTCCCAGGAGATCGGCGCGAACTGGCCCGAACCCTTTGGACCGACGCGCCTCAGCGGCCGCGTCAAGCGATCTGGATGATGGACGCGCTCGGCGTAGCGGGCGACCTTCGCGCAAATGACGCCGGCCGTGTAGGTCTGGTCGCTCGCCCCATGCAGTCGGCCGATCCGCGATCCGTCGATGACTTCGACATCGAGCGCGCAGGCCGATGGGCAGTCATGCGGGCAGACCGACGGGTGGCGCGTGACGAGGGCCGGCGCGTTCATGCCGACCTCGCCGAGGATTCGGCCGTCTCAAGACAAATCATGACCTTCAATATTTCATGCGGCGGCGGCCGAAGCCAGCCCTCGCCTGCCCGACTTGCCTTGGCCCCAGGGAGAGGCGAGCATGACGCATGGGGGATTCACTCATCGCCGCGCTCCTCTTGCTGCTCCTGCTGGCGAGCAGCGCTTTCGGCCTTTGGCTGCAACGGCGGTTGGGGGAGCGGCATAAGACTCGCGAGACGGCTGACGCGGTTCGCCTTGTGATCTCAATTCTCGTCACATTCACGGCCCTGGTTTTGGGCCTCGTCACGTCCTCGGTTAAATCCTCGTTCGACGAATTCGACGGCCGCTGGCGCGGCTACGCGGCCGCGCTGACGGAGCTTGACCTCAGGCTTCGCGAATATGGCGCGAGCACGGAGCCGATCCGAAGCAAATTGCGCACCTATGTCGCCGCGGCGATCGCCGACACCTGGCGGAGCGAGACGCCGCCTGACGGCGATTATCCGAGATTCCCGCAATCGCCGAGCCTGGAGCGCCAGCCGCTCGGGGCGCTGCTCGTCGCCATCGACATCGATATTCGGCAGTTGGAGCCAACCGACGCTTTTCATCGCCAGCTCATTAGCCTTCTCGAAGACAATATGGCTCAGACGCTGCAGCAGCGCTGGCGCCTGATCGGCACGGCGCATGACACGATTTCGACGCCGCTGCTGGGCCTCATGACATCGTGGCTGGTAATGATCTTCGGCGTGTTCGGACTCATCTCGCCGCGTAACGCCGTGATCTATGCCACGATTTTACTCTGCGCCGTCTCGATCTCGTCGGCGGTGTATCTGATCATGGATCTCGACCAGCCGCTCGGCGGGTTCATCACCGTCTCGAGCGAGCCAATGCGCGACGTTCTCCGCCACATCGACGCGCGATTATGACGGCGCCAAGGGCGACGCGAGCGACGGATCCTATTGGCCCGCGCTGGCGCCCTGCGGAGCGGCCCGCAAGTCGCCGGAATAGAGCGGATCATCGCCATTCGTCGGCTGGCTGCGCTGGGTGACGCCGGGCGTCACTTCGAAGGCGCTCGCTTCCTGGTAGAGACCAGCCGAATCCGCCGCCCGCTGCTGATCGCGCAGGCAGTGCGAAACCTGCCAACGCCAGACCGATACATCCGAACCGGCATTCGCGACGCCAACGCCTGCGATCAACAAGGCTGCGGACAGAGAAAGACAGTATAGCTTGCGCATATGTGTCTCCCGCTTCGCACATTATTCTTGAACGACGGCCTTGGCGCCGTCTGTTTGAGCGGGGAGCGGCGACGCGCGTCGCCGCGCAGCCTCGCCTACGGAAGTGTTAGCAGGGCGATATGACCGAATGACGGCGTTTCGTTACAAATGCGGGGAAAAGTTGTCCGCCGCCGCGAGCGCGCGATCGATATCCGCGCTTCCCGACGCCACCATGGCGAGGGCGCGCGGATAGACTTCGTGCTCCTTTTCGAGCACCCGGGCGGCCAGGCTTTCCGGCGTGTCGTCCTCCAGCACCGGGAGCGCGCTCTGAGCGATGATCGGCCCGGCGTCAAGCTCAGCCTCGACGAAATGCACGGTGCAGCCGTGGGTTTTGACGCCCGCTTCAAGCGCTCGGTTATGGGTGTCAAGGCCGCGAAAGGCCGGCAGGAGCGAAGGGTGGATGTTGATGAGGCGGCCGCGCCAATGCTCCACAAAGCCCGCGCTGAGAAGGCGCATGAAACCGGCCAGGCAAATGAGCTCGACGCGATGGATTTCGAGCAAGACTTGCACCGAGCGCTCGAACGCCTCGCGGCCAGCGTAAATTTTGTGGTCCACCGCGGCCGTCGCGACGCCCGCGGCTTTAGCGAGCGAGAGTCCGGCGGCCTCAGGCTTGTTGGACAGAACCAGGACAATCTCGGCGGGAAAGTCGGGCTTGCGGGCGGCGGCGATCAGCGCGGCCATGTTCGAGCCGCGCCCGGAGATGAAAATGGCCGTGCGCTTGCGGGCGGTCACAGTCGAAGACTTCCGTGAAAGCGGACGCGTTCGCCTTCAGCGGCGGAAACGATCGCGCCGATGGGGACCGGCGCGAGGCCGCTTGCCGCGAGAGCCTGCGACGCGGAATCCGCCTTCTCGGCCGCGACAAACGCAATCATGCCGATACCGCAGTTGAACGTGCGCAGCATTTCTGATGGTTCGAGATTGCCGACTTCGGCCAGCCAGCGGAAAACTGGAGGCGGCGCAAAGGCGTCGAGGTCGAAGGCGACGCCCAGTCCGTCAGGGAGGACGCGCGGCGGATTTTCCAAAAGCCCGCCGCCCGTGACATGCGCCAAGGCGAAGATCGCCTCGCTCGCCGCCAAGGCCTTCAACAAAGGCTTCACGTAAATGCGGGTCGGCGCCAACAACGCCTCGCCGAGCGAACGATCAGCGGCGAAGGGCGCCGCCATATCCCAAGAGAGGCCGCTTCGCGCCGCGATCCGCCGGACCAGTGAAAAGCCGTTGGAATGCAACCCCGAGGAGGCGAGACCCAGCGCCAAATCGCCGGGCTTCAGTCCGGATTTCGGGAGCAGGCGTCGGCGCTCCACGGCGCCGACCGCAAAACCGGCGAGATCATAGTCGGCGGCTGCGTAGAGCCCTGGCATTTCGGCTGTCTCGCCGCCGATCAGGGCGCAGCCGGCCTCGAGGCAGCCCGCCGCGATCCCCTTGACCACGGTTGCGCCGATCTTGGGGTCGAGCTTGCCGGTTGCGAAATAGTCGAGAAAGAAAAGGGGCTCCGCGCCTTGCACGACAAGGTCGTTGACGCACATGGCGACCAGATCGACGCCGATTGTGTCGTGGCGCCCGCATTCGATCGCGATTTTGAGCTTGGTGCCGACGCCATCATTCGCGGCGACCAGCACGGGATCGACAAAGCCGGCCGCTTTGAGATCGAAAAGGCCGCCGAAGCCGCCGATTTCCGCGTCGGCGCCCGGCCGGCGCGTCGCGCGCACCATTGGCTTGATCGCCTCGACCATGGCGGCGCCGGCGTCGATATCGACGCCGGCTTCGGCATAGGTGAGCGGCGCGCGTGGCGTTGTGGTCATGGATCCATGGAAAAATGTAGCCGGCGCGGGTTACAGGCTCGGCTCGCCCGGCGCAAGCTTAGGCCTCCATTAGGCCCGCGGTCTTTTTCCGGGCGGCGCCTGGGCTATGATGAATCGCGGCCTCGCCGCCACGAATGGATGGAACGCCCGTCTCGATGGAAATCAGCAAGCTTTTCGCCAGCCTGCCCAATTTGATCACGCTGGCGCGCCTGCTGCTCGCGCCTTTGGCTGTTCTGATGATCGTGTCGCAGCGCTACTTGTTCGCCTTCATCATTTTTGTCGCGGCCGGCGTCTCCGACGCCGTCGATGGGTTCATCGCCAGGCGATTCAACCTGCGGACGGAGCTCGGCGCCTATCTTGATCCGCTCGCCGACAAGGCCTTGTTGGTCTCGATTTACGTCACCTTGGCCGTAGTCGGCGAATTGCCGCCGGCGATCGCCATCATCGTCGTGTCGCGCGACGTGATGATCCTGATCGCGGTCCTGATATCGTGGCTTTTGAACAATCCAGTGGCGATCCGCCCGGTCTGGGTGTCGAAATTCAATACGGCGGCGCAAATTGCTGCGGCGGCCTTGGTCCTGGGCGCCAAAGCCTTCGGCCTCGAGCCTCTGCCCGGCGAGGAATTCGCCGTCTGGCTGGTCGCCGCCTCGACCATCGCGTCGGGCGCGGTCTACATCAGCCAATGGCTTGACCATATGAGCCAATGACGAGAAGCGCGAAGCAAAGCATCGGCTACGTCACGTTTCTCGCCTCTGATTATGACGAGGCGATCGCCTATTTCACCCAAAGTCTCGGCTTCTCGCTGATCGAGGATACGCCGCTCGGCGGCGGCAAGCGCTGGATTCTCGTCGCGCCGCCCGGCCGCGGCGCGCGCCTGGTCATCGCCACCCCGGCGAATGAGCAACAGGCCGCTCGGATCGGCGACCAGACCGGGGGCCGGGTGTTCTTGTTTCTTCACACTGACAATTTCCACCGCGACCATGCCCGAATGATCGCCAAAGGCGTACGTTTCCTTGAGACGCCGCGCGCGGAGCCTTATGGATGGGTGGCGGTGTTTGAAGATCGCTGGGGCAATCGATGGGATCTGTTGCAATTGACCCGCCGCCGGCCGCGCCGGCGACCCGCCAGGACGCAGCCTCGCCAACGCGCGCCTTCGGCGGGGCCACGCTGAGCATCGAGCGGCAGATGGTGATCTGGGCCTGCGCGCTGGTCGGGCTGGGCGTGGCGCTTTACGTGCTCGGCAGCACGGTCACGCCTTTCGCGCTCGGCATCGCACTCGGCTATCTGCTCGATCCGGTTGTGCAGAAGCTCGAGAGGCTTGGGCTCAATCGCCTCGGCGCCTCGCTCCTGATCCTCGGGGCTTTTATAATCGTCGTGGCGGCGGCTCTCATTCTCGTCGCGCCGATCTTGGGACATCAGCTCATCAGCTTCATCCATAGCCTGCCGAGTTATATTTCCCGACTGCAACAGCTTGCGGTCGATCAGGGCAACGTCCTCCTCGACAAATATGGAGGGTCGTGGCGCGCCAAATTCGGCCTGAGCCAACCCTTGTCGACGGAGCAGATCGAGAATTCCCTGACCGATTTCGTCGCTGAGCGCGCGCGATGGCTTCTCAGCGCGTCGGAATCGCTGCTTTACGGCGGCAAGGCGCTGCTCAGCTTCTTTTCGATCCTGGTCATCACGCCGGTCGTCGCCTTCTATATTTTGGTCGACTGGGACAAGATGGTCAGGGCGCTCGACATAGGGTTGCCGCGCGATCACCATGACGCGTTGCGCCAGATGGCTCATGAGATCAATCTCGCGCTGGCCGGATTCCTGCGCGGTCAATCTCTGGTCGGTTTGTTCCTCGGCATTTGGTACGCCGCGGGCCTGACGCTGATCGGCCTCGATTTCGGTTTCCTGATCGGCGTCGGCGGCGGGTTGTTGAGCTTCATCCCTTACGTCGGCTCGCTGACCGTGCTGGTGATCTCGCTGGGCGTGGCGATCGTGCAAGGGTGGCCGAATTGGAGCTTGTTTCTGTCGACGCTCGGGATCGTGCTCGTCGGGCAATTTCTCGAAGGCAATGTCCTGTCGCCAAAATTGGTCGGCGACTCGGTCGGTCTGCATCCGGTCTGGGTGATGTTCGCGCTCGTCGCTTTTGGCGAATTGTTCGGCCTTACCGGTCTCCTGATCGCCGTGCCGACGGCGGCCGCCATAGGCGTTCTCGTTCGCCATCTGGCGGCGCTTTATCTTGCCGGTTCGCTCTATCGCGGGCATGACGCGGCGGATGGCGAGGCCTCGTGATCAGTCTTGCCCGGCAACTGACGTTCGATCTGCCGCACGAGCCAAGCTTTGCGGCCGAGGACTTTCTTCCGGCGCCGGCCAATAGCGCCGCGTTGGAGGCAATCGACGCCTGGCCGCATTGGCCGGGCAAGATGCTGATCCTGACCGGCCCCCCAGGCGCCGGAAAGAGCCATCTGGGCGCGATCTGGGCGCGCCGCGCCGGCGCCGTCATCGTCGCGGGCGAGACCCTGGCGAATGCCGACCTTCTTGCGCTCAGCGCCGCCAAGGCTGTGCTGATCGACGACGCCGATCGCCTTGGCGCGGCTGAGGCGGCGCTGTTCCACCTCGTTAACATGACGCGAGAGAGCGGCGCGTCCCTGCTCATCACCGCGACCAGGCCGCCAACCGCCTGGGGCCTCAGCAAAGCCGACCTTCTATCGCGGCTTCGCCTGGCGCCGCTGGCGGCGCTTTCCGAGCCGGACGATGAACTGGCGCGGGCGGTCCTGGTGAAGCTATTCAGCGATCGTCAGCTCGCCGTCGATCCCGCGGTGATCGACTATATCGCGTTGCGTATCGAGCGTTCGCTCAGCGCCGCGAGGGCCACCGTCGCCGCGCTCGATCGCGAAGCCTTGGCGCGAGGCCGCGCCGTCACAAAGCCCATCGCGGCGGCTGTGCTTAAGGATGCCGCCGAAGAGGGCTAAGGGCGGGTTGCGGCGTCGCCGATTTGTCGCAAAATGCCTATAACAGCGGGTTAGATGAGGGTTTTTGGCTGGCCCCCCGACGACCGCCGCGATTAAGGGTTAAGCAAGGAGGCTCGTTTGGCGCGCCGAACGACTTCAGTCGCCGCCGCTGTGGAACCAGCGACAGTGGAAATCGAATCGCAAATTCTCGAGGCGACTCCGGCCCCCGCCGATCCGGAGGCGCCGGTCGCGCTCCTTGACGTCGCCGAAGGCGACATTCTGCAGAGCCCGGCGCGCTTCATCAATCGCGAATTGTCTTGGCTGGAGTTCAATCGCCGGGTGCTCGAAGAGGCCGGCAACCGCAGCCATCCGCTGCTCGAGCAATTGCGGTTTCTGTCCATCTCGGCGAACAACCTCGACGAATTCTTCATGGTGCGCGTCGCCGGGCTCGTCGATCAGATCGCCTCCGGCTTGGTTGCGCCGTCGGATGACGGGCTGACGCCCGCCGAACAGCTGACGAAAATCGGCGAGCGCGTTGGCGATCTGGTCCGCGCCCAGCAGGCGCGCTGGCGCGAATTGCGGGCCGATCTTTCCGCGGTCGGCGTGGTCATCGTCGATGTCGGCGACCTGACCGATCTCGAGCGGCGCTGGCTCGAGGACTATTTCCTTCTCCATGTCTTCCCGGTGTTGACGCCGCTGGCGATCGACCCCGCGCATCCCTTCCCCTTCATCCCCAATCTCGGCTTCACCTTGGCGATGCAATTGAAGCACCGCAGCGAGCATCGCGCGATGAGCGCGCTGGTGCGCGTGCCGGGCAAGATCGATCGCTTCGTCAAGCTTCCCGATCTGGCGGGCGGCGCGCAGCGCTTCGTGATGCTGGAGCAGATCATCGTCGCCTTCACGCAACAACTGTTCCCCGGGTACGAAGTCACGGGGCAGGGCTGCTTCCGCATCATCCGCGACAGCGACATCGAGGTCGAGGAAGAGGCCGAGGATTTGGTGCGGCAGTACGAGAGCGCCTTGAAGCGCCGGCGGCGCGGCTCGGTCATTCGCCTCGAAATGGAAACCGCGATGCCGGAGCAGCTGCGCGCGCTGGTTGCCGCCGATCTGGAGATCGTCGCCGACGGCATTTTTCTCGTCGACGGCATGCTCGCGCTCGACGAGCTTTCGCAGCTCGTCGCGCTCGATCGCCCGGATCTTAAATTCAAGCCGTACAATCCGCGCTTTCCCGAGCGCGTGCGCGACAATGGCGGCGATTGCTTCGCGGCGATCCGCCAGAAGGACCTCGTCGTCCATCATCCGTACGAATCGTTCGACGTCGTCGTCCAGTTCCTTGCGCAAGCCGCCCGCGATCCTTCGGTGGTCGCAATCAAGCAGACGCTTTATCGGACTTCATCCGACAGCCCGATCGTGCGCGCCCTCATCGAGGCGGCGGAGGCGGGGAAATCGGTCACCGCGCTGGTCGAGTTGAAGGCGCGTTTCGACGAGGAGGCGAACATCCGCTGGGCGCGGGATCTGGAGCGGGCCGGCGCCCAAGTGGTCTTCGGCTTCATCGAATTAAAGACCCACGCCAAGCTATCGATGGTGGTGCGGCGCGAGGGGGGATCGCTGGTCAGCTATTGCCATGTCGGCACAGGCAATTATCACCCGGTGACCGCGCGCATCTACACCGACATCTCCTTCTTCACCGCCGATCCGGCGATCGACCGCGACGTCTCGCGCATTTTCAATTTCATCACCGGCTATGCCGAGCCTGAAGGCCTCGAGCAGATGGCGATTTCGCCGATGTATCTGAAGAAGCGCCTGCTGAGCCACATCGACGAGGAAATCGCTTTCGCCAAGGCCGGAAAGCCGGCGGCGATCTGGGCGAAATGCAACGCGCTGGTCGACCCGCAAATCATCGACGCCCTTTACGTGGCGAGCCGGGCGGGCGTCGAGATCGACCTCGTCGTTCGCGGCATCTGCTGCTTGAGGCCGGGCGTGCCCGGCCTTTCGGACAATATCCGAGTGAAGTCAATCATCGGACGATTCTTAGAGCATGCGCGGGTCTACGCCTTCGGCGGCGGGCGCGGTCTGCCCCATCCCGAAGCGCATGTGTACATTTCCTCGGCCGACCTCATGCCGCGCAATCTCGATCGCCGGGTGGAGGCGATGGCGCCGCTGACCAACGCAACTGTGCATGAACAGGTGCTCAATCAGATCATGCTCGCCAACCTGATGGACAATCAGCAGAGCTATCGTGTATTGGCCGACGGCGCGAGCGAACGAATCGAGCCTGCTGCGGGCGAAGAGCCGTTCAATGCGCACAAATATTTCTTAACGAACCCGAGCCTTTCCGGCCGCGGCAAGTCGTTGAAGGATTCAAGTCCACGCTCCTTGCTCAAGCGGCCTCAGAAACGCTGAGACGTCTATGCTGGAAAAGTCAGCGGGAACTGTGCTGGAGGCGAGAGGTCGATTGCCCGGGGAGGCGGTCGCCATCGTCGACATCGGCTCGAACTCCGTTCGCTTGGTCTCATACGAAGCGCTCGTCAGATCGCCGACGCCGACCTTCAACGAGAAAGTCCTTTGCGGCCTCGGCCGCGGCGTCGCGACGACCGGCGCTTTGTCGGACGATGGGATCGCCAAGGCGCTGGCCGCGTTGCGGCGGTTCAGGGTCCTTTGCCAGACGATGCGCATTTCGGACATTCGGGCGCTGGCGACCGCCGCGGTGCGCGATGCGACCAACGGTCCGCAATTCCTCAAGCGCGCCGAGGACGCGGTCGGCTGCTCGATCGAATTGTTGTCCGGCCAACGCGAGGCGCAGCTTTCCGCGCTTGGCGTCATTTCGTCGATCCACGAAGCCGACGGCGTCGTCGGCGACCTTGGCGGCGGCTCGCTCGAATTAATCGGCGTCAAACATGGCAATGTCGGACGCGGCGTGACCCTGCCGCTCGGCGGCCTCTCGTTGATGGACGCCTCCGAACGTTCGCCCAAAAAGGCGGCCAAGATCGTGCGCGACGCGCTCGGCAAGGCGAAACCGCTCGAAAATCTCACCGGCCGTACTTTCTACGCGGTCGGCGGCACTTGGCGCGCCTTGGCGCGTCTGCACATGTGGCAGCGCAATTATCAGCTCCATGTGATGCACAATTACATCATCCCATCGCGCGATGCGCTCGAATTCGCCCGTCTTGTCGAAAGGGTCGACGCCGACGCGCTGTCGTCGATCGAGGCGGTGTCGAGCGCGCGTCGCCCGCTGCTCGCTTATGGCGCGACCGTTCTCGAGGAGATCATTCGCCGCTCGGGCCCGAAGGAGGTCGTCATCTCGGCGCTCGGCGTGCGCGAAGGGCTACTCTACGAGAGCCTGACCGAGACCGAGCGCGCCGAGGATCCGCTGATCAGCGCGGCGCGGGAGTTCAACACTTTGCGCTCGCGCGCGCCGGCCCATGGCGAGGAGCTCTTCGCCTGGACGACGCAATTATTGCGATCGAGCCATTTGGAGGAGACGTCGGACGAGGCGCGCTTGCGCCACGCCGCCTGCCTGCTCTCCGACGTTGGCTGGCGCGCCCATCCCGACTATCGCGGCGAGCAGTCCTTGAACCTCATCGCCAACGCCGCCTTCATCGGCATCGATCATCCGGGGCGCGCCTATCTCGCTTTGGCCGCGTCCTACCGTCACATCGCCAACGAGGATGAGATCGGGCCGGGGTTGAGGGCGCTGGTTTCGCCGCGGCTGCTTGATCGGGCGCGCATTCTCGGCGCGGCGATGCGCGTCGCCTATATTGTCTCGGCGGCGATGCCCGGCGTCTTGCCGCGCGCGCCGATGGTCTGTCAGCGCGGCAAGGTGGTGCTGATGCTGCCGCCCGATTTGATCGACCTCAACAGCGACAGATTGCAGAACCGGCTGAAGCAGTTTTCCAAGCTGATCGGCGGCGAGCCGGAAATCCAGGCGATGGCGGCGTGAGCCGGTTTATCGCCCAAAGCGCTCCAGCCTCTGACGCGTAGCAAGTCTATATTGGCGCCACCAAAACACGCCTGAGGCGTTCCGCCTCGGCGCCAACGGATGGCGCGACTATCCCACCGCGATCTGCGACACGTACCAGCGCGCGTACCATCTCAGCATCCACGGGATCGGGATGATGAAGATAGAGCAGACCTCGAAGACGAAGCTCCGCCATAGGATCTGCCAACCGCTGCCGGTGAACGAAACGGGACGTGTCGCGCCGGAAATGTTGCGGCACATCC
>DATGHD010000355.1:0-5320 GCA_035308145.1 Roseiarcus sp.
GCTTCACCGATCCGCGCGGCAAGTGGCAGCATCTGTCGCATCACGTCCGCACCGTCGACCAGGATCTGTTGACTGACGGCATCATGTTCGACGGCTCGTCGATCGCGGGCTGGAAGGCGATCAACGAATCCGACATGACGCTGATGCCGGATCCGTCGACGGCTTGCACCGACCCGTTCTTCGCCGCCACGACCATGGCGATCGTTTGCGACATTCTCGATCCGGCGAGCGGCCAGCCTTACAATCGCGATCCGCGCAGCATCGCCAAGAAGGCCGAGGCCTATCTCAAATCGACCGGCATCGGCGACACGGCCTCCTTTGGCCCGGAAGCCGAATTCTTCGTCTTCGACGACGTGCGCTTCGCCGCCGAACCCTACAACACCGGCTTCACCCTTGATTCGATCGAATTTCCGACCAACTCGGATACGAGTTACGAGGGCGGCAATCTCGGCCACCGCGTGCGCACCAAGGCCGGCTATTTCCCCGTGCCGCCGCAGGACTCGGCGCAGGATATGCGCGGCGAAATGCTGTCCTCGATGGCCCAGATGGGCGCGATCGTGGAAAAGCACCACCACGAAGTCGCCTCGGCCCAACACGAGCTCGGCCTGAAATTCGGCCCGCTGGTCACCATGGCCGACCATATGCAGATCTATAAATACTGCATTCAGCAGGTCGCCCAGAGCTACGGCAAGACCGCGACCTTCATGCCGAAGCCGGTCTATGGCGACAACGGCTCGGGCATGCATGTCCACCAGTCGATCTGGAAGGGCGGCAAGCCGGTCATGGCCGGCAACAAATACGCCGACCTCAGCCAGGAATGCCTCTATTACATTGGCGGCATCATCAAGCACGCCAAGGCGCTGAACGGCTTCACCAACCCCTCGACCAATTCCTATAAGCGCCTGGTGCCGGGCTTCGAGGCGCCGGTTCTCCTCGCCTATTCGGCGCGCAACCGCTCCGCCTCCTGCCGCATTCCGTGGACGGCGAACCCCAAGGCCAAGCGCGTCGAAGTGCGCTTCCCCGATCCGATGGCCAATCCCTATCTCGCCTTCGCGGCCATGCTGATGGCCGGCCTCGACGGCATCAAGAACAAGGTCGATCCGGGCGCGGCGATCGACAAGGATCTTTACGACCTGCCGCCGAAGGAATTGAAGAAAATTCCAACCGTCTGCGGCTCCTTGCGCGAGGCGCTCGGCAATCTCGATAAGGACCGCGCCTTCCTGAAGGTCGGCGACGTGTTCAGCGACGATTTCATCGACAGCTACATCGAATTGAAGATGGGCGAAGTGCAGCGTTTCGAAATGACGCCGCACCCGGTCGAGTTCGAGATGTACTATTCGAACTGAGCGGCCTTTACGCGCTCACAGCCATGGGCGGCCTTCGGGCCGCCCATTTTCGTTGCAGCTTCGTCAGGATTAGCCGTCGCGCGCCCGCAGACACAGTCAAGCGCAAAACGCGGCCCGCGCCCCCAAAAAGCCGCCAACTGAGCATAACGGGGAAAATGCCTTAGACGCCGGGCCTGTCGTCGCAAGACCTCTTCGCAAAGTCCGGCGCTTGCGGCATCAAGGTCGTCGTCGCCCGCGCGAAAAAGCGTTCATCCGCCGGGCGAAAGAAGTCCTTAAGAGTCGGCGTTCGCGTTTCCTCAAAAACCAATACGAATCAAATGGCGACCGTCGAACAATTCGCGGGCCGGCTCGACGCCCGTTCAACCGAACCCGCTCATCGCGCGGCGCCGCAAAACATCGAGGCCGAGCAGGCGCTGCTTGGCGCGATCCTGATCAACAACGACGCCTTCGATCGCGTCTCGGATTTCCTCAAGGCCGAGCATTTCGCCCATGAAGTGCATCGGCGGATTTACGAAATCACCGGATCGCTGATCCGCGCCGGCAAGCTCGCCACGCCGATTACGATCAAGACCTTTCTCGGCGAGCATGATCTTGGCGGCGTCACCATTCCGCAATATCTCGCCCGTCTCGCCGCCGAGGCGACGACGATCATCAACGCCTACGATTACGGCCGCACGATCTACGATCTTGCTCTCAGGCGCGAATTGATCCGGATCGGCGAGGACGTCGTCAACGTCGCTTATGACGCGCCGGTCGATTCGTCGCCGCGCGAACAGATCGAGGAGGCCGAGCGGCGGCTCTATCAGATCGCCGAGGGCGGCCGGTACGACGGCGGCTTTGCGCGTTTCTCCGACGCCTTGAAGACCGCCGTCGACATGGCCGCCAAGGCCTACGAACGCGATGGAAATCTTTCCGGCATCGCGACCGGGCTCATCGATCTCGACCGCTACATGGGCGGGTTGCAGTCCTCCGACCTCGTCATCCTCGCCGGCCGCCCGGGCATGGGCAAAACCGCGCTTGCCACCAACATCGCCTTCTTCATCGCCAAGGCTCACGAAGCGGAGACGCGCGCGGACGGAACGCGCGAGACGATCAACGGCGGCATCGTCGGCTTTTTCTCGCTTGAAATGTCGGCGGAACAATTGGCGACCCGCATTATCGCCGAGCAATCGGGCGTGCCGTCATACAAGATCAGACGCGGCGACATCACCGAGCAGGATTTTCACGGCATCTCGGAAGCCGTGCGCGACATGCAGTCGATCCCTTTCTACATCGATCAGACCGGCGGCATTTCGATCGCCCAGCTCGCCGCGCGAGCGCGTCGGCTGAAACGCCAGCGCGGCCTCGACCTTCTTGTCGTGGATTACCTCCAATTGCTTTCGGGCTCGAAGACCCGCGGCGACAATCGCGTGCAGGAATTGACCGAGATCACCACGGGCCTGAAGGCGCTCGCCAAGGAGCTCAACGTGCCGATCCTGGCGCTCTCGCAGCTCTCGCGCCAGGTCGAGCAACGTGACGACAAGCGGCCGCAACTGTCGGATTTGCGCGAGTCCGGCTCGATCGAACAGGACGCCGATGTGGTGCTGTTCGTGTTCCGCGAGGAATATTATCTGAAGAACCGCGAGCCGCGCGCCGGCACCGAGGAGCACGTCGCCTGGATGAACGAAATGGAGCGCGCGCATGGCCGCGCTGAAGTCATCATCGGCAAGCAACGCCACGGACCAACCGGCACGGTTCCCTTGCAGTTCGAGGCCGAGCTGACGCGATTCAACAATCTCGCGCGCGACGAGCAGACGCCGGAGAGGTACTGAGGAGCGGCGAAGCTCGGCGCAGGCGCGTGAGGGCAAGCTCGGCGTGGAAGGCCCTCTCCCCGCAAAGCGGGGAGAGGTACGGTGAGGGGCTGGTCGGTTAGCCTCGATCGCGGAGAACAAACGACAAGCCCCTCACCTTACCTCTCCCCGTTCCGCTTCGCTGCACGGGGAGAGGAGGCCCGCGCGCCGCGGAGATTTCATAGACTTAAGAGGTTGCATCCGTCGTCGTGGCGCGTTGATCTACTCGCGTCCTCTTGATTCGGCGAATTTACGAATGACCTCGCCTTTCGATTCCGGCCCATCGCTTGCCGCCGCCGGCGGCGTCCTCACCATCGACCTTTCTGCGCTCGCCGATAATTGGCGTCTCCTCGCCAGGCGCGCCGCGCCGGCCGAAAGCGCGGGCGTGATCAAGGCCAACGCCTACGGGATCGGCGTCGAGCCGGCGGCGCGCGCGCTTTTCGCGGCCGGGTGCAGAACCTTCTTTGTCGCGCAGATCGAGGAGGGCTTTCGCGCCCGCGCGGCGCTTGGGCCCGGCCCGCGCATCTTCATCCTCAATGGCCTGCAAGCTGGCGCCGATCCCGCCGACTATGTCGCGCATGGCCTGTCGCCGGCAATCGGTTCGCCAGACGAGTTGGCGCGTTGGGCGCCGTTCGCCACGCGGAAAAGCGCGCCGCCTTGCGCGATCCATGTCGACACCGGCATGAGTAGGCTTGGCTTTGTTTCGCCGAGCGAGCTCGAAGCGGCGCTCGCGCGATATGAGCGGGTCGAGGGCGGCGTCGGTCTCTTCATGAGTCACTTCGTTGCGTCAGAAGAATTCGACAATCCGCTGAACGCCCTGCAGATCGAGCGCTTCAAGAAGGCGCGCGCGCTCTTGCCCGGCGTTCCGGCGAGCCTCGCCAATTCCTCCGCACTGTTCCTGAAGGCCCGTCCATTCTTTGATCTCGTACGGCCGGGCTATGCGCTCTATGGCGGCAATCCGATCCTTCCCGCGCCCAATCCGATGAAGCGCGTCGTCAAGCTCGAAGTCCGCATCCAGCAGGCGCCATCAATCGAACCCGGCGCCAGCGTCGGCTACAATGCGCAATGGCGCGCCAAGCGTCCGACACGGCTTGCTGCCTTGCTCGCCGGCTACGCCGACGGATTGCCGCGAGCGGCGGGCGCGACAGATCAGCGCCGCGGCGCCGATGTTCTCATCGCGGGCAAGCGCTGCCCGCTGGTTGGCCGCATTTCGATGGACCTTTGCGTGGCGGACGTCAGCGACCTGCCGGAGGGCGCCGCTGAGGCGGGAGATTTCGCGGAAATCCTCGGCGACGAGATCGGCGTCGACGAGCTCGGCGCGCGGGCGGGCGTCATCGGCTATAATGTGCTGACCAGCCTCGGCGCGCGCTATCGGCGGGTCTATGTCGGCGGGCCGGAATAGGACGCGACCCTTCTCCCCGCTTCGCGGGGCGAGGGCGGACAGTCGCTCGACAATTCGCTTCGAATCCGGCTTCCCTCAACCATGGCTAAAGGCAAATCGGTCTTCGTCTGTCAGAACTGCGGCGCGATCACCAGACGCTGGCAGGGCAAGTGCGAATCTTGCGGCGAATGGAATACGATTGTCGAAGAAGCGGCGGTCTCAGGGATCGGCGCGGCCGGCGTCCGGAAAGCCAGCCAGGGCCGGCGCTTCGCTTTGGAGGATCTCAAAAGCGAGGCCCGACATGAGCCGCGGATCGTCACAGGCCTTCATGAACTCGACCGCGTCGCCGGCGGCGGCTTTGCGCCGGGCTCGGTCGCGCTGATCGGCGGCGAGC
Organism: Roseiarcus sp.; assembly: GCA_035308145.1. GTDB lineage: Bacteria > Pseudomonadota > Alphaproteobacteria > Rhizobiales > Beijerinckiaceae > Roseiarcus. The sequence continues at coordinate 4,951 of DATGHD010000355.1, forward strand.
CGGGCATCGGCAAATCGACCTTGCTGGTCCAAGCTTGCGCCGCGCTCGCCCGGCGCAACGGCCGCGTCGTCTATATTTCGGGCGAGGAATCGACCGAGCAGGTTCGTATGCGGGCCGGCCGGCTCGGCCTTTCCGACGCCAAGGTCGAACTCGCCGCCGAGACCAGCGTCGAGGACATTGTTGCGACTTTGGCGGCCGGGGATGCGCCGAGCCTGGTGGTCATCGACTCCATCCAGACCATGTGGAGCGACGCCGTCGAATCGGCGCCCGGGACGGTCACGCAAGTACGCGCCTCCGCGCAAAGCCTCATTCATTTCGCCAAGCGAACCGGCGCGGCGATCATCCTTGTCGGCCATGTCACCAAGGACGG
>DATGHD010000356.1:0-5938 GCA_035308145.1 Roseiarcus sp.
TCTCGGCCCTTCTTTCGCGGTGCTGCTCTTCGCGGCGATTGCGCCGCTCGGCGTGGCCTGGCTCCGTATCGCCAGCGCGGCGATCGTCTTCGCGCTCTGGCGGCGGCCTTGGCGTCACTTCGTCAAGCTCACGCCGCGCGAGCGCGCCGTCGTCATCGGCTTGGGGCTGGTCCTCGCCGCAATGAACTCGGTCTTCTATGAGGCGATCGCCCGGCTGCCGCTCGGCACGGTCGGCGCGATCGAATTCCTCGGGCCGATCGCCATCGCCGCCTATGGGATGCGCACCAGGCGCAATCTCGTCGCGCTCGCGTTGGCGAGCGTAGGCGTCTTCGCCTTGACCGATGTGCGTATCGCGGGGGAGCCGCTCGGCTATCTCTTCGCTTTCGCCAATTGCGCGCTGTTCACGCTCTATATCGTGCTTGGCCATCGCATCGCATCGTCCGGCGGAGCTGGCGCCAGCGTCGACCGGCTCGGCGCAGCCATGGGCGTCGCGGCTCTCGCAGCGCTGCCGGTCGGCATCGGCGACGCCCTGCCCGCTTTCGCCAATCCGTTGCTGCTTGGCGCCGGCGTCGGGGTCGGCGTGTCCTCTTCGGTGATTCCGTACATTTGCGATCAATTGGCTATGCGCAGACTATCGCGCGCGACATTCGCGCTTTTATTGTCCCTTCTGCCGGCGACCGCTTCGGCGATCGGATTTCTTGTTCTCCGGCAGACGCCATCATTCGCGGAGATCATCGGCGTCGGACTGGTCGTCGGCGGCGTCGCCTTGCGCGAAGACGAGGCGCAACGCGATTGAAGGCGACGCCGGAAGGTCAGACGGCCGCCGATGAGACGGCGCGCAGCGCGCTTCCTTGGTTCGCGGCCGATCAGGCTTGGCGAAAAGGCTTGGCTTTAGGAGGCCTCGGCGTCCTCGCCTTTAGCGGCACTTTGCCGGCGACGCGTCTAGCGGCGCCAGTCTTCGGCGCGACAATGCTGACCTGCAGCCGTATCGAAATTGCGGCGCTCCTCGGATTGTTCTCGCTCTGCGTTTTCCATCGTTGGATATGGCCGCAGAAACGGCAGCTTCTCGGCATCTTGTGGACTGGCCTCGGCCTCGCGGTCGGCTATCCCTTCTTCATTGCGCTGGCGCTCGAACAAGTCCCCTCCTCCCACGCGGCTGTGGTCGTTGGCCTCGCGCCGGCGGCGACCGCGGTTATCGCCGTGCTCCGCGCCGGCGAAAGACCGGCTCCACGGTTTTGGATCGGTTGCATTGTCGGCGCCGCGGCGGTTGCGCTTTTCGCCGTTCACGAGGGCGGCGGAACAATCGCGCCGGCCGACGGCTGGCTTCTCGCAGCAATGGCGAGCGTCGGCTTCGCCTATGTCGAAGGCGGCCGCGTATCGCGCGAACTCGGCGCCGCGGTCACATTGTGCTGGGCGATGCTCCTCATTGCGCCGTTTGCCGCGGCGCCGCTCCTCATTGAGTCTCTCTCGCTCACCTGGCGCGCCATTCCATGGCAGGCCTGGGCGAGCTTTTGGTACGCAGGCGTCGTCAGCATGTTCCTTGGCTCGATCGCCTGGTACGCCGGCCTCGCGGCAGGCGGGATCGCGCGGATCGGCCAGCTCAATCTCGCGACGCCATTGCTCGCTCTCCTCTGGTCAGCCATCTTGCTTGACGAGAAAGTGACATGGCCGTTCGTCGCGGCCGCCGCTGTCGTGATCGCCGCCATGGCTGTGTGCCTCAGCAGCAGAACGGCCTAAGCCGGAATAAGCTCAACTGGCAACGACCCAAGACCGCGCAACGTGTTGCCCGGCGCAAGGCAGCCGGATAAATTGCATCGGCATGAGATTGCGGTGGATCGGCTATTTGCTGGTCGGCGTGATCGCGGCCGGGGCGAGCGGTTTCGCCGCCTTCGAGCTGAGCCCGTGGCCGCGCGTTCTGCTGCTTCGATACGCATTTGAAAAGAGCGCGTCAGAGCAAAATCGAACGCTTGAAAAGTATGTCCCGGACAATATCGTGGAGTTGCGCGACCAGCGTTATGGCGCTAGCGCCGACGCGTTGCTCGACGCCTACTTTCCGTCCGAGGCGGACAAGGCCGGCAAGCTCCTCCCAACAATTGTCTGGATCCATGGCGGGGCCTTTGTCGCCGGAAGCAAGTCCGCTCTCGGCCCTTATCTCAAAATCCTTTCGGCGCGCGGCTATGCCGTGATGGGCGTCGACTATTCACTGGCGCCGAGCGCCATTTACCCGACGCCAGTTTTCGAGGCCAACGAGGCGCTGTCATATCTGATTAACAACGCGACGCGCCTTCATATCGACGCCAACAAGCTGTTTCTTGCAGGCGATTCCGCCGGCTCTCAGATCGCCGCCCAACTCGCCGCGGTCATCGCCGACCCGACTTACGCGGCGGCGCTTCGCGTAGCGCCGGCGATCGACCGCGCCGCGCTCAAGGGCGTGGTGCTCTTTTGCGGTGTCTATGACCTCTCGTCGCTCAATCGCAGCGGAGATTTCAAGAACTTCCTCCGGACGGTCATGTGGGCGTATTTCGGCCGGCGAGACGGCGCCGACGATCCCCGTTTCGACGAATTTTCCGTCAACAAGCATATGACCGCGCAATTTCCACCGACATTCGTCTCGGTCGGCAACGCCGACCCCCTCGCGCCCCAGTCCGTCATGATCGCAGACGCCATTCGCGCCCGAGGCGTGGCCGTGGACGAGCTGTTCTTTCCAGGCGACCACGACCCGCCCCTGCCTCACGAATTTCAATTCAATCTCGACCGGGAAGCGGGTCGCGAGGCGCTTGAACGGCTGAGCGCCTTTCTTCGCCAACACGCGAGTTAGGCAGTGACGAGCTCGACCGGCAGCGATTCAAGACCGCGCAATGTATTGTTGAACGCGCGCTTCGGCTCGCCGACGATGCGTATTTCTCGAACCCGACGCGCCAGCGCCGAAAGCACCGCCTCGCCCTCGACGCGGGCCAGCAACTGCCCGACGCATAGATGCACGCCCGCGCCATAGCCGACATGGCCGCTTGTCCGCCGCTCGATGTCGTAAGTCTCGGCATTGTCCCATTTGCGGGGATCGCGATTGGCGGCGGCGAGCAGCATCAGGATTTTCTCGCCCTCGCCGAGGCGCACGTCGCCGATCTCCACGGAGCGCGTCGTGGTGCGGAAGAAAGTTTGCACCGGCGACTCGTACCTTATCGCCTCCTCGAAGGCTGATCGCGCAAGCGCGGGATCGGCGTGGAGCTTGGCCATTTCGGAAGGAAAGCGCGCGAGACAATAGATCGCCGCGCCAAGCGCATTGACGGTCGTATCGATGCCGGCGCTGAGAAGCGAGCGGACCAGAAGCGGCGCCTCCTCAGCCGTGATCTCGCCGGCGTCGACCGCGGCATGCACCGTCGCGCCAATGCCGTCGGCTGAGAGGTTCTCGCGCTGGCATTGTTCGGTCACCCAGGCGATATGCGGGGCGGCGCGCTGGATGGCGTTGCGCCGCAATTCATTGTCCGGGCCGAAGGCGTTGAAGACGGTGCCGGCGTAAGGGAGAAGGTGCTCGCGGCCCTCTTGTCTGAGGCCCATGGCGTCGGGAAAGACCGACAGCGGATAGGCCTCGGCGAGTTCGGGGATGGCGTCGAAGCTTCGTTTTTCCACGAGCCGTTGGGTCAGCGCCTCGGCCGCGGCCGCGAGCCTATCGCGAAGCTGTTTCATGACGCCCGCCGAGAGCGCGCGATTGAGCACCGCGCGAGCGCGATCGTGCTCAGGCGGGTCCTTCTCCAAAACCAGGCTCGCCGGGCGCCACGGCTTCTCCTTGGCGAAGTCGCTCAAGCCCACGCCGCGGCTCGAACAGAAGGTTCGCCAGTCGTTGAGCACGCGAGAAACTTCTTCGTAGCGGGCGACCGCCCAGACTCCGTACTTCCTTAGCCAGACGGCTGGCCCGGCGTCGCGCAGCCGCTGGTGGGCCGGAAAAGGATCGGCGAAGAATTCGAGCGAGAACGGATCGATGTCGGACGCCGGCGCGCCGAGCGGCGGCATGCAGGGCTTCCACCCGGTCGCGCCAATTGATTCGCTCACCAGCCGTCCCCGCGCCGTTTCTGGATCAACTCGAGATCAGCGCCAAGTCGCAAGCCTAGATTTTAGCGCGCCGCGCGGCAAGCAGCTCTCCGCCCCTCTTACCAAGGGCGCGTCGGAGGCCTATATCACGAGGGTTTTCCCAACCTCGTTTAAGGCGCGCCAGGAGACGACCTCGTAATGCCTGCTCCAAGCCAAAATTCCGCCGAATCCAAAATCCCCGTCACCGTGTTGACCGGCTATCTCGGCGCCGGAAAGACGACCTTGCTGAACCGTATCCTGAGCGAAAATCACGGCCACAAATATGCGGTCATCGTCAATGAATTCGGCGAGATCGGCATTGACAACGAGCTTGTCGTCGGCGCGGACGAAGAAATCTTCGAGATGAACAACGGCTGCATCTGCTGCACGGTGCGCGGCGACTTGATCCGGATCATCGAAGGCCTGATGAAGCGCAAGGGCAAGTTCGACGCGATCATTGTCGAGACGACGGGCCTCGCCGATCCTGCGCCAGTCGCGCAAACCTTCTTCGTCGATCAGGATGTCGCGGCCCGCGCCAAGCTCGACGCGGTGGTGACCGTCGCCGACGCCAAATGGCTCGCCGATCGTCTGCGCGACGCGCCCGAGGCCAAGAACCAGATCGCCTTCGCCGACGTAATCATCTTGAACAAGACTGATCTCGTTTCGCCCGCGGAAATCAGAGAGGTCGAGGCGCGAATCCGCGCCATCAACCCCTATGCGAAGCTGCATCGCGCCGAGCGCTGCAACGTCGCTATCGACGCGGTGCTGGAGCGCAACGCCTTTGATCTCGACCGCATCATGGACATCGAGCCGGATTTTCTCGAGGCCGGCGACGATCATGATCATGACCATCATCATCACGACGGCCATGACCACGACCATCCTCACGATCACAGCCACGGCGGGCTGAAGCATTATCACGACGAGCACATGCAGTCGGTGTCGGTGCGCCTTCCCGGCGAGGTCGATCCGGACAAATTCATGCCGTGGATCAATGCGCTCACACAGAATGAGGGCCCGAATATCCTTCGCTGCAAGGGCATCGTCGCCTTCTCCGGCGATCCCAAGCGCTTCGTGTTCCAGGGCGTCCATATGATGCTGGAAGGCGAGCCGCAGCGTGAATGGAAGGCCGGCGAAAAACGCGAGTCGAAAGTCGTGTTCATCGGCCGCGACCTCAACGAGGATCAGATCCGCGAGGGTTTCCTCGCCTGCGCGGCATGACGAACGCCGGCGGCGATCATAGCGCCGCGGCGCCGACCTCTTCCTTGAGCGAGCATGTGCGCGCTTTTTCCGTTGGCGCGCGTGTGACGGCCGCCGCCTTTCTGGACGGCCGGCCCGCCCTCGGCTTGGGCGACGGCGCGGTCCTCATCGGCGAACCAGGGGCCTTGACGCGCGTCGAAGCACATCCGGGCGGCGCGGTCTTGGCCTGGGCGTCCGACGGCAAACGGCTTTTCACCGGCGGCGACGACGGCCGCGTCGTTTCGATGTCGGCCGATGGCGCTGCTGTGGAGATCGCCAACGAAAAAGGCCGCTGGATCGACGCGCTGGCGACCAGAGGCGGCGCGATCGCCTGGGCCGCGGGCCGCGAGGCCCGCGCGAAAGACGCCTCAGGCGCGGTCAAGACCTTTTCCGCGCCTTCGACCGTGCGCGGCATGACCTTTCTGCCCAAGGGCTATCGGCTCGCCCTCGCCCATTACAATGCCGTTTCGCTGTGGTTTCCGAATGTCGCGGCCGAGCCGGTCGCGCTCGAATGGAAGGGCTCGCATCTCGACGTCGTCGCTTCGCCGGACGGGCGCTTTGTTGTCTCGTCGATGCAGGAGAACGCGCTTCATGGCTGGCGCCTCGCCGACGCCCGCAACATGCGCATGACAGG
>DATGHD010000357.1:0-5506 GCA_035308145.1 Roseiarcus sp.
CGAAGCCTTCGCCGAAGCCATGCATCAGCGCGTGCGCCGCGAATTCTGGGCCTATGCGCCGGACGAGGCTTTCGCGCCGAACGAGCTGATCAACGAGGCCTATCGCGGCATCCGCCCGGCGCCCGGCTATCCCGCCCAGCCCGACCATACCGAGAAGGCGACGCTGTTCCGCCTCATCGACGCGGAGAGAAAAATCGGCGTGAAGCTGACCGAGAGCTACGCGATGTGGCCAGGCTCTTCGGTCTCCGGCCTCTATATCGCCCATCCCGACGCGCATTATTTCGGCGTCGCCAAGGTCGAGCGCGACCAGGTCGAAGATTACGCGCGGCGCAAGGGCATGGAAGTCCGCGAGGTCGAGCGCTGGCTCGGGCCGATCCTCAATTATTCGCCGACGGAGGCGGAGAAAGCGGCGTAGCTCTATTGTCGGCCGCCAGCGCTCATTCCGCGGCCAGCGGGCGCGTTTTCGCCGCGCCCAACGCCCGCTCGCTCGTCGCGCAATACCAGTCGACGAATTGATCGACGCCCGCCTCGTGCGCCGGCGAATAGGGCCCAGGCTCGAAGGCCGGCGAGAGGACGCCGCGCTGGTTCTCTTCGATGATGCGCTTGTCCTGCTCGTTGGTGGCGTTCCAAACATACGTCAAATCGTCGCCGGAATAGTCGACGCCCTCGACCGCGTCGCGATGAACAAGCCATTTGGTGGTGACTTGCGTCTTGGTCGGGCCGAGCGGCAGGACGCGGAAGGTGACGGCGTGATCGCCGAGCAGATGGTTCCAGGTCGACGGAAAATGAAACAGCAGCAAGGAGCCGACGTTCGGTTCGGCGATGCGGTCGCTGAGCGGCCTTTTGACAGCCGCCTGGCCGGACATCGTGTAGCTCACCGCGTCGCGGAGCAGCGGCGCGCGGACCGCCCGATATTGGCCGCTCTTAGAAAGCTCAAACCGGCTGGGCAGGCCGATCGCCTCGCAGCGCGCCCAATGCTCGGCGATCAGCGGGCTCGCGCCGTCAGCGCCGGTCACATTCGCGCTTTCGGGAAAACTGCGGCAAAGCTCGGGATGGTTGGGCGCGCAATGGTAGCACTCGCGATTGTTCTCCCAGACCAGCTTCCAATTGCCCTCTTCGACAATCGTGCTCTCCGCCGCGACTTTGGCTTTGGTCAGCTCGTGCGGCGCGATATAGGGCTCGGCGCTGGCGCGAAAGGCGGAGAAATCGGGCGCTTCTTCGGCAAGGCAGATCCAGACATAGCCGCCGAAGCTGTCGCAATGAACGCGCTTCAGCCCGTGCTGCTTGCGATCGAAGTCCGGTCCCATATCGCGCGCGAACAACAGGGAACCGTCGAGCTCGTAGCTCCAATTGTGGTAGGGGCAGACAAGCCGCGACGCCGAGCCCCGCTCGGTTGGGCAGATGCGCGAGCCGCGATGACGGCAGGAATTATGCAGCGCGCGGATCACGCCGTCGCGCCCGCGAACGACAATCACCGGATAGTCGCCGATCTTCAGCGTCAGATGGTCGCCGGGCTTCGATATTTCGCAATCGTGGCCGGCGAAAAGCCATTCCTTGTACCAAATATTCTCGAGATCGAGCGCGAAGAAAGCGGGGTCGACATAGAGCCGTCTTGGCAACGCATGCCCCGCCCGCCTCGCGCGAAGCTCGCTCCGCATTTCACTCTTTGCGTCCATCCCAAGACCTCATTCGGCCGGAGTCTATCCTGCGGCAAACGTACTCCTGCGCCGCCCGCGCCGCCAGCGGCGACTGTCGCGTTGATAAACTGAAATTGCGGCGCCGGCCTCGATTTTTTGGGCAGCCCGCAAGCGCTCGCGAGATCTCACGACGATGGCTGAGCCTTAGGCGTCCGCCGCTCGAAAGCCTCGACCAGAGCCCTTACCAGCGGCTTCATGAAGAAAGTCGCGCCGGCCGGCGCGACATCGATGCGCGCGCCGAGCTTTTCGAGCTCCGATGCGACAACCGGACCTACCGACGCGACGACGACCCGGGAAAGGCCGTAAAGCAGGGCGTCAAGGCGGCCCGCCTTTTCAGCGACTTCGCGAAGGCGGCGCACCTGCGGCGCGCTGGTGAAGGCGACGGCGTCGATCTTTCCCGCCGCCATGGCCTCGATCGCCGCGACAACCTCGACGTCCTCCGCGCTCGAAGCATAGACATACGGCAGGACGGGATCGGCCTCGGCGCCGGCCTCTCGCAGATGGCCGAGCAGCGCCTCGTGCTCACTGTCCGGGTAGAGTTGCACCCCTACCCTTCGGCCCTTCAGGTCGATGCCGGACAAGAGCCGAATAACGCCTTCGCTGGTCGGCTGCTCGGCGGAAAGATTGCTCTCGAGGCCGATCTCGCGCAAGGCGCGAACCGGCTTCGGGCCGCGGGTGACGCGGCGCGCTTTGGCGAGCGCGACGATGAAATCCTGACGCTCGTCGCGCCGTGCGGCGAGCGTCAAGAGGCGGCGCAGGCCCTCGCCGGTCAAGAGGATGAGGTCGTCGCAGGGCCTCGCGATGAAGCGATCGAGCCAGGCTTCGACCGGCGTCGGATCAGGCGCGTCGCGAATCGCGACCATTGGGCAAGCGATTGAAATCGCTCCGCGTTCTTCAAGCATGCGGGTCAGAAGCGCAAGCTCGCGCGCTTCCGGCACGAGAATTCGCCGCCCGCTTAATTCGCCGGCCATAAACCACCTTCGATCACGCCGCTCCTTGAGCGGCGCGCTCGCCGCTTCTCCCACAGGCAAAAGGCGGGGCCAAGGCCGTCTGCTGCTTTGCTCGGAGTTGATCGGCGAAATCGACGGCGGCACGCTGGACGGGATGGCCGTTTGCGAGGCTGGCGACAGCCGGCCAGGGCGGGCAATGTCATTCCCTTCGGAGGGAAGATGGGTGAGCGATGAAAACGATGGGATCAGCGTGGCGCTAATAGTCCGACCCGCGAGCATAGATGAATTGCCAGAGCTTTCCGATCTATGTTTTCGTTCCAAGGCTATGTGGGGCTACGACGAGGCGTTCATGAACGCTTGTCGTGGAGAGCTGTCGTTTGCTCCGCTGGACCTTGAATTGACGCATGTCGGCGTCGCTGAAGAGAGTGGTAAAATACTCGGCGTCGTACAGATAAGAGTCAGAGCTGATGACGCCGAGCTGTTGAAGCTCTTTGTCGAGCCAAAAAGACTCCGAGAGGGTACGGGGAGAGCGCTTTTTTCCTGGGCGATCGACATCTCAGGGAAGATCGGCGCTCACAGAATAATTATCGAGTCTGATCCCGACGCCGTCCTCTTCTATCGAGCAATGGGAGCTCGCGACGCCGGCGAAGCGCCTTCCGGCTCAATATCGGGCAGAATGCTACCGAGACTTTTGTTCGACGTCGCCGCCCGCAGCGTCAAGATGGGCGGGAAATGAGCGCGACCTCTTTGCTCCAAGCTTCGCGATAGGCGTCGAGGCCGGCGATCTTCGCGCGCGGAACGGCCGCCGGCGCGGCGAGGCGATAGTTCGGCGGCCAATCGGCAAGCATCGCCGCGCCGCGCGCGGCGCCCATCGAATCCTCCGCCGCAAAGACCTGCTGGGTCGGCCGCAAGGCGCCCAGCGTCTGACAAAAAGCCGTATTGCCGGCGAAGCTCCCTTCGACGACGAGGTCGCCGGATTTGACGCCCATGCGGGTCAGCATGAGATCGCTCATCAGCGCGGAATAAAGCGTCGCCAGCGCGGCGCGATCGTCCGGCGCAACCGCGCCGCGGATCTCGCCTTTGACCGCCGCGAAAGGCCCGCCCTGCCCTGAAAAGCACGGCAACGCCGTAGCGCCCGAGGCGATCACCCGCTCGATCGCCGTAGTGTCCGGATTTTTCGCGCCGCTGCCGGCGATCGTCCCATATTCGCGGCCGCCCATGAATCGGCCGCAGGCGATCGGCCGGCCGAGCGCATCGACATTGGCGAGCGTGTCGTCTTTGGGATCGAGCCCGTCGAGCGAGAGGCCGACGCTCATCAGGATGACCCAGGTGCCGGTCGATAGTACGGTGAAAGGATCTTTGCGCGACACGAGGTTGGGCAGCAAGGAGGCGTTGGAATCGTGGATGCCGCAGAAGACCTCAGTCGTAGCGTCGAGGCCCGTCGCAACGGCGATATCCGGCTTGATGACCCCAAGAGAATCAAACGCGCGGCGGAGCGGCGGGATCAGGCCCGCAATGCCGAGCGCGCCGACAAGGCTCGAGACATGGCCTAAGCGCGGCGCCCAAAGATCCGTGTGGCTGCCGAACGAGGTGACCTCCGCCGCGGCGACGCCCGAGAGGCGCCAAGCCCAATATTGCGGGTACGCGACGAAATGCTTCGCGCGAGCGAAAAGCTCGGGGCGACGCCACTTCTGATACGCGACTTGACGACCGAGATTGAGGCCGGCCGGCACCTTCGGCGAGAGGCTCTCCGAAAAGGGCGGACGCAACTTCGCGTATTCAGGCTCGATCTCCTCCACCTCGGCAAATTCATAGTCCATCACCGGCGCCGCGAGGCTTTCGTCATCGATCAAGGCGCCGGCCGCGCCATGCGCCGTTGGGACGATCGCGCCGATTCTATGCGCGCGGCCTGCTTCGCGAAGGGCCGAAATCGCGAAGGACCAGACAGTCTCGACATCCTCATGAGGGTAAGGCGGTCCCGGCAGAACTCTGCTCGGCGTCGATTTCTCCCAAAGGAGCTTGCCTTGGTCGAACAAGGCCAGCTTCACATTGGTCTTGCCAATGTCGAGAACCGCGACAACGCCGCTCATCGCTTGACGCCTCACGCCAGGTAGAACATCTCGACGAGCGGCGTCGCGACCGGCGAACCGTCGGGATTGGCGCGCATGATGTCTTTCATGTGGTCCCACCAGCGACGCATGACCGGATGGCTCGGCAAATCATTCATGCGATGATCGTCGGCGCGCTCGAGATAGGCGAAAAGGACATTCGTCTCCGGATCGAGATGGATCGAATAATTCGAGATGCCGGACTTTTTCAGCAAGTCGGCAAGTTCAGGCCAGATCGCGTCATGGCGGCGCCGGTACTCCTCGGCGCGGCCTGGATCGAGAAACATCTTGAAGGCGTGTCGTTGCATCGCGATCGCCTCTTGTACTTGAAATCCGTCTTATCGTCATTGCGAGGAGCGAAAGCGACGAAGCAATCCAGGAACCGCTGAGTTTCCTGGATTGCTTCGCTTCGCTCGCAATGACGGCGGAGGCATACTAGCTCCAGCCGTACCGAGCGCATCGCGGTCGTCCCGGCCGCGAATGCGGCCGGGACGACAAACATTAAAAATCGAAGTCCTTGACATTCGCCTTGGTGAAGACAAATGGCGCGCCGAGCAGAATTTCGCTGCCGTTGACGACGGTGAGCTTGCCGAGCTTGCCGGCCTCGACCGAGGTCGCTCCCGGCTTCAACTTGCCGTCGACGACCGCGCGCATGACATAGGTCGCGGCATAGCCGAGATCGACTGGGTTCCACAGCACGACCGACTTGACGCAATCGGCGTTGACATAGGGCTTCATCGCGTTGGGCGTG
>DATGHD010000358.1:0-6738 GCA_035308145.1 Roseiarcus sp.
AGCGCGATGATCACGCGCTTGTTGGTCGGGATATTGACGCCAGCGATACGAGCCAAAGCTCTCTCCATTTCGGCCGCTTGAGCGGCGGGTCATCGATCCTCGACGTCCGGTGGAGGCCGGCCCCTGTCGAGGCCCAAAGCAAACGGTCCCGTTCGCTTGAAAGCGCCGGGACCCATTTGCCTTCGGGATGCGGGCTGTTAGCGCTTCGCCTCGCGCACGTCAAGAAAAAAGCTTGACACGCAATTCCGGCCCGCCACGGAGCCACATTGCTGAGATTCAATGGCGGCCGATTTGGTCGCCAACTCATTGGCAACTGTTGCCAATGTCGCTATCCTCCAGAAATTACTGAGATTCACCCGATGCCGACTCGCAATATCAGCCTGACGCCCGAGCAAGACGCCTTCATCGAAGAGATTTTGGGGAAGGGCGAATACCGCAACGCCAGCGAGGCGATGCGCGACGCGATCCGAGCGTTGCAACAGCGGCGCGCCGAGGAAGCACTTAAGCTCGACAGGCTGCGCCTCTCGATCAGGCAAGGCGTCGCAGCGCTCGACCGCGGCGATTACACCGAAGTCGAGGACGAAGATCTCGACGCTGCTCTCGACGACCTTGCCGCGCCGCTGCATCGTTGATGCAGCATGGCGCGATATCGGCTTTCCGCGCCGGCGAAGGCCGACATCGCCGCAATATTGAGAAGAAGCGAAGAGCTTCGCGGGAGGGAGGCGCGCATTCGCTATCGCGCGTGTCTTGCCGCCGCAATGCGCCGCCTCGCGGCGGACCCCCAGGGCCCTTCGACCGTCGATCGCGCCGAGCTCGCTCCCGGCGTCCGCAGTTTCCACCTTCGCTTGAGCCGCGAGGAAAGCCGAGAGGCGCCCGTCGCGAATCCAGTGCATGTGCTCTTCTATCGCGCGCTACAACCGAGCGGCGTCGAGATTGTGCGCGGGCTGCATGAGCGGATGGAGCCGAGGCGGCATATGAGCTCGCACACCGAAAACGAAACCCGATGAGTGAAGCCGGCTGTCGTCTGCAACACAGAGGGGTCAAGAGAATGCGACGTCTTCTGGCGAGCCTGCCGCTCATCCTCGGCCTCGGCGGATGCATCGAAAGCTCGGTCGATCTCTCCGCCAGCGTGACGCCGGCTTTTCCCATCGCCGAGGGCTTTTACAAGTCGACCAACGACCCCAAATCGCCGGCTTTCAAGATCGTGCGAAGCGGCTCGGACTATCGCGCCATCGATCCGACGGAGGCGAATGACAAGGGCTCGGCCTTCTCCTTGATGGACCCCGATGACACCGGGCTCTTCATCGCCGAAGACAAGTCGGGCGCGAGCGACCCTAAATCCCCAAGCTATTCCTATTATTTCGTGCGAGTGAGCGCGACGAGCGATCGCGTCGATCTTTATGATTTCGTCGAGGCGGACTGGCGGCGGCTGCCGGCCGACCTTAAAAAGCGCATCGCTCCAGGCGTTGGTTTCCGTCTGGTCGACGACGCCGAGGCGCCGGCGATTCTGCGCGCGCTTGATCAGCGCCTCGCCAAGCGCCCGACCCTAAGGAAGACGACATTCCGGCTGGTGCGCAAAATTGACAGCTGATCAGGAAAGGCGCTCGTGCTTAGCGACCTGCGGCAAGAGCGCCCAATCCGCACAACGAACCTGTCGCGGCTTCGCGTCGCATGCTAAATTTCGGTTCTCCCACTGAGGCCATGTAAATGCCCTCTCCTGTCCGTCCCTTGCGCCCGACGCCCGTCGCCGAAACAACGCCCGCCGCGCGCCTCAGCCTTACCCGCCGCCCGCGCCGCAACCGCAAGGCGGAATGGGCGCGCCGGCTCGTCGCTGAGAATGTCCTGACCGTGGACGATTTGATCTGGCCGTTGTTTCTCGTTGAGGGCCGCCAGGCGCGCACTCCCGTCGCGGCCATGCCCGGCGTCGATCGGCTGAACATCGACGAAGCTTTGCGCGACGCCGAGCGCGCCATGGCGCTCCGCATTCCCGCCCTCGCTTTCTTCCCTTACACGGAGGCGGCGCTGAAAGACGAGGCGGGCAGCGAGGCCTTCAATGAAAGCAATCTTGTTTGCCGCGCCTGCCGGGCGATCAAGCGCGAATTTCCAGAGCTCGGCCTCATCACCGATGTGGCGCTCGATCCCTATACCAGCCACGGCCACGACGGCCTGATGAAGGGCGACCGCATCCTCAATGACGAGACTGTCGCGGCGTTGGTTCGCCAATCGCTCAATCAGGCGCGCGCCGGCGCCGACGTCATCGCGCCGTCCGACATGATGGACGGGCGGATCGGCGCGATTCGCGGCGCGCTCGACGCCGAAGGTTTCGAGGACGTGCAGATCATGGCTTACGCCGCCAAATACGCCTCGGCCTTCTATGGTCCGTTCCGCGACGCGATCGGCTCGAAGGGCGTGCTCAAAGGCGATAAGCGCACGTACCAAATGGATCCGGCCAATGGCGACGAAGCGTTGCGCGAAGTCGAGGCCGATCTCGACGAGGGCGCCGACATGGTGATGGTCAAGCCCGGCATGCCCTATCTCGACGTGGTGCGGCGAGTGAAGGAGGCCTTTTTGGCCCCGACCTTCGCGTACCAAGTGTCGGGCGAATATTCGATGATTGTGGCCGCCGCCCAAAACGGCTGGCTCGATCGAGACAAGGCGATGATGGAAAGCCTTCTCGCCTTCAAACGCGCCGGCGCCGACGGCGTCTTGACCTATTTTGCGCCGGACGCGGCGGAGGCGCTAAGGGCGGCGCGCTAGAGCCGACAACGCGTCCGCGGCGGCGAGGCCGACTAACCACCAAAATCCCCAAAGGCCTTCCTTTGCGGGCCGCCCTGCCCCATTCTGGCCCCCGTGTCCCGTCTCGCGATTCCTGTCGTTCTCGCCGTCCTGATCGCCGTTGCCGGTTGCGCGCCGCTTTTGGAGACCGACCAGGCGCGGCTTTGCCGGATGGCCCTTCCGGCCATTGAGCCGCCTGACGCCATCATCGTCATCACCCGGCAGACGCCCTTCCCAGGCGGGCGGGGCCTCCGCGTCGACTATCTCTCGAACCTCGCCGGCGAGACGCCGGTTGCCCATTTCGCCGAATGCCGCTTCATCGAGCCAGGCCGGCCGCGCCGCTCGCAAGATTTGATCGCGCTCAACACCGACCGCGGCCCGCTCAACGACTATCAATTGTCGATCCTGATCCGCTTCTGGCTCTCGACGCCGGAGGCGCGCGCCGCCGATCCTGAGCCGCTGATCGGCGCTAACCAAGTCTGGCGCGGGCCGAGGCCGGTCATTTATGGGCTGCAGCAGGCGATCAACGGCGTGCCGCTCGCCGCGATCTATGCGCTGCTCGCCGCCGCCTATTCTCTGGTCTATGGCCTCGTCGGCCGGATCAATCTGGCCTTCGGCGAATTGGCGGCGGCGGGCGGTTATGCCGCCTCCTTCGGCGTGCTGATCGCCGCAGCTTACGCGCCCTGGGGGCCGGTCGCGCTCGCGCTTGTCCTGGCGGTGACAACCGCCGTCGCCTTCGGCATCGCCACGGGCCGGCTGGTCTTCGCGCCCCTTCATCGCGCGACAGGACAACAGGCGCTGGTCGCGGCGGTCGGGCTATCGCTGTTTCTGCAGGAATTCCTGCGGCTGACCCAGGGCGGCAGGCTGCGTTGGGTCAATCCGATCCTCAATGACCCTTTCGCGGTGGCGCGCTCCGGCGACTTTGTCGCCGCTGCAACGCCGATCGCCCTTTTTGTCGGGGCTTTCGCGCTTGTCGCGGCGGCGGCCTTGATGCTGACCATGAAAGCGAGCCGCTTTGGCCGGCAATGGCGCGCCTATGCCGACGATCCCCTGGCGGCTGAGCTGTTCGGCATCGATCCCAAGTCGATTTTCTCGAAAACCTTCGCCTTGGCGAGCGCCATGGCCGGGCTTTCCGGCTTCGTCATGACGATTTTCTACGGCGGCGTCGGCTATGCGGCCTCGACGGCGCTGGGCCTGAAGGCGCTCATCGCCGCCATTCTCGGCGGCATCGGCTCGGTGGAGGGGGCGTTTCTGGGCGGGCTGTTGATCGGCGGCTTCGAAGCCATATGGTCGGCGCTCTTCCCGATCGATTATCGCGACACGGCGGTGTTCAGCCTGCTAGCCGCGATCCTAATCCTAAGACCGGGCGGCATCATTGGGCTCAGCGCCTTTACGCGGAGGAATTGAGGGCGCGAGTCCCAGGAACCCTTGATCCTTCTCCACGGCGCCCAATATGGCAGGGGTCAACCGGCGCCTTTAAGGAGCGCTTCCCCATGTCGAATTTCGCCCAAGTCGGCGCTTTGGCGCCTCGCCCGGCGCTCCAAGCTGATTCGTTCGTCGGCGTGCGCACCAGGCGCGTGATCGCGATCTGCCTCGACCTCATCGTGGTGTCGGTCGTCGCAACCCTCCTATGGTTGGCGCTGCTGATCCTAACCTTTGGCCTCTCCCTCCTCTTCCTGCCGCCGATCTTTCCGCTGGTCGCCTTCTTCTATAACGGCTTGACGGTTTCCGGCTGGCGCCTGGCGACGCCCGGCATGCGCGCCATGGATCTCGAAATGCGTATGTACGACACCGGCGCGCCGGTCCCCTTCATCAACGCCGCGGCGCAGGCTCTGTTCTTCTATGTGAGCTGGTGCTTGCCGATCGTCTTCCTGGTGACGCTGGTCGATCGCGAGAAGCGTTTCCTGCACGACATCTTGGCCGGCGTCGTGGTGATTCGGCGCCTCTGACAAACGCTGCGCAACCGCCGGAGAAAATTTTTTTGCAAGGCATTCCCGCGCGAGCGAATCCGTTCTAGCCTCCTTCGCGTTCGACGCTGGGAGTTAATTCTAAGCCTTGTCGAGAGAGCCGCGCGACGCCCCGCAGTTTTACCTGACTGCGCCTTCGCCCTGTCCCTATCTGCCGGGCATGGAGGAGCGAAAAGTCTTCACTCATCTCGTCGGCCGACGCGCCGCGGCGCTCAACGACATGCTGACGCAGACCGGCTTCCGCCGCTCGCAGACGATCGCCTATCGGCCGGCCTGCGAACAATGCCGCGCTTGCGTGTCGGTGCGGGTGCTCGTCGACGATTTCAGACCCACTGCAAGCATGCGGCGGATCGCCGACCTTAACGCCGACCTCATCGGCGCGATGGGCGCGGCCAAGCCGAGCGCCGAGCAATATTCCTTGTTCCGGGCCTATCTCGAGGCGCGCCACCCCGACGGCGGCATGGCCGACATGTCGGTGCTCGATTATTCGATGATGATCGAGGACAGCCACATCAACACGCATGTCATCGAATACCGCCGACGCGGTCCCGATCATTTTATCACGCAGCGCGGCGAAGGCCGGCTTTACGCCGCATGCCTCACCGACCAGCTCGCCGACGGCTTGTCGATGGTCTATTCGTTCTTCGATCCGGAAGAGTCGCGCCGCTCGCTCGGCGCCTTCATGATCCTCGATCACATCCAGAAGGCGAAGCGGCTGCGCCTGCCGCATGTGTACCTAGGCTATTGGGTCGAGGGCTCGAAGAAGATGGCGTATAAAGGCCGCTACCTGCCGCAGGAGCGGCTGTGCATGGACGGGTGGCGGCGGGTGGAGCGAGGGTAGCCCTAAGGCGGCCCCCCGACGTCGCCACTATCATTGAGGCGGCGCCAAATACCGAACAACGATTTCAGCGAAGTCCCCGAATGTAACCTCGTCGGGTTCGAGGGCTAGATCCTGATAGATTTGAGGAAGGCGTGCGATAAATACATCGAATTCATCCGCAATAGCGATCCCGCCGGGTACCCGCCTACTTCGGCTTTGGGCGCGGAGCCACGTTGCAAGCTCGACAATCAGTCGTCTGGGTTCGCCGTTATGAACATGAATGTCTTGGCCCGCGATGTCGGAGATGAATCTCTGGTATCGGTGAGGCTCGCGGTCAAAAATAATACATGATTTCGGCCCGTGTTTCTGACCACCGTATTTCTTTGCGCCCAAAAACAGACCGAGTTCGAGCGGCATGTTAAATCGCGGCAGCGGAGGGTCTCCGCCAACCTCCGTCCGTGAAATATCGTGAACGCCGTATCGGCATTGATCTATGATTCGGCAAATCTTCTCAAAGCGGTTATCTGCGGCGTCGTCCGATTCAAGAGCGCAACGCGCCACAAAGCCGGAACGGAAAATTGTGAATACCACGGCGTTGAAGATGTCTTTATAATTCTCGTCAAAGGGGCAATTGACGAAGACGTCGCGCCCCGATTCCGACATTTACCCGCGGCGGGTCTTGGCTTCGGCGTACCGACTCGTTTTGGCGGTTCTCGCCTGCCGGATAGCCGACTGAATTTGCTCCGAAGTGAAATGTTTCGGCTTGCTTTTGGGCGCGAGCACACGGACGCCATCGGAAAGCTTCCCGACGACCGTATAATTCGACCCCTTCTTCGCGGAGGAGCCACTAGGCTTTTGACGCTTTGTCATTTTGTCAATGTCTCATTACCCTTCGCAAAAGGCAAGGCGACCAATCGATCCTCTACGCCCATAATGCTCACCACTGACGTATGGGCATCCGCTCGCCTCAGCGAGGTCTCGCCTCGTGAGCGCGCAGGTGGACATCACTTCTTGAAGGCTGGCACCTGACCTTATCCGTCAAGGCTGGCGCCAGACCTTATCCGTCAAGGCCGGCGCTGAGGGGACTCGCCGCCGCGACAACCTCCTTCTTCCGATAGGCCAGACGCCGCAGGACGGGCCACGAACGGCCGAATCGGAAAATGCCGCGCGCCTCCA
>DATGHD010000359.1:0-7029 GCA_035308145.1 Roseiarcus sp.
GTCGGCAATTCAACGATCTCGAGGCGGCCGGCCATGGCCGTTTGCCGGTCTGCATCGCCAAGACCCCCTACTCCTTTTCGGCCGACCCGAGTTTGCTTGGCGCGCCGATAGGCCACGTTCCGCCGATCCGCGAGCTGCGGCTCCGGGCCGGCGCGGGTTTCGTCGTCGCAATCGTCGGCGACATCATGACCATGCCGGGCTTGCCCCGCCGTCCCGCCGCCGAGGCGATCAGAGTTAAGGACGGAATGATTGACGGATTGTTTTGACGAAGCGCTCCTAAGGTCGGCCGAACCGGCGTCCAGTCGCAATCGCCGCCATTACGTTGTATGGACTTCGAAAAATCGCGGCGCGATGAAGCGCGCCCGCGAGGAGATCGTTGCCGGGTGCTCAGATGTCGCAATTGGCGCCGCTTGACCGCGACCGCCTGGTCGCCGCCCTAGGCGGACGCTCGATCGTGCTCGTCGGAATGATGGGCGCGGGCAAAACCTCGGTCGGACGCCGCCTGGCCTCGAAGCTCGGCCTGCCCTTTGTCGACGCTGACGCCGAGATCGAGGCCGGCGCGCAAATGACCGTGCCGGAGATTTTCGCGCGTTTCGGAGAGGCTTATTTCCGCGATGGAGAGCGCAAAGTTCTAGCGCGGCTGATGGCGGACGGCCAAAAGGTGCTCGCAACGGGCGGCGGCGCCTTCATGAACGAGAACACCCGCCAGCGCATCGCGGAACGCGGCGTCTCGATCTGGTTGAAGCCGGATTTTGAAGTGCTGATGCGCCGGGTGCGCAAACGATCGAACCGTCCCTTGCTACAGACGGACGACCTGGACGAGACGGTGCGCCGGCTGCTCGCTGAACGCTCGCCGATCTACGGACTTGCCGACCTGACGATCGAGTCGCGCGATGGGCCGCATGAGAGCGTGGTCGACGCCATTGTCACGGCGCTCTTGCGCCGGCTCGAAGGCGCAAAAGAGGATGAGCGCGGAGCGGCGCCAGGCCAAACGAACATCGCGACCGGAAAAGAGCAGCGCGAGATCGAGGTTTCGCTCGGCCGGCGGTCGTACAAGATCATCATCGGCGAGGGATTGATCGCCGAAGCCGGCGATCGCATCGCGCGCCTGGCGCCTGGCGCTAACTGCGCAATCGTGACGGACGATCACGTCGCGGCGATTTACGGCGAAGCGCTGTCAAAGAGCCTCGCCGCCGCAGGGCTGCGCGCCACGCTGATCGCCGTCCCGCCCGGCGAATCGTCCAAATCCTATCGTCAGTTCGAACGCGTTTGCGACGAGCTTATCGTAGCCCACGTCGAGCGCCGCGACATCGTGATCGCGCTCGGCGGCGGCGTCGTCGGCGATCTCGCCGGCTTTTGCGCGGCGAGCCTCCGGCGGGGCGTTCGACTCGTCCAAATGCCGACGACCTTGCTTGCGCAGGTTGATTCCTCCGTCGGCGGCAAGACGGCGATCAACTCGCCGCACGGCAAGAACCTCATCGGCGCCTTTCATCAGCCCTCGCTGGTTCTCGCTGACACCGACCTCCTTGACACGCTGAGCCCGCGGGAATTTCGCGCCGGCTATGCGGAGACCGTGAAATACGGCTTGATTGGCGACCGCCCCTTCTTTGATTGGCTGGAAGGCGGTTGGCGCGAGGTCTTTGCCGGCGGAACGGCGCGCTTGAACGCGGTCGCTACGAGTTGCGCCGCCAAGGCCGCGCTTGTCGCGGCGGATGAAACCGAGCAGGACGAGCGCGCGCTTCTCAACCTCGGCCATACGTTCGCGCATGCGTTCGAGCGGCTCGTCGATTACGACGGCGCGCGGCTCGTCCACGGCGAAGCGGTGGCGATCGGCATGGCTGCGGCTTTCCGTTTCTCCCGTTCGCTTGGCCTTTGTTCAGGACAGGACGCGGTGCGCGTCGAGAATCACTTGCGGCTCGTCGGCCTGCCGACCGAGATTCGCGACATACCGGATTTTGCCGCGCCGCCCGAGGCGATTCTCGCGGCCATGCGTCAGGACAAGAAGGTCGAGCGCGGACGCCTCACTTTCATTCTCGCGCGCGGGATCGGCGAGACCCTCATCGCGAAAGACGTCGCCGAGGCCGACGTCGGCGCCTTCCTCGCCGAAGAGCTTCAGCGCCGCTGAAAGCGGATCATCCGATACGACATCGAGGGGCTTATGACCTTCACCTTCGCGGCGCTCATCATTCTGGCGAGCCTCGTGGCTTCGGCCTTCTTTTCGGGCGCCGAGACCGCGCTGACCGCCGCCTCGCGCGCGCGCATGCACGCGCTCGAGAAATCGGGCAATTCGCGCGCGAATCTCGTCAATCGGCTGATCGGCCAGCGCGGACGCCTGATCGGCGCGATGCTGCTCGGCGGACAACTGGTGACTGTCGCCGCGTCGTCTTTCACCACCAATTTTATGGTCAATCTCGTCGGCGACCGCGGCGTCGTCTACGCGACCGCCATCATGACGACGCTGATCGTGGTCTTCGCCGAAGTTCTGCCGAAGACCATCGCCATCGCCTATCCCGACCGCGTCTCACTGATCATCGCGCCAGTGGTCTCATTCTTTGTCTCGATTTTCTGGCCGGTGGTGGCGGCTGTCGAGACCTTCGTGCGTGCGCTCCTTTCGTTGGGCGGTCTGAGGATTGGCGAACGCGCCTCCATTCTGTCGAGTCACGAAGAGTTGCGCGGCGCGGTCGACCTCTTGCACCGCGAGGGCGGCGTCGCCCGCGACGAACGCGATATGTTCGGCGGCCTCCTCGAACTCAGCGAGCTCGTCGTCTCTGACGCCATGGTCCACCGGACGACTATGCGCGCCATCGATGCGGACCTGCCGCCGGTCGAGCTTGTCCGAGAGGTGCTCGCTTCGCCCTATACCCGCCTGCCGGTTTGGCGCGGCGAGCCCGACAACATCATCGGCGTGTTGCACTCCAAGGATTTGCTCAGAGCCCTCGCCGCCGCCGGCGGCGACGCCTCCAAGCTCGACATAGCGACGATCGCCCTTGAAGCTTGGTTCGTCCCCGACACCACCTCCTTGCGCGATCAACTCCAGGCGTTCCTCGCCCGCAAGACGCATTTCGCCCTCGTCGTCGATGAATATGGCGTCGTGCAAGGCCTCGTCACGCTCGAAGACATTCTCGAGGAGATCGTCGGCGACATCAGAGACGAGCATGACGTCTCGATGCCGGGGGTCAGGCCGCAGCAGGATGGATCGGTGATCGTCGAAGGCGCGGTGCCTGTGCGCGACCTCAACCGCGTGATGGACTGGACCTTGCCCGATGAGGAGGCGACGACCATCGCGGGCCTCGTCATCCACGAGGCGCGCGCCATCCCCGAACCGAGGCAGGTCTTCACCTTCTATGGTTTCCGCTTCGAGGTGCTACGCAAGAACCGCAATCGAATCGTCGCGCTGCGCATCGCGCCGCTTGTCCGGCCCGCGCCCAAATCGCCCGAGAACGCGACGCCCGGCGGATAGCGTGATCGCCGGCCGCGTTGCCGCCTGACCGGTTGTCGCCTATATAACGGCGCGTCGCACGCATCTTTAGCGGCGGCTTTAAAGAGGATTCATGTCCTGGAGCAACCAAGGCGGTCCATGGCGTTCGGGCCAAGGGCCGTGGGGACAGGGCCCGGGCGGCTCGCAGCCCCCGGGCGACCTTGAAGAAATCTTACGGCGCGTGCAGGGGTTTTTTCGCGGCGTCACGCCAACCGGCGGGGGATCAACCGGTCGTTGGGCGATCTTCGCGGCTCTGGTCATCGTCCTTTTGTGGTTTGCCTGGGGCTTTTACACCGTTCAGCCCAACGAGGTCGGCATCAACCTTGTTTTCGGGCGCTACACGGGCAAGACGGCGGCGGGGCTCAACTACAATTGGCCGAGCCCTGTCGGCACGGTGATCAAGGCGCCCGTTTGGGTGCAGCAGATCACCTATGTCGGCTATCGCGGCGAAACCGAAGACTCAGACGACGTCGTCGCTCGCGGCGCCGGCGCGCCGGAGGAAAGCCTGATGCTGACCGGCGACACCAATATCGTCGACGTGAAATTCCGCGTCATCTGGCAGATCGATCCGGCCAAGCCCGAAGATTTCGTCTTCAACATTCGACGACCCGAGGACACCGTCAAAGCGATCGCCGAGAGCGTGATGCGCGAGGTCGTCGGCCTCAAGACGATCGATGGCATCTTGACCACCGACCGCAAAGTCATCGAGCCCGATGTGCAAACCCGCATGCAATATGTGCTCGACAACTACCATGCCGGGGTTTTGATCAGGCAAGTGCAGCTGCAATCGGTCGACGCGCCGACGCAGGTCATCTCGGCGTACCGCGACGTGACTGCCGCTCAACAGGACGAGCAGCGCATCGTGAACGAGGCCGATACTTACGCCAACCGGGTGGTGCCGGAGGCGGAAGGTTCGGCGGCCCGGATTGTCCTGGAGGCGAAGGCCTACCGCGAACAGACGGTCGCCGAAGCCAAGGGGCAGACGTCGCGTTTCGATCAGGTCTACCAGCAGTACAAGAACGCGCCCGGCGTGACGCGAGAACGCATGTATCTTGAATCCATCGAGCGCGTGCTCGGTTCGATGCAGAAGACGATCCTTGACGTCAGCGGCGCCTCAGCGCCGGTCCCCTATCTCGCGCTCGACGCCTTGCAACCGAAACCAGCGCCCGCGGGAGCGCCTAAGTGATGCGCGCGGCGGGCGGCTTCATCATCGCGGCGATCCTCATTGTCGCGATCATCCTCATCCATAGCGTATTCTTCACGGTCGATCCGACCGAGCAGGCGCTTGTCCTGCGTTTTGGCGAGTCGCGCGATCTGATCGGATCGCCGGGCCTTTACGCCAAGTGGCCCTTCATCGATTCCGTGATCTTCATCGACAAGCGAATCCTCGATCTCGATGCGCCCAAGCAAGAAGTGCTGGTTTCCGACAATCAACGTCTCGAGGTCGATGCGTTCGTGCGTTATCGCATCGCCGAGCCGCTGAAGTTCTATCAATCGGTTGGTTCGGTGCAGGGCGCCAACGCACAGTTGGACGGCATGCTCAATTCGGCGGTCCGGCGCACGTTGGGCGAGGCGACGGTCACCGATATCGTGCGCGACAAGCGCGACGCGCTGATGGGCGAGATTCACGATCAACTCCGCACCGCCGCGCAGCGCTTTGGACTTGACATCGTCGACGTCAGGATCAGGCGCTCCAATCTGCCGCCGGAAAATTCCGAGGCGGTGTTTCACCGCATGCAGACCGAGCGCCAGCAAAGGGCCGCCCTTTTCCGCGCGCAAGGATCTCAGCAAAGTCAGCAGATCAAGGCCGAGGCCGATCGCAAGGTCACAGTCACGATTGCTCAAGCGCAGCAGGAAGCCGAGCAGATCCGCGGACAAGGCGACGGCGAGCGCAATCGCATTTATGCCGAGAGCTACGGCAAGGACCCGGAGTTCTTCGCCTTCTACCGATCGATGCAGGCTTACGAGACCAGCCTAAAGGCGGGCGATTCGCGAATCGTGCTCAGTCCAAAATCGGATTTCTTTCGCTATTTCTTGACGCCGACGCCGGGTGCGGCGACTTCGACATCGCAACCTGCCGCCTCGGCGACCGCGCCAGCGTCGACGAGCCAGTAGGAAGGGCGACTTCGACGGCGGTTGCTTGTTGCGTTCTTTGAAGCAGCCGCCACATTTGCCGCTGTGGCGCCTAAATTGATGTTCAGGGATTGTTCGAGCTGGAGTTCTGGGAGAGATCTGATGCGCCGTGTCCTATCGTCCGCCGCTTTCGCCTTTGGTCGCGGAGGCCGCGCGGCTACGCTGGCCCTGGCCCTAGCCGGCGGGCTGACGGCCTTTCCGATTGCCGCAGGCGTCGTGGCGAGCGCGCCAGCTTTTGCGCAGGCGCGCCCGGCAGGCCTCGCCGATCTCGTCGACAGCGTCGCTGAGGCGGTCGTCAACATTTCCGCGACCCAGACGATCGAGGAGAAGGACGCGGACAACGCGCCGCAATTGCCGCACGGCACGCCCTTTGACGAGATGTTCGAGGAGTTCTTCCGGAACCACGGCCAAATGGGGCAGGCGCCGCGGCCCCATAAATCGAGCTCGCTTGGCTCGGGCTTCGTCATCGACCCGTCGGGCATCGTGATCACCAACAATCACGTGATCGGCGACGCCAACGACATCACCGTCATCTTCACCGATGGACACAAGCTGAAGGCCGAGATCGTCGGGAAGGATCCCAAAGTCGACGTCGCCGTGCTGCGCGTCAAAGCCGACAAGCCTCTGAAAGCCGTGAAATTCGGCGACAGCGACAAGCTCAGGGTCGGCGACGGCGTGATGGCGGTCGGCAATCCTTTCGGCCTCGGCGAGACCGTGACCGCCGGCATCGTCTCGGCGCGCAACCGCAACATCGACAACGGCCCTTACGACAATTTCATCCAGACGGACGCCGCCATCAACAAGGGCAATTCGGGCGGACCGCTCTTCAACATGGCCGGCGAAGTCATCGGCATCAACACGGCGATTCTTTCGCCGTCCGGCGGCTCGATCGGCATTGGATTTGCGACGCCTTCGGCGACGGTTCAGCCGGTGATTGCTCAGCTCGAGCAATTCCACGAAACGCGTCGCGGCTGGCTCGGCGTTCGCATTCAGAACGTCGATGACGCCATCGCCGACAGCCTGGGCCTTGGCTCGGCCCGCGGCGCTCTGGTGGCCGGCGTCGACGACAAGGGACCGGCCAAACCGGCGGGAATCCAATCGGGAGACGTCATCGTCAAGTTCGACGGCAAGGACATCAAGGAATCGCGCGACCTGCCGCGCCTCGTGGCCTCCATGCCGGTCGGCAAGGCGGTCGACGTCGTAGTGGTCCGCAAAGGCCAGGAGCTCACCAAGCAGGTGACCCTCGGGCGTCTCGAGGACAACGACAAGGCGGCCGCCAACGCTCCCGGCGCCGGCGACGAGGATTCGGACGCGCAACGCAAGGCCATCGCCAAGACGCTGGGCATGGAGCTGTCCGGCCTTTCCGATGACGCGCGCCGCAATTTCCGCATCAAGGACGGCGTCAAGGGCGTCGTCAT
>DATGHD010000360.1:0-8494 GCA_035308145.1 Roseiarcus sp.
TTGGGAGAGTTAAGGAGGTTCGTATGATCACACGCCTATTCTCAAGCAAGGCGCTGGGCGCACTCGCCGGCGTCGCTCTCCTGGCGCAATCGGCCGGGTCGGCTTCCGCCTTTACGCTGTCTTCGCCATCGCTTGAGCCAACGTTCGCCGGCGCGCAAGTCGACAAGGTCTACTGGTGCCGTTGGGGTCGCTGCGGATATGGCTGGGGCTACCACCCTGGCTGGGGCTATCGTCCCGGCTGGGGCCGCCACTGCTGGATGAGCCCCTGGGGCTGGCGCTGCCGCTACTGGTGAGCGCGCCGCTGGCTTTCGCCCGGTCGCGCTTTCGAACGAATCGGACCCGCGGCGGCGCAGAGCGCGCCGCCGCGGATTTCTTTTGCCGCGCTCAACCCTGCATCTTGGCGATGAGCGCGTCCGACACTTCGAAGTTAGCGTAGACGTTCTGGACGTCGTCGTTCTCTTCGAGCGAATCGACGAGCCTTAGAATTTTTTCGCCGGCCTCGTCGTCGACCGTGATCCAATTCTGCGGCCGCCAGACGATCGCGGCTTTCTGCGGCTCGCCGAATTTCGCTTCGAGGGCTCTTTGCGCGTCGCGCAAGGCGTCCATCGCCGTGACGATCTCGTGCGTCTCTCCCTCTGAAACGACGTCGTCGGCGCCAGCCTCGATTGCCGCTTCGAGAACCGCGTCGTCGGAGCCCGTCTTCCGATCGTAGACGATCAGCCCGACGCGATCGAAGAGGAACGAAACGGCGCCCGTCTCGGCGAGCGAGCCGCCGGCCTTGGCGAAATTCGAGCGTACTTCGCCAGCCGTGCGATTGCGGTTGTCGGTCAGGGCTTCGACGATGACGGCGACGCCCCCCGGCGCATAGCCTTCGTACCTCACTTCGTCATAAGTTTCCCCTTCGCCGCCGGACGCTTTCTTGATCGCCCGTTCGATATTGTCTTTCGGCATGTTCTCGGCGCGCGCCGCGATGACGGCGGCGCGAAGCCTTGCATTCATCGTCGGATCGGGCAGGCCGAGCTTGGCGGCGACGGTGATTTCGCGCGCGAGCTTGGAGAAGAGCTTGGAGCGGATCGCGTCCTGCTTGCCCTTCTTGTGCATGATGTTCTTGAACTGGCTGTGACCTGCCATTGGCGTCTCGATAAGGGGCTCGGCGCTGATCGCGCTCGAAAAAACGGGCGAACCCTATAAGCCCCGGGCGGCTTTTTGGGCAAGCCGCGTCGTCGCCGGCAAAGCCTTCAGGCGCCAGTCGGCGACTCACATAAAACTCAGGGCGCGCCCTTGTTCTGCTCCGCCGTCGAGACAATGACCGAGGCGAGACCCTGCGCCTCCGGCGGCAGCCGCACGGCGAGATTGATCAAGTCGTTTTCGCTTGCCGGCAATAAGATCACGACGCCGCTGATCGGCTGGTCGTTCTTGACGATCAGCCCAACCGTCCCAAGGCCGTCGCTGCTCGCCGGAGTCGCAAATTCCACCACCGTCGCGCTCCGGCGGGTCAGCGCGTCGGCAGGGTAAGGCGCGAAGACAAAGTCCTCCTTAGGTTCGATCCCTTCGGCGATCACCCCCTGGACGAAGCTCCTGGCGGCGGGGAACAGACGGGCGGCGATCTCGGCGGCGTCGAACCTGCCTGAGGTTCCGCCCGAGATATGCGACAACACGACCGCCGGCCCGGCGAACTTCAAGTCTGGATTGGCAAGGTCCGCCGAGCCGTGACGCTCCGGCGTCACAAAAAGGGTCGAGCCGCTCGAGCCATAGTAGTCGAAGCAATTCCAGCCCCGCGGCGCGAGGACGCCGATGTCGCCAGAGACGTAGTAGGTGAGCCCGCTTGCCGCAGGAATCTTTGGCGTCGCGCCGCGCTTCGGCGCAGCGACCGGGCCGCCCTGTCCGTCGGCGGCGCAGCCGACAAAGGGCGCCGCGACCGAGCCTCCGCCTTGCGCGGCGCCCGCAGCGCCGGTCAACAACAGGCAGAGGCCCGCCGCCAATCCCGTACGGAAGCCAACCCTGAGGAGGACACGAGACGGTCCGCTCAAATCGATTCTCCTGACGTCCAAGCGGAAGCTCCGCCAATCGTCTACCAAAAATCCGGCGCCGCCGGCGCAAGAATGCCGCCAATCCGCACCGCCGCGATTTTTTTTGCAAGACCGCCGTCGTCCGTCTCCACCGCCACGCCGCAGAGCGTGGCGGGCCCTAGCGCCGGCTCGAAACGGGCGGCGGGGAT
Organism: Roseiarcus sp.; assembly: GCA_035308145.1. GTDB lineage: Bacteria > Pseudomonadota > Alphaproteobacteria > Rhizobiales > Beijerinckiaceae > Roseiarcus. The sequence goes on from DATGHD010000360.1 coordinate 2,219, forward strand.
GCGCTGGGTGAAGCGGCGCAGAGGCTCGTCCTTGTCCATGCCAATCACCGACTCATAGTCGCCGCTCATGCCCGAATCCGTAATGAAGCCGGCGCCGCGCGGCAATATTCGATGATCGGCGCTGGGCGTGTGGGTATGCGTGCCGACCACGAGACTGGCGCGGCCGTCGACATAAAGGCCGAACGCCTGTTTTTCGCTGCTCGCCTCGGCGTGAAAATCGATCAAGGCCGCGTCGCAGCCGGCGCCCAGCGGGCAAGCCGCCAACTCCTCGTCAATCCGCTTGAACGGATCGTCGAGCGCCTCCATGAAAACGCGGCCCATCATATTGACGACGAGCACCTTGCGGCCGTCCTTGGCCTCGATGAGATTGGCGCCCCGGCCAGGCGTTCCGGCTGGATAGTTGGCGGGCCGGATCAGCCGCGGCTGGCGCGCGATGTAAATTAAGGCTTCGCGCTGGTCGAAAGCATGATTGCCGAGCGTCACCGCGTCGGCGCCGGAATCGATGAGCTCCTCGCAGATCGCCTCGGTGATGCCGAAGCCGCCGGCGGCGTTCTCGCCGTTGACGACCACGAAGTCGAGCCGCCATTTCTGGCGAAGCTGCGGCAATTGCTGATTGACGATCGTTCTGCCGCTGCGGCCGACCACGTCGCCGACGAAAAGAAGCCGCATGCCCTTAGCCGCCGTCCGCGCAATCGATCAATTCCGTTTCGGTCAGCACGAAATCGAGACGTTGATCATGCGGTTCATCGGGCAGGTCGGCGCCTTCGGCGACGCCATAAGCGACGCCGACGGCGATCGCGCGTCCCTTGGCGCGCAAAGCTTGCAGCGTCAGGTCATAGTAGCCCGCGCCATAGCCGATGCGGCGCCCGCGTCGGTCGAAACAGGCGAGCGGCGTGAAGAGAAGATCGGGGTCAAGCGTCGGCGCGCTCGCCAGAGGCTCGGAGATTTTCATCGCGCCGGTTTTTAGCGGATCGCCTGGCCGCCACAAGCGAAAGACCAGCGGGGCGCCGCGGGGCCCGGTGACCGGAAGCAGCGTCGGGAAGCCGGCTTCGGCAAGCGCGCGAAGGAGCGGCAGCGTGTCCGGCTCGTCGCGCAAGGAAAAGAAGGCGGAAACCGCGCGGGCCGCGAACCGCCCGGCGAGGACTACGCCCTCTTTCGCGAGGCGGATGGAGAATTTCTCCCGCATCGCGGCGGAGATGGACATGCGCCGCGCCAGCGCTGCCTGCCGCAAATCATTCTTGGCCGCGGCGAAGGCCGTCGTCACGAGCGTCCGCTCCTAGAAGCAGGATTTTGCGCGGGGCCGCGATGGCCGTGGGACTGCGATCCCGGGAACCTACAGAGTAGGTGGGCGCCGTGTAACCGAGCCCACGGGCAAGGCCAGGGACAGCTCCCTTCAGGATCGTAAGGCCCCGGGGATAAGTGTCCTCACGCACCCCGCAGCTCCGCCTGACCAATGTAGGGCGGCCAAGGCGAAAAGGCCAGTGGATGCGCTGGCATGAGACTGGCGCTGAAATCAGCCTCCGCCGCAGATGGGTTCGAGCCAGGACATCGCCTCATGAGAACAACGTCCCGCCATTCACGGCGACGGTCTGGCCGGTCATGAAGGCGTTGCCGATGATCATCAGCACAGCCTGGGCGATCTCGGCGCCCGTCCCGACGCGGCCGACCGGAATGCGGGCGGCGCCGCCGGCCTCGATCAGCGGCTTGCCCATCTCGGTGTCGATGAGGCCCGGCGCCACGGCGTTGACCGTCACGCCCTCCGGCGCGAGCCGAAGGGCGTAGCCGCGCGTCAAGCCTTCGAGCCCAGCCTTAGCGGCGCCATAGGCGACGCTGACCGAGCCGGCGCCAATGCGGGCCCCGATCGAGGAAATGCTGACGATCCGGCCCCAGCGCCGCGCCCGCATGCCCGGCAAGACCGCCTGAGCGCATAGAAACGCGGATTTGAGATTGACGGCAATGGCGCGGTCGAAATCCTCTTCCGTTATGTCGTCGAGACCGCGTATGGCCGCCATCCCGGCGTTATTGATGAGAATGTCGATCGGACCAAGCCGCTCTTCGACGTCATAGACCATGCTCCGCACGGCGGCGTGGAGGGAGACATCGGCGCCGACCGCGACGGCGCGGCCGCCGCTTTTGCGGATGTCCTCGATGACGGCAGCCGCCTCCTCGCTGCGTTCGCGGTAGTTCACGGCGACAGCCGCGCCCGCCCTGGCCAACGCGAGGGCGATCGCTTTGCCAATGCCGCGCGAGCCGCCAGTGACCAAAGCGATGCGGTTTTTCAATTCCGACATGGCGAGCTCTCTTTCCCCTTGCGCTTTGCCCCGTCGCGTAAACGTTGAGGAGCGCTCATCGTTCAACGCCCCGCGCGAGGCGCGGCGCAGCGACAAGCTTGCCCAAAATCGCAAATCGCGACGCGCCGCTCGCGGCGGGAATGTTGTTCGCTAGATGGAGCTCTGCGGCCAGGGCGAGCGTCGCGAACTTGATCGCCTCCTTATATTGCGCGGGAATGCCGAACTCGTCTGAGGTCGTCAGGCGAAGGCCTGAAGGAAGGCGCTGTCTCAATCGCTCCAGCAGCGTCTTGTTTCTGACGCCGCCGCCGCTCGCGACCAGCGTCGTGATCTCGCGCAAGATCGGGATGTGGTCTTGAATCGATCGGGCGATCGAGGCGGCGGTAAATTCGGTGAAGGTGGCGAGCAGGTCTTCCGGCGCCAGATTGCGATTTTCTGCGATTTGCCTATCGGCGAAGGCGGAACCAAAGTCGAGCCGCCAGGCGCTGCGGGGCGGCTTGCGGAGAAAGAAGTCGTGCTCCATGAGGCGGGCAAGCATCGGTTGCTGGACCTTGCCTCGCGCGGCTGCGGCGCCGTCGGCGTCATAAGGCTTGCCGAGAAGAGCGCGCGCCGCGTGGTCGAGCATCACGTTGCCTGGGCCCGTATCGAAAGCCATCATCCGGCGGCGATCTTGATCGGCGAGCTGGCAGTTGGCGATGCCGCCGATGTTCAAGGTCAAGATTGGACCAATGTCGCGAAAGGCGACAAAATCCAGGAACTGCATCAGGGGAGCGCCCGAGCCGCCAAGCGCATGTTCGACGGGCCGGAACTGCGTCACGACCGTCGCGTCGCAGGCTGCGGCGACGATCGAGGGCTCGGCGATTTGCAGCCCGCAAGGGTAGGGACCGTCGAGCCATCGGCCGACCAGATCCTCGTCGTCGGCAAACCGGGCCATGCGAGACTGGTCGGCTGGCTCTTGATAGATCGTCTGCCCGTCAAATCCGATGACCGACAGGGCCTCGGCGGCCGTCCCGGTCTCGCGCATCAAGGACCGCGCGGCTTCTGCATAAAGGGCGCCGGCGACATAGTTGAGGCGGCAGAGCTCGAATATCGAGAGCTTGTTTTCGAACGAAGCCAACACTTGGCCCGCGATCTTCTCGGGCCAAGCGACAGTCTTCCCGGCAATAAAGCGAGGGCGCCTCAGAAGGCCATCTTGTCCGATCTCGATATCGACCAGAACGACGTCGATTCCGTCGAATGACGAGCCGCTGTTGAGGCCTAAAGCCAGCATCTTCCTTTCCTCTCTCGATGATGCGCCGGCCTTTCGCTTTTTCGCGGCTCCGGGACGTTCTTCGGGCGCCAATTTGCGCTCCGCAAGAGCATCGCGTTTCGCCCCGGTCAAGCCCGTTCCGCAGCGGACCACAACCCGTGGGTGAGACGGCTTACTTTGGGGACAAGGCGGGCTAGAGTCAGAAACCCCGGCGGAGTTTCAGGCCGATCCTCCGGCCAAAAATCCTTTCGCGCCAATTTATCGCGCCACCTGCGTTCAGTGGGCGAACAATCGAGCGAATCTTTGCGGCCGCGCCCGTTGACGCAACAAGATTGCGAGCAGACGCCCCGTAGGCGGAGTCGTACGCCGCTTGGATTCGATCGAAGAGGGCAGGGTCCATCGCGCGGCTCGAGCACGCGCTCCGGACAGCCGAATAGACCGGATCAACCCACGCCCTCCAAAGCTCGCTTTCGGGCGCTACGCCGTCGGCGGCGCGATGATGACGATGACTCGTCGATAAGAAGCGGTCGACTTCGGTTTCTGCGCCAACCGACCAGCAAGGCCAGACAAGCTGGAAAGACTCGCTCAGTCGAATCGCCGTTTCACGCCAGTCGCTCAATAGGTCATCGTAATGCACATAAGTACGCGGGTGCGATCTGGTCCATCGTTCAGCAGCGATATGATAACGCACGAACAACAAGGCTGCGCGATCGGGGCGCCAAGGCTCGCCGGAATGACGCTGATGTTCGCGCCAAGCCATGGATTGAACGATCTCGACGGGGTTTCGGACAGCGATAACGGCCTTGCAAGCAAATCCGAGTTCGTCCAGGGCGCGCGACCAGAGGGGAAACAACAGGCTGAGTCGAGGATCTTTGACGACAATCAGCGGGGCGTCGCCATATTCCGCAACGACGATTCGTTTGATTCTTTTTACGCAAGCGCGCGCCGGCGGCGAATCGAACCAGCCCTCGGGGGGACCCGCGAGGCCGCTCCAGTGGCTATGTACGCTCGTGAGAATCTTGTCATGCAGCGCGACAACCCGACTGGGCTCCCAAAAACCCGTTTCATTGTCAAAGGCCGGCGACAGGAGATTTCGCGGCAGGGCCGCGCCGAGCAAGCTAATGACGCGCGTTAAGGCGGAAGTGCCGCTGCGATGCATTCCCGCGACAAGAATAGCGGTCTTCGAGACCGGCTTTGCGTCGGTTGCATCAGCAAGTAGCGCCACAAGCCGAGTCCCATCCGTCTCATCGCTTCCTCAATCGAACAAGCAATGATCTTTGGCGGGCGAATCACCGCCCCCCGAGGCAGTCGGGTCGAGGATATCGGTCTTTGAAAATCACATTGATCAACTTGTCGAGAGGGGCGTCTGATCGACGGGCCGCATGCGCTCTGCGTCGAGAAGCGCCGCAATTTCTGTGGTCTTGAGTTTTATGGCGGGGTTGCGCTGGGTCCGATCGGTGTTCGCCTTCCCCTCAAATCAGCTATGCTGCCGAAAACCTGCCTGGGGAGGCTATCTTTGAACGCTCTGGCTCTCGCCTTCTCCCATCGTTTCATCGTCCTGACGCTGAGCATTCTGATCACGCTGACGCTCGCCCTGCTGATTGCGGCGATGCCGCATTCGCGCTGGGACCTGCTCCTCGGCGTCGCCCTGGCGGCTTTTGCGGGGCTCTCCGCGCTCGGCGTGCGCGATCTCTTCCAGACCCGGCACGCTGTCCTGCGCAATTATCCAATCTCGGCGCATCTGCGCTTCCTCCTCGAAGAGATACGGCCGGAAATGCGCCAATATTTCTTCGAGAGCGAAAAGGACGGGCTGCCGTTCAGCCGCGACGAGCGGGCGATCGTCTATCAGCGCGCGAAGCTGCAGCTCGACAAACGTCCCTTCGGTTCGCAATTCGACGTCTATGCGCAAGGCTATGAATGGTTGCGCCACTCGCTGGCCCCGAAGCCGATGGACAACCGGCATTTCCGCGTCGATATCGGCGGCGCGGAATGCGCCAAGCCCTATTCGATTTCGGTGTTCAACATTTCGGCGATGAGCTTCGGCGCGCTCAGCGCCAATGCGGTGCGCGCGCTCAACAAGGGCGCGGCCAAGGGCGGCTTCGCGCATGATACAGGCGAGGGCGGTTTTTCTCCGTACCATCGCGAGAACGGCGGCGACACCATCTGGGAGATCGGCTCAGGCTATTTCGGCTGCCGCAACCTCGACGGCTCGTTCAACCCTGAGAAATTCGCCGCCGTCGCCGCCGAGCCGCAAATCAAGATGATCGAGATCAAGCTCAGCCAGGGCGCGAAGCCCGGTCACGGCGGCGTGCTGCCGGCCGCTAAAGTCTCGGCGGAAATCGCCGCGATCCGCGGCGTCGAGCGGGGCAAGGACTGCATCTCGCCGGCCCGCCATCCCGCGTTTTCAAGCCCACGCGAAATGATGGCTTTCGTCGCGAAGCTGCGCGCGCTCTCCGGCGGCAAGCCAGTCGGCTTCAAGCTTTGCCTCGGCCACCCCTGGGAGTTCCTGGCGATCTGCAAGGCGATGATCGAGGACGCGACCTACCCGGACTTCATCGTGGTCGACGGCAAGGAGGGCGGCACGGGCGCGGCGCCGATCGAATTCATGGACCGGCTCGGCATGCCGATGCGCGACGGCCTCGTCTTCGTCCATAACGCGATCACCGGCATCGGCGCCAGAAATCGGATCAAGATCGGCTGTTCTGGCAAGATCACCAACGCTTTCGACATCGCCAGAGC
>DATGHD010000361.1:0-23223 GCA_035308145.1 Roseiarcus sp.
ATCGGCGCCGACTCGCACGACGCCCGAGAACAATGCGACGGGCTCTTGCGTCGGCAGGTTGCCTTGCAGCGCGCCGGCGCCGTCGCCGCCCGACCGGATGGCGCCCGCGACGCCCTCCATGCCGTCGACGAGCAAGCCATAGATGTCGCGGATGTCGGTTGCGAGCTTGCGCTGGCCGAAGAAGAATTCGGCGGGGTTCGGCGTCTTGTACTGCGTCAGATTCAAGATGCCGATATCGACCGTCGCCACGGTGACTTCCGCCTCGTCGCCTTCGGCGAAGCCGGCGACCTTGATCGGCAGGTCCAGTTTCTGGCGCGGCCTTGTCTTCTCCGGCGCGCCGACCGACACGTCGAGCCTGCGCGAAGCGGCGTCGATCGAGAACCAGGCGAGGCCGAGCGCGCGGCCGGGCATGCGCTTTGCCGCCGTATCGAGCGCGCGATGAGTTAGCGCGACCGCATAGGCGCCCGGGCCCCAGTCGGCGCCGACCTTGAAGGGGACGATATTGTCGCCCTCCTTGAGGTCGAGATCGATCGATTGATCGACCTTGTCTCCGACAAGGAGAACGGTCGCTTTGCCGGCGAAATGCGAAGCGATCTGGAGCTTCGCCTCGTCGCCCGCGTTGTAGCTCGTCTTGTCGAGCGTCACGACCACATTGTCCGGCGTATCCGCGCTCGCCGTCCCGGACCAACCGACATCGAAAGTGATGCTGGTCTGATCGCCGTCCGGCGACTTGATGTCCAGGCGATGGCGGCCCCAGCTCACCTTGGCGCTGATCCGCGCCGGCTCACTGGCCGATATGTCGACTTCGCCCTGGTCGAGGCGGCGGGAGGTCTTGACCGGCTCGTAGCTCCAGCGGCCGTCCGCATTGTACCATTGGTAGTCGTTGTCGATCTTGTAGAGCGACCATTCGACGCCTTTGCGCGCGACGCGTGAGCCGTCCGGCGCGACGGCGATCGCCTCGAACATCGCCGTGTCGCCCCCTGAGAGACCCTCGTCGAAATCCTTCTTGATCCCGATTTGCGTGGATTTGGCCCGGATCGGCAGCGTGACCGAACGCTCCACGGCGCGCCCGCTCGGCTCGGCGACGCGCAGTACGATCTTGGCTTCAAGAGGCCTGGCCGCCGCGCCCTCCGGCAAGTCGACGGAAACGTCGGCGTGGCCTTTGGCGTCGGTCTGAATCTTTGCGTCGATCGGATTGGTCACCGCCGCGAAATCATCGTCGATGAGACCCGCCGCATAACCCGGATAGCCGGCGAGGGCCGCGCCATCGACCGCCTCCAGCGTGATCTCGCCGCTGACGTCGAGACCGCTGGCCGGCGCGCCATAGAGGAATTTCGCATCGAGCGCGATTTCCGCCGGCGCGCCTGGGTTGAGGATCGCCTGGCTCGGCTTCAACTGAACGTCGAGGCGCTCGGGAATATAATCTTCGAGAAGAAAATCAGCGCCGCCGATGCTCGGGCCCCTAGGATCGGCATAGGCGTCGATCCGCCAGTCGCCCGGCGCCGCGCCCGGCAAAAGGGCGAGCGCATAAGCGCGGCCGCCTTGGCCTTGATCCGCGATAGTTGTGCGCTTGTATTCGACGCCGTCCGGCCGCTTGACGACGAGGGTCAAGGGCAAGCCCGTCGCGGCGACGCCCTTGGCGTCGCGGAGCAACGCGGTGATGAACACCGTCTCGCCGGAGCGATAGACGCCGCGTTCGGTGAAAACGAAAGCGTCGAGCGCCTTCGGCGCCTCGCGTCCGGAAACGCCGCGATCGGTGAGGTCGAAGGCGTTTTGCAAAAGGCTGAGGAAATTGTAGTCGCCGTCGGCGGTCGTCGCGACGATCAGGCTCGGCGCCGAGCCGCCGGTTCCGCGCGCCAGGCCCGGATCAAAATCGACGCGGCCGGAAGCGTCGGTCGTTTTGGTCGCCAGCACCTCATTGTTGCGCGCGATCAGCTTGACCTCGACGCCGCTTAAGGGGGCCGCGGTCGCGAGCGAACGCGCCAAAGCATGGACGCCGTCATCGCCCGAAAGCGCAGTCAGGCCGAGATCTGAGACGACGAGCCATTGCGTCGCGAGATCGCCGGAATCGTCGCTCTCGGCGTTCTGATCGTCTTTCGAGCCCTTCCATGGCTTGGCGGTGACAATGTAGAGTCCGGGCTCCAGCTTGCCGACCGCGTCAAGCACGGGAAAGTCGGTGGTCACCTCCTTGTTAAGTTCGGAGGCGACGTCCATCGAGCCGCTCCAAATCTTTTTTCCATCAGAATCTGCGATTTCCTGCGCCCGCGAACCCGACATGTCTTTGAGGAATTCGTCGCGCTGCACCGCCGACAGAAGATTGCGGTCGCCGATGCGATAGACGTCGATAGCGACCTTGGCGGTGTTGACGGTGATGAGCGGCGCGCCCTGCTGGCCGGCGCGCGGCAGAACGTAGCTCTTGGCCGAGAAATGAACTTGCGGCGAGCGATCGCGGACATAGACGTCATAATCCGCCGACTTCAAAAGCTGCTCGCCGACCGTGGACGGCAGCCCTTCGCGCAAAACGATCGCATAGCGCTCGCCGTGCTTTAAGCCTTCGACGCAGAGCTGCTGCTCTTCGGTGCTGATGGCGCCCATCGATGCGCCGGAGACCGCCACATAGGGCGAAAAATCGGTCTTGCGCGCGAGCGGGTCGGAGAACTGGAAGCAGACGCGCGGGGCTGCTGAATCGTTGTCGACTTTGTAGTCGGTGACGCGGAAGCCGTGCTCTTCACGCATCTGTTCGTACACCTGCTGGGTGTCGGGATCAGCCTTGCGATCGAGGCTGGCGCGATAGGCGTCGAGCGCAGGGCGCCACATTTCGCGCCGCGCCATGATATTGCCGAGCAGAGCCAGCGCGTCGGCTTGCAGCGCAGGCGTGGCGAGCCGCTCGTAGGCCGCATAGGCGGCAGTCGCGCCTTCCTCGCGCAGGTCATAGCGATTGTCCGCCTGCGCGTCGTCGGCGGCGACGGCCATGCGGGCAAAGGCAAGCCAGTTCGCGGCGTCCTTGGGATTGGCCGCAACGGCCCCCGCTGCGAGCTTATCGGCAAGCTTGAAGTCGCCCTTGGCGGTCGCCGCGTTCGTCTCACGGCGCAACTGCTCTGGCGATTTGCCTTGCGTGAGAGCGCCGTAGTTCGCCGCCTCTTTGCGCAGTGTCTCGGCAAGGCGCACCGCGTCGCTCGCCAGAAAATCGCGCGTGAAGGGCTTGATGTCGGCCGCATAGGCGGCGGCGCCGACGAGAGCCAGGGCCATGATGAGGAAGGCGCGGAGCAAATTGAGCATGGGGGAGGGTCTCTTCAGCGAGGGCGGTCGGCAGCATAGACAATTACGGTCTGCTCGGGCAGACCGTAATTGGGGACGGGTCGCCGACAATGGGCTATTGACCGAAAAGGCGCATCGCGCGTGTGACGAGATCGACCGCTCGGTGATAGTTTCGGCCAGGTCGCGGCGTAGGGGGGCTTTAAATGGCGTGCCCAAATAGACAAAATCAGCGTCGTAGGCCGATATTCTTCTTCGTCGCAGTCGGTCTCGCGCTTTGCGCGGGCTCGGCCGACGCGGCGCAGAATGCGCCTGCTGCGCCGGCGGGCGCCGCGTCGAGCGATGCGGTCTTCGACGCGCAAAAGGCCGCTTTCGACGCCCTTCAGGAAGCCGACCGCCGCGCCATCCAAGACGCGCTGGTCTGGACCGGCGATTACAATGGGGTCGTCGACGGCGCCTTCGGCAAGCGCACGCGCGATTCGATCCTCTCCTATCAAGGCAATATCAAAGCGCCGACCACCGGGATCATCGACGCCGCCGAACTCGCTCGCCTCGTCGCGACGGCGCAAAAAGCCAAGGACGCGGTAAAATTTCAAATCGTCGCCGACGAAAAGACCGGAGTGAGGATCGGCGCGCCGCTGAAAATCCTCGACAAGCACGTCGCGACCGCCTCCGGCTCGCGCCTGATGAAAAGCGACGGCTCGATCACGCTTGACCTTGTCAGCCTCAGCGGCGCCGACGCCAATTTGGCGGCGGTCTATGCGCGTCTGACCGCCGATGCGCCGGGCAAGAAGATCGCGCTCAAATTGTCGCGCCCCGATTTCATCGTCGTCTCGACCGAGGAGGGCGGCCGCAAGGCCTATTCGCGTTTCGCCAAGGCGCCGACGAATGCCCCTGATCCGAACGTCGTTCGCGGGTTCTCGCTTGCCTATCCCGGTCAATCGGCGGATTTTGATCGGATCGCCCTTGCGATCGCCGATTCCTTCGAACCTTTCCCGACCGGGACGGCGGCGCCGACAATCGCCTCCACAACGTCGCCCTCTGCCGGCCCGAGCGGCGGGCTCGCCGCGAGCGGCCTCATCGTCGCGGCGGGCGAGGCGCTGAGCGCCATCGGCTCTGGCGACTGCCCGCATCCCAGCGTCGACGGCAAGCCCGGCAAATATTTGCATGAAGACAAGCAGACGGGCCTCAGCCTGATCGGTGCGAGCGTGATGATGGACGGGGCGGTCGCGGCGCCCGCGCTTGCTCCGATCAGCGACGATCTCGTCGCGCTCTCCTATGGCGTCGACGACGCCGGCGGCAACTCGGTCCTCGACGTGGCGGCTGCGACGCCGCTGGCGCAGGCGGCCGGCGATCCGCGGCCCCTCCTTTTGGCTTCGCTTAGCGCGAGCGCGGTCGGCGGTCCGGTCTTTGACCGCAAGGGGTCGCTTGTCGCGCTGATCGCCCGCGGCGCGCCTGCGCCAAAGCTTGTCGCCGGCGTGTCGCCATTGTCGCCCCACCCGGCGATCGCCGAAGCTGATATTCAGCGTTTCCTCGGCGCCGCCAATGTCGCGACAGCCGAGTCAGGCGCGGCCGCCGCCATCAGCGCCGGGCGTCTTGCCGCCGAAAAACGCGCTTTCGTCGTCTTCATCGCCTGCAATTGAGTTCATGGCTCGAACGGCGTCGCGCATTCTTGTTTTCGATTCCGGCCTCGGCGGATTGACCGTCTATGACGCGATCGTCCGCGCCCGACCCGACGACCAACTTTTCTACGCCGCCGACGACGCCGCCTTTCCCTACGGCGGTCTCGACGGCGAAGCGCTGATCGAACGGGTCATGTCGGTCGTACGCGACCTGATCGCGACATTGGCGCCCGATCTCGTGGTCATCGCCTGCAACACCGCCTCGACTCTGGTGTTGCCGCCGCTCCGCGCTTCCTATCCCACGCTGCCCTTCGTCGGCACGGTGCCGGCGATCAAGCCCGCCGCGGCGGCCTCGCGTTCGCGGCTGATCAGCGTGTTGGCGACGCCCGGCACTGTCGCGCGCGACTATACGCAAGGCCTCATCCGCGAATTCGCCGGCGACTGCGAGGTCGCGCTGGTCGGGGCGCCGGATCTCGCGCGCCTCGCCGAGGATTTCATGAAAGGTCTGCCTGTCGCCGACGAAGCGATCACCCGCGAGATCAGTCCATGTTTCGTCGCGCGCGACGGCCGCCGCACGGATGCGATCGTGCTCGCTTGTACGCATTATCCGCTGCTCAGCGCGCATCTGACGCGGCTTGCGCCATGGCCGGTCGACTATATCGATCCTGCGCCGGCGATTGCGCGGCGCGTCGATCAATTGCTCGGGCCGCCAGGCGTGCGGCGATCTCGAGATAGGCCTCTGGCGCCGGCGATCTTCACCAGCGGCGTCGCGCCGGGCCCGGCGTTGGAGCGCGCGTTGCGACGCTTCGGACTTGCGGCCCGCGCGACCGCCTCGGCGTAAAACGCCGTCTGTTTCGACGACGCGCCAGGCTAATTGCCGCGATCCCGCGCTGGACCCGCCTTCAGCGGCGCGCTTGACGGGTCGTCTCCGAATGCGCATGTCTGCCAACAGGGCGGCGGGCGCGCCTCGCTCAAATTCTTAGCTTCCCATAGGATTTCCTCTTGCGCACAACCTCAGGCCAACCGATCCGCCTCGCCGACTACCGGCCGCCAGATTATCTCATCGACGATGTGCGGCTCGACGTGTCGCTCGACCGGCATGCGACGAGCGTCGTCGCCGTGTTGGCGGCGCGTCCGAATCCCGTCGGGCGTCCGGGCGTCGCCTTGGAAATGGACGGCGACGAGCTTCAGTTGGTCGGCGTTGCGCTGGATGACGCGCCGCTCGGGCCGGAAGAGTACGAAGCGTCGCCCGATCGGCTTGTTCTGAAGCAACCGCCTGATCGTCCTTTCACGTTGCGAATCGAGACGCGACTCGATCCGGCGGCCAACACCAAATTGATGGGCCTCTATCGTTCCGGCTCCGCCTATTGCACGCAGTGCGAAGCCGAAGGCTTTCGCCGCATCACTTATTTCCTCGATCGGCCGGACGTGCTCTCGACCTATGTCACGCGGCTCGAGGCGGATAGAGGCGAGGCGCCGATCCTGCTCGCCAACGGCAATCTCGAAGAGACGGGCGACGTTCCGGGCGGCCGGCACTATGCGATCTGGCGCGATCCGCACAAAAAGCCCTGCTATCTCTTCGCTCTCGTCGCCGGCGATCTCGCCCAAGTCTCCGATCGCTTCGTCACGCGCTCCAAGCGAAACGTGACGCTTGGCGTTTATGTCGAGCGGGGCAAGGAAGCGCGCGCCGCCTACGCCATGGATTCCTTGAAGCGCGCCATGGCCTGGGACGAGCGCGTCTACGGCCGCGAATATGATCTCGACGTTTTCAACATCGTCGCCGTTTCGGATTTCAATATGGGGGCGATGGAGAACAAGGGTCTCAACGTTTTCAACGATAAATACGTGCTCGCTGCTTCCGATACGGCGACGGATGACGACTACGCCGGCATCGAAGCCGTCATCGCCCACGAATATTTTCACAACTGGACCGGCAATCGCATCACCTGCCGCGACTGGTTCCAATTATGCCTCAAAGAGGGCCTGACCGTCTTTCGCGATCAGGAGTTTTCGGCCGACGAACGTTCGGCGCCGGTCAAGCGCATCGCCGACGTGCGCGCGCTCCGCGCCGCGCAATTTCCCGAAGACGCGGGGCCGCTCGCGCATAGCGTGAGGCCGGAGGTCTACCACGAGATCACCAACTTCTACACCGCGACCGTGTACCAAAAGGGCGCCGAAATCATCCGCATGCTGAAATTGCTGATCGGCGCGCCGGCCTTTCGCCGCGGCATGGACCTTTATTTCGAAAGATGCGACGGAACAGCGGCGACGGTCGAGGATTTTCTCGCCTGTTTCGCCGAAGCGTCGGGGCGCGATCTTGCCGAGTTCAAGCGCTGGTACAGCCAATCCGGCACGCCGGTCTTGACGGCGCGCGGCGCCTATGACGCGGCGGCCCGCACTTATACCTTGGACCTTTCGCAATCGACGCAGCCGACGCGCGACCAAACGGTGAAGTCGCCGCTTGTGGTGCCGGTGGCCCTCGGCCTCATCAGCGCCAACGGCGACGAGATCGCGCTTTTGAGCGACGCCAACGAGAAAGAGACCGCGACCGGCGTCTTCGAACTTACGGGCGCCTCGCGGCGCATCGTCTTCAAGGAGGTTCCGAGCCGGCCGACCCTATCGCTGCTGCGCGGCTTTTCCGCGCCGGTCAGGGTCGACGACGATCTCACCGAGGAGGACCTCCTCACGCTATCGCGTCACGACCGCGACAGTTTCAATCGCTGGCAGGCGGCGCAGAGCCTGGCGACCCGCCATCTCTTGAGGCTCATCGAGGCCGCCCGCGCCGGCCGCGAGCTCGGCCCCGATCCCGCCTTCGTCGACGCCTACGGCGGCCTCCTTGCCGACGCAGCGGCGGATCGGCTTGATTTCGCTTTCTCCGCCTTGGCGGCGACCTTGCCCAGCGAGACCGACCTTGCGCGCGAGCTTGCCAAGAACGTCGATCCGGACGCGATCTATGCCGCGCGCGAATTTTTGCGCGCGGCTTTAGGCCGCGCGCACAGCCGTGCTCTTGCGCAGATCTATGAGCGCCTCTCGTACTCGGGACCTTTTAGCCCTGACGCGGCGAGCGCCGGCCGTCGCGCCTTGCGCAATCTCGCTTTGGCCATGCTCACGGCCGGGCGAAACCCGCTTGGCGTTGAATTGGCGCATCGTCAGTTCAAGGCCGCCGACAATATGACGGAGCGTTTCGCCGCTTTGGCTGTCCTTTCGACCGTTCCCGGCGCGGAGCGCGAGAAGGCGCTCGATGCGTTCTGGCGTGCGCATGCCGGCGACGCGCTCATTCTCGACAAATGGTTTGCGCTCCAAGCGCAAATTCCTGAGGCTGGGACGTTGGACCGGGTGCGCGCGCTGATGGCTCTGCCGTCCTTCTCGATGGGCAATCCCAACCGGGTGCGCGCTTTGATCGGGGGCTTTGCCGCCAATCAGACTCAGTTCAATCGCCTCGACGGCGCCGGCTACGATTTGCTCGCCGAGATGGTTCTGAAGCTTGATCCGACCAATCCGCAAATCGCCGCCCGCCTTCTCTCGTCGCTGCGGTCGTGGCGGTCGCTCGAGCCCAAACGCCAGGCGCAGGCCGAAGCGACCTTGAACCGGATCGCGTCGCATCCGGGCCTGTCGGCCGACGTCCGCGACATCGTCACCCGCAGTTTGAGCTGACCCGGCGGGCAGCGGCGCTTTCTCGAAGCCGCGGGGTGATGCGTCAAGCGGGTCGTGGCCGCGCCGATCGGTAAAATTTTCATAAACCTTCCATTAATCTCTGGACAAAAAGTCGCCGCGAGATTCAGATGAAGGTGATTCGGCGCGATGCGGCACATTCGTCGAATCTCCTGGGTGTAGCGACGAGGGGGCCACAATGGCGCGTGCGAACGCGGCCAAAGGGGATGCGCGCGTTCATGCGTGGCGCGGTCTCGCTGCGGCTTTTGGCGATACGTTCGTTGCGTTGCCCGGTATGCGTTTTCCTTCCACGACGATCTGGCTCCCTTACGCGGCGCCTCTCCTCGCCGCGGCGCTCTTTGTTCTCACGACGCTCCATCTCGTCGATCAGCTGCGCGGCGAGGGGGATCGCGCTCTCGCCGCGGCGCAACGCGAAGTCGATCTTCGCGCTTCGCTGTTGGCGACGCGATTGAATGAGGCCCTGGCCGCCGCGCCGGCCGGCGCCTCGCCAGCCGATTTATTGCGCGGCGCTCTCGACGCCGAGGCGGCCTTACGCGAGGGCGACGCGATGGTCGCTGACGCGGAAGGCGCGATCGTCGCGAGCGAGCCGCCGACAGTCGCCGGGGCAACGCTGAACGCCCTTCTCGGGCCCAGCCAGCCTTTGACGATCCTTACCGACAAGGCGGGCGTCATGCGCATCGAGGCGGCGGCCGGCGCCGACGAATTCGCCACCGTGCGCTCGTTGCATCCGCCATTCGCTCAACTTGCCTATGTGATACGCGCGGACAGCCTTTTGGGGCCGGCGCGCGCTGCCGCCTGGCGAACAGCCTTCTTGTTGGCGGTCGCCGCCCTGCTGCTGATCGGCGGCTTCGCTATCCATCTCCGGCAAATGTCGCGCGCGCGGGACATCGAGCGGGTCGCCCGCCGCGCGAGAGGCCGGGTCGATTCCGCGCTTAATCGCGGCCGCTGCGGCCTCTGGGATTGGGACCTGCCGCGCGGGCGCATCCAATGGTCGCGCTCGATGTACGAATTGCTCGGCATGACGCAAGTCTCCGAGTTCCTGTCCTTTGGCGACGTGCAGGCCCTGGTGCATCCTGACGACGGCGATCTCGCCGCGCTGGCGCGGCTCGCCATCGAAGGCGAGCAGCCGACGATCGATCATGAATTTCGCATGCGCAACGCCGCCGGCGAGTGGGTCTGGCTGCAGGCGCGCGCCGAGCTCGTCGCGGACGATCCGGGCGGGCGTCGCCATCTTGTCGGCGTCGCGCTCGACATCACCGAGCAGAAGGTCCTCGCCGAGCGCAATGCGACGGCGGACCAGCGGTTGCGCGAGGCGATCGAAGCCTTGTCCGAAGCCTTTGTGCTGTGGGACGCCTCGAACCGGCTCGTCTTGTGCAACTCGAAGTTCCAGCGGCTGTACAACCTGCCGAGCGAGGCGGTGCGTCCCGGCGCCACTTACGCCGAACTTGCCGCGAAAGGCGCGCCGCCGGCGATCCACAGCGAAAACGCGCTGCCTTCGAACGCGCCGCCGGAGGAAGATAAATCGCGCACCTATGAGGCCCGGCTGACCGACGGACGTTGGCTGCAGATCAACGAGCGGCGCACCAAGGACGGCGGCTATGTTTCGGTCGTCACCGACATCACGGCGCTCAAACGGCACGAAGAACAATTGATGGAATCCGAGCGCCGCCTGCTCGCCAGTGTCGCGGAATTACGCCGCTCGCGCCAGACTTTGGAGACGCAGACGCAGCAGCTCGCCGATCTCGCCGAGCGCTATCTTGAGCAGAAGGCGCAGGCCGAGACCGCCAACCGCGCCAAGGCGGAATTCTTGGCCAATATGAGCCACGAATTGCGCACCCCCCTCAACGCCATCATCGGCTTCTCCGAAATGATGGGGCAGGAGACTTTCGGCGCCTTGGGCTCGCCGAAATATCACGACTACTGCGCGCATATTCAGGACTCCGGCCGCTATCTCCTCAACGTCATATCCGACGTGCTTGACATGTCGCGGCTCGAAGCGGGCAGGGTGCGCCTCAACCGCTCCAATCTCGCGCTCGAAACCGCGATCCGTAATTCCATGCACCAGATCGCGGACGCGGCGCGCGAGAAGAAGCTGACGATCGAAGTCGACGTCAATCCGACCGAAATCGTCTATGCCGACGCCAAGGCGATCGAGCGGGTGCTGGTGACGCTCTTGCGCAACGCGGTCAAGTTCACGCCGGATGGCGGCGGGGTCAGCATCGGCGCGCAGGCCTTCGACGATCAGATCTACCTTTATGTCGAGGATTCAGGTCCCGGCATTGCGGCGGCGGACCTGTCGCGGCTCGGCCGCCCCTTCGAGCAGGCCGACGTCACGCTCGCCAATGGCATGAAAGGCTCAGGCCTCGGCCTCGCCATCGCCACTTCGCTCGTCGAATTGCATGGCGGCTCCTTGCGCATCAACTCGCGGCCCGGCGAAGGCGCGGTCGTCCTTGTCGCGCTGCCGAAATCGCCGCGCGAGCAGCACAAGCTCGCGCTGGCGGTGGGGGCGAATTGAAGGCTTCACCCCTCGAACTTCTTCGGCAACCGGAAGAACACATAGACCGCGGCAAGCACGTTGAGCGCGCCGAGCACGATCAGCGCGTGCGGTTCGTCCATGTTGGCGAATTTCAAAAGCACGGTCGTCGCGAGCGAGCCGGCGACCATATAGATCGAGTTTAGCGTGTTTACGGCGCCGATCACGCGAGCGCGGCGGTCTTCGCCCGCCCAGGCTTGCACCGCCGCGAAAATCGGCACGACGAAGAGGCCGGCGACCGCCGAGATCGCCAGCACGGCGAGGGCGACA
Source organism: Roseiarcus sp. (assembly GCA_035308145.1). Taxonomy (GTDB): domain Bacteria; phylum Pseudomonadota; class Alphaproteobacteria; order Rhizobiales; family Beijerinckiaceae; genus Roseiarcus. The sequence goes on from DATGHD010000361.1 coordinate 11,353, forward strand.
TGCAGACCGGCGGCGCTGGCGAAGAAGGTCATAAGGCCGATCTCGCTGGTCGCGACGGGAAGCGCGGCTGTCGCGAGGCCAAGGTCGATGAGGAGCGCGGCGAGGATGACGAGGAGATAGGGCGCGGGCCTCAGAACAATGCGGCCGCGAGCGATGAGCGCGGCGGCGATCGAGCCGATCGCGATGCCGATCGCGAAAAACGCGTTGACGGCGGTCTCGACTTCGACCCCCGCGCCGATGCGCGATTTGATCGCGACCGGGATCAGCGAAAGCGCCACGGCGCCGGTGAGCCAGAACCAGCTCACCGCCGCGCCGCCAGTCCATTGCCGGTCGTCGCGCCTCAATTCGCGCAAGATGTCGCCGGTCGAGGCGATGAGATTGGGATTGACCTTCAGATCGGGCGCGCCGATCCGCGTCGCGGGGATGAACAGCGAGGCGGCCCAGCAGGCGAGCCCGACAATGAGGAGCTGCGCGACAACGGCTAAAGGCGAGCGGCCCGCCGCGGCGGCGTAACCGCCGACGACGAGGCCGAGGATGATCGCCGCGAATGTCGCGCCCTCGACCAAGGCGTTGCCGGAGACCAGCTCCTCCCGCCGCAAGTGATCGGGCAGGATGCCGTATTTGATCGGCCCGAACAGCGCGGAAATGATCCCAAGGCCGAAGAGCGCGAGATAGAGCAAGAGCGGCGAGCTCAGGACAAAGCCGACGGCCGCGATCAATTGGACGAAGATTTCCGCGAATTTGAGCCGGCGGGCGATTTTCGCCTTGTCATTGGCGTCGGCGAGCTCGCCGCCGAGCGCCGAAAGCAGGATCGACGGCAACACGAATACCGCGATGGCCAGCGAGACTTTCGGGCCGACATCCTCGCCGCCAAAGCGGAAGAGGAGCAGCATCACCAGCATCTGGCGGACGAAATTGTCGTTGAAGGCCGAAAGGAATTGGCACCAGAACAGCGGCGCAAAACGCCGCGACGTCATCAACGCGCCGAACATGAGCGCCCCCCGGCGATCCAAGGCCGTCTCTAAAGGGAATTCGACCGGCAGAAGGCGCGCGCGTCAAGAGCGGGCGAGCAGATCTGCTGCGACCGGGCGCAGTGGACTGGCGCCAACGAAATAGGCCGTGAAGGACGCTTCCGGCTCAGGATTGGCGCGGGTCGCTCATCGTCCGTCTGCCGGCGGCGAAGTCGAGGAGCTGTTTAGGCTTGCCAAAGACGAGATGGAAAGAGGGCGGTTTTTCTCGTTGTTTGCATGGCGGAGCGAAAGCGCGAGATGAATGCGAAGTCAAGGATCGCCGAAGGCGACCGCCTCCGGCGGCGATGCGCTTGGCGCATCGTCCTTGAGTTCGCATTCATCTCGCGCAAAATGCTCGCCAAGCAATCAATGAGAAGGTGGCGCTGGAAGCAGCGCCAGTCTCAGATGTACTTGAGTCTCGATGGCTTGGGCGTTCGCCTTCAGAAGTGATACGCCGTCTGCGCGAAGGCCTGCAAGCGCTGCGTCTCGAATGTCGCGACTTGCGGTCCGCCGCCGATGACGGCGTTCTGGAACTCGACATGTCCCTTGGCGTTGAGCGACCAATAGCGGGCGCCGAAGCCGACGGTCAGCGCCGGCGAGATCGTGTAGTCCACTTCCGCTTCGACCTGATAGCCGTTGTAACCGGTGGCGTCTTCCGGCACTGGGCCTGAGAAGTCCTGCGGAATGCGCAGATAATGGGTGTTGTCGCCGTGGAAGAACATGACCGGCAGCCAGGCGGCCTCGGCCCTAGCGGTGAAGCCGTTCGCTAGCGTCGCCTCGCCGACAAGTCCGAGGCGCGGCGAGTTCCAGGAATTGTTGTCGGAAATGCCTAAGTTGTTCTGGGCGACTTCGCCGGGGGCGCAGACGCCCGGATTGGTCGCGGTTTGCGTGCAGCCGAAGGCGTTGAAATCCTCGTTCAGGAAATTCCAGCCGGCGAGGCCGCCGACTTTGTACCAGTTTGTCTGGTAGGCATAGTAGCCGACATCGACCGTCGCGTAGTTGAGCTCGCCGTATTGCTGCGAGCTGTTGGTCGACGAATAGGGGACGATGCCCGGCGGGAAGTCTTCATCCTGCAGCGTGCCGCTCGACAATCTGCCGACGCCGACATAGGCCTTGCCGAAAAGTCCGTCGCGTTCGTCGATGCGTCCGTAGATTTCGCCGGTCGCGGCCGGCGCATCGTGATAGGTGAGGCGCGAGAGCAATACGCTTCCCGTTCCGTCATAAAGATTGAGCTTTGACGAGCCGGTCGACATGCCGGCGCGCACGCCGAGCGTCACGGCGAAGTCTGAATCGCTCGGCAGCTGGCCATAAGCGGCGGGTGATGTCGCCGTATTGTTCCCGAATTCGTAGTTCAGCGTGAGACGGAGCGTGTAGCCTTTGAAGTCTGCCGTCGTGTCGGTTTCGGGCGAGATCTCGCTCGGCGGGAATATTTGGTTCGCCGCGCCGACGGCGAAGGAGCGTCCCAAGTCGTAGTAAAGGAACTGCGCGCCGATCGACCAATTCGGATCGAAGGCGTATTCGACGCCGCCGCCGAGCGCGAACCCGACGGCGGTGCTGTTCGAACTGCCGGCGAAGGCGAGGCCCGTATCGAATTGCACGTCGCTGGAGAGATGGGTCCGGCCGAAGGCGAGACCGCCGGTCGCATAAATCAGGAGATCGTCAACCGGCGCGAAGCCAACGTTGGCGCGAACGGTGCCGAGCGATTGCAGCGCCTGTTTCTGCGTGACGGTGAAATTGCTTCCGAAATACGTCCCGGAGAGGCTTTTGGACCCGGCGGCGCCGGTCGCGAAATCGTAATCTGCTTCGGCGCCGAGAACGAAGCCGCCCCATTGCTTGGCGAAGCCGGCCTGCGCGCCGGCCATGCCGCCCATTTGCGTCATCGAGAACGAGCCCGGAATGCCGGTCGTGATAAGACCCGGCGGGAACCAGGTCATTGTCGAGACGCTGCTCGGGGACATGAACGCGCCGGCGTTAAGACCGATATGCGCGCCCTCCCAGCGCGGCGCGCCGACCGGCGGCGCCGGCGTGTAGGGGGATGTGTCGAGGTCCGCGGCGGACGCCGTCGTTGCGCCGAAGAGCAGCGTCGCGCTCAGAACTCCCAGCGAAACCTTCAAAAGCCGTCCCCATCGCCGTCAAAGCGGCAACGGGACGTTAACCTTAACATCGTTAACGGTGTGTTGACCGATGGACCTTAAGGCGGCGAATTCTTCGGGCGCCAGCCATCGATGAAATGGCGCGTCTCGAGGAAGGCCAGAAGCCGCTCGGCGAAGGCGCGCCGCCTGGCTGTTTTGCGCGGCGGACGCGGCGAGCCCGCCGGGCCGATCCCCTCGCCGGCAAGCTCCGGCCAGGGGGAATGGGCGAACCAGGCGCGATAGTTCTCGGCAAAGCGGCTCTCGCCGCGCCAAAGCGCATAGTCCCACGGCTTCGGCGCATTGACGAAATGCAGCACGATCGGCTCGATCGTCTCCTCCAGATCGAGGAGCATAAAGTCGCCCATGAAATTGTAGCGCGGCGAGAGCGGCGCGAACCCGCCGGCGATCAGTTCGTTGAGCGCGCTCTGTTCCAGGAAAGGATAGCGCTCCGGCGCCAGCTTAAGCGCGTCGATGACGCGTTCGCTGATCTCCATCGCGCGCCAGCGCTGGCGATCGATCGCCATCAGCCCGGCATTGAAATAGGGCGTAGCGAGGGCGAGCCCGAGCGCGGCGCGCTGGGCCTGAAATTCTCGCGCGAGCGGCCCGCCGTTGAAGTCCATCAGAAAGATCATGTCGTAGGCGGCGCCGAGCGGCGCGCCGCCAAGGTCGAATGTCGCCAATCTGCCGAGGCCGGGGCGCGCCACCCACATATCCGAGTCGAGCGAGACGATGCGCTGGTACGTCTCGGGCAGGACGCGGTCTAGAAAAAGACGGCGAAAGACCGCGCGAGAGAAGCGGCCATGGCCCTTGAGGCCGCGATCGAAGGCCGCAAAGTCGACGATCTTCAGGACGATGCGGTCGCGAAGCCCAGGCGCCAGGCGCTCGAATCCCGGCGCGACATCCTTCTCCTCGCAGACGATGTGAACATCGAGCGCGTCGGCGTCGTCCTGGGCAAGGACGGTTGCGGCGACGCAGACCGCCTGAGGGAAGAAGGCCCGGTCTGGCGTCAGGCAAAGAGCGGTTTTCATTGATGCGGGAAGGATCAAGGGGGCCGCCATGTTTAGCACGATGGTCGGACGAGGCGAACCGACGCTGTTGCCGCGCGGGAAAGAATCATCAACCATTCCAAGCGAATGCGGGCGGAAAACGGGCGCGTTGACGGCGGCCGTCCCGGCGAATTAACCATAGCCGGCCGCCTCGGCGATTGATCGGCCAAACCGGTCAACCAGGCGGCTTTCCCGCAATTTGCGTAAAAAGCCGCGGAAAGCCGGCGGTTCGCCGCTTGTGGGCGCCATCGCTTAGCGCGGCGTCAAGGCTAACGCTGCGGTCATTTCGATGAATCCGATCAGCTCAGATTCGAGCGATTGGATTTCCGAGCCACTGAAATCCTCCTGGCAACCTCCCCGGCAATGAAACGGCGCGACCACGCGCCGGCGTCGAACGGGATAGACGATGATCGCGGGGCTTCTGCGGCTGGTGTTCTCCGCCTGCCTGATGGCGGTTATTTTTGTCGCGTGGACAGTATCCGCGCGAGCCGCTCCGCTGCCGCGCGCGAGCTACGCTTCGGTCGGACCGGCGACATCCGTGCCCTACGGCTGGCTCGACTTCTGTCAGCGCGAGCGCTCCGAATGCTCAGGCTCCGTACTTCCTGCGCTCGACGTCAATCTGACTCAAGCCACTTTCTCGAAGCTCGATCATATCAACCGGATGGTCAACGGAGCGATCGAGCCCGTGACCAATCTCGACCATTGGGGCACGATGCTCGACCATTGGGACTATCCGCTCGACGGCAAGGGCGATTGCAAAGTCTTCGCGTTGTATAAGCGCAAATTGCTGATGGACATGGGCTTCCCACGTCAGGCTCTGCTGATGACGATTGTCCGCGACCTCAACGACGAAGGCCACGCGATCCTCACCGTCAAGACCAATCGCGGCGAATTCGTCCTCGACAATTTGAGCGACGAGATCCGGCCGTGGGATTCGACCGGCTACCGCTTCATCAAGCGCCAGTCTCAGGAAGACCCCAATGTCTGGGTCGCGCTTGATCCCGACGCCGCGACGCAGGTCCAGACCGCCGCTCAAAAGCCGACGCCTTGATCCTGCTCGAATTCGTAGGGAAAGAATTCGCGGAAATCGCGGCCGTTCGAGCGCCGCGCGGCGCGCCTGAAATGACCTGTCGTCTCATCCTTCCGTGCTTGCTTGCGATCGCGTTCGGGGCGAATGCGGCGGTCGCTGATGATGCGGCTGAGCCGCCCTCGCATCAGACCAAGAGCCATGCGCAAGTGAAGAAAGGAAAGCCCGACGCGCCGGCCAAGACCGACGGAATGGAGACCATCGATTTTTCTCGGCCAAACGAATCGCCGCTCGCCCCGAAGCCGCCGAAATCGTCTTCGCCGCCTGAGGCGCGAGGCGCCCCGGCCGAGCCGCAAGGCGGCGTCTCGCTCGACATGAAATGGCATGCGACGAACGACAAGGCCGACCCCTTTGATTCCGTGCGTCACTCTTCTGGTCCCAACGGGCCGGGGGACGCCATCGAGGGCGGCTTCAAGCTCGGCTTCTGACCAGAAAAACAGAGCTTACATCGGCCGTCGCGCTCCCGTAAGCTTGGCCGGACCTAAAGATAAAGAGGAGGGAACGATGACCGCTGCGGTCCGGCTGAACCATATGTCCGTGCAAGTTCGCAACCTGGAGCGCAGCGTGAAATTCTATCAGGAAGTCCTCCTGCTTCCCGAGATCGAATGCGGCGCTCGCAAGGCCAATATTCGATGGTTCGGCATCGGCGACGGACAATCGGTTCATCTCATCGAGGGCGACTTCGGCGACACTTTCGTCAACAGGTCCACCCATTTCTGCATTTCATCGACCGATTTCGACGGAACGGTCCGGCGTCTAAGAGACACACACGTCACGTTTTGCAACGTGGCCGGCGAGGAAGGAAAAGAGCACACGCGGGCCGACGGCGTCAGGTCGGTCTATCTGCAGGATCCCGACGGTTATTGGCTCGAGATCAACGAGGATTTTTGATCCAAGGGCAGCTCGGACGCCGACCGGAGCGCCCATGGCTTGTGCAGGCTCTCCACATCCGCGACTCCGACGGAGGGCGGATTTAAAATGCTCGCCAAGCAATCAATGAGGACTTGCCGCTGATCCCAGCGCCAGTCTCAGATGTATTTGAGCGAGACTGTCTCACGAGCCGCGACAAGCGGTCCTCAATGGTCGCGGCGGGCCGCCATGTCGCGGTGCGATTCGTTCACCTGCGCGCGCCAGAGCCGGCGCGATTCCCAATGCGGCAGGCCGGCCCGGGCAGCAGGCAGGCGCAACGATTCGACGAGGCCTTCGATTTCGCGCCGCGCCGCCTGTTGCGAGGAGGTCAGCGCGCGGTTGTCGGCGCCTTCTTCGATCGGATCGAGCGCGGTGAGGCCGATTGGGAAGAGCTCGCGGAAGATCACGCGATCATGCAGGCCCTCGATAACGCGAAATTTAAGATCAATGCCGAGCCGCGCGATGCTGACGGCGATCTGTTTTGAATTATTCGAGGCGAGCGCGGCGACGCGGTTGCGCGCCATGACCCAGTCGATGACGCCGTTGTCGACGAGGCGTCGCTTGCGCCGCGCTTCGAGCACCAGATCCGCGTAGTGAGCGACGGCGCCGCGCTGCTTGCGGTCGTGATTGACCCGCGAAAAGACGTCGACGTCGATGAAACTGTCGTTGAGCGGCGAGACCAAAGTATCGGCCAGCGAATGGGCGAGCCGCATCAGATAAGAATCGGAGGCGGGCGTGTCGATGACGACGAATTCATAGCTATGTTCGACCGAGCCGATCGCCTCGGCGAACATCGCAAATTCACGCGCCTCGTTTTGTCTTAAATCATTCGTCTCGCCGCGATCGAGAGCGGCGTGATAGGGCAGCTCAATCGGCCAGTTGGCGCTCGCCGCCCATGAGCGGCGGTTCTCGAAAAAGCGGGTGAGCGTGCGCTGGCGCGTGTCGAGATCGATCGTCGCGACGCGCCGGCCCGCCTTCAAAAGCGCCACGCTGAGATGGATCGAGAGGGTCGATTTCCCGGCGCCGCCTTTTTCATTGCCGACGACAATGACATGGGCGCCGCGTAAGTCTGGTTCGTCGTCGAAGTCCATCTATCAAAGCCGAATCATTCCCGCGAGATTGCGTTTAAGGCATAGTGTCATTCGACCGCTCGCGCCAAGAGGAGTCCTGGCTCAGCACATATGAGACTCCGACGACGTGCAGATTATCTCATTGTTTGCATGGCGGAGCGAGGGCGCGAGATGAAATCGAAGTCAAGGATCGCCGAAGGCGATCCGCCTCCGGCGGCGGTCCTTCGGGCCGTCCTTGAGTTCAATTTCATCTCGCGCAAAATGCTCGCCAAGCAATCAATGGGGACGTGGCGCTGGATTTAGCGCCGATCCCATATGTCTCCGGACCAGGCCAAGAGGAGCGCCGCTATTCGCTGGCGAGATTTTTGGATCGTCGGTCCGGAGACCATGGCGCAGCTAAGGCGCGCGAGGCTCAATTGCCCACTGCCTATTGCCGACCGCGATGCGCCGGCTCCACATGACCGATGATCCTTGCGATCTCGGGAATTTCTTCGCGCACGCCGCGCTCCAGCGCGTCGACTTCCCGATGCGCCTCGCCGACTGGGACGGCAGGATCGATGCGGCAATGAAAATTGACCACCAGGCCGCCCGCCGTCGCCCGCGCGCGCACGTTGTGCACCTCGCGCAGACGGCCCTTAAGGGCATGGCGCTTCAGCGTCGCCGCAATGGCCTCGATCCTTTCAGCGTTGCAATCATGGCCCGAAATCTCCTCGGTCTCCATCGGTTCGATATGCGTTTCAACTTCGACATCCGTACCGATCTCGTCCTTGATGGCGAATTCCAGTCGCGAGGCGACGTCATGGGCTTCGCCGAGGCTCTTGCGACCGTCGACCTCAAGGTCGAGACTGACCGATCGACGTCCGGCGATTTCCTGGATCATGACGTGGTGGACCGGCAGTCGCCGCCGGCTTGCAATCAGCAACACGCGCTCCAGCACGCTTTCGTCATCGAGGGCGAGCGGATTGGCTGTGACGGTCAGCGCCGCATGCGGCTCGGCGGCGGCGATTTTCTCGTTGATGTCCGCTTTGATCGCCGCGACGCGCTCGAGGGGCAGCGTGCGCGAGACGAAGACGCCGATTTCGCCGATCGTCTGCGCGCCTGAGCGGCGGAGCCGCACGTAGTCGATCGCCGCGACGCCGGGCACGACGCCGATCATCGCCCGTAAGCGCCGCTCCAATCCTTGAGGCGCTGTATCAACCAGCGTGTCGATCGTGCGCCGCCCCAGGCGATAGCCCGCCACCGCGATAAACAAGGCGACGCCGATCGCCGCGAGCGCGTCGGCGTTGGGAAACCCGAGCCGCGTCGCGGCAAGGCCGATCAAGACGAGCGCCGAGGAAATCAGGTCTGAGGAAAAATGCAGCGCGTCGGCGGCGAGCGCGTCGCTTTGCGTATCGCTGGCGATTTTCGACAAGCCCCGCCAGCGGAGGAAATCAACGGCCATCGCGACCGCCACCACGGCGAAGGCGATGGGGCTTGCGTCCACCATCGCCGGCGCCTCGCCGAAAAGCCGGCGCAAGGCCTCGAAGGCGACGATCAGCGCAAGAAAGGCGAGGAGGCCGGTTTCGGCGAGGGCCGCCACCGCCTCGAATTTGGCGTGGCCATAAGGGTGCTCCTCGTCGGCGGGCTTGTCGCCCTCGCGCACCGCGAAAAAAGTGAGGATCGTCGCGCCGGTGTCGAGCGCGCTATGGCCGCCTTCCGACATCAGCGCCAGCGAGCCCGAGAAAAAGCCGGCCGCGAGCTTGGCGAGCCCCAGCGCGGCGCTGGCGAGGATGGAGGCGAAAGCGGCGCGTTGCTTGCGGGTGGCGGCTTCCATCAGCGGCTCGTCGCTTTCGCCGAGCGCGCGCCGGCGTCGGCAGACGTGATGAGCGTCCCATCCTCCCCCGCGAAAGCGGGGCAGGGGGACCATGCGAAGCATGGTGGAGGGGGTTGCAGCGTTAGAAGCAAATCCTCGCCGCCGAAGCCCCCGCCACCGCGCTGCGCGCGGTCCCCCTCTCCCGTTCCACGGGGGAGCATCAGGCGGCATTCCATATGTGACCGCTCCGACAAGCCGCAGCCCCCCTTCGCCAGAGCGCGCCGCTCGGTTATGCTCTCAGCCTTTCAGCGAGGCAATCTTGCGAGGGGAAACAATGGAATTTCTGCACACGATGGTCCGCGTCACCGATCTCGATAAGTCGCTCGATTTCTTCGTCAACAAATTCGGGCTGACGGAAGTCAGGCGGGTGAACAACGAGAAGGGCCGCTACACACTGGTCTTCCTCGCCGCCAACGAGGACATCGAGCGCGCCAAGAAGGACCAGGCGCCGCTCGTCGAGCTCACCTACAATTGGGACCCGGAAGTCTATGCCGGCGGCCGCAATTTCGGCCATCTCGCGTACCGCGTCGACGACATCTATAAGCTCTGTGATAAATTGATGAAGGCCGGGATCACCATCAACCGGCCGCCGCGCGACGGCCACATGGCTTTCATCCGCACGCCGGACAATATCTCCATCGAGCTCATCCAGAAGGGCGATTCGCTTCCCGCCGCCGAGCCCTGGGCTTCGATGCAGAATACCGGCGCGTGGTAGGGACGCGGACCTTCTTTTCGCGTCGGCGGAGAGAAGGCTGCGTGGCTTTGGTATGAGACCCTTCCGTCTCTCTTCGCGGGCCGCGACGCTCGGCGCGCTCATCGCAATCACCGTCGCGTCATGGGCGGCCCTCGCCGCCGAGAGCGGCGAGCAGGCCTTCGATCTGCATTCCGGGCAGGAATTGACCTTTCCGGTGACGATCGCCGACGGCAAGGTCACGCTCGGCGCGGCGCGCCCTTCCAAATTCGGCGCCGCGCAACCGAACGACGGCGAGATGACCGTCGGCCTCAGTCCTCGCGACAAGACGCCCTACGAGCAGATCGTCGTCACCGAAAAGACCCCCGTCGCGATCGACTTCGTCGCCACGGGCCTCAACGGCGCCACCATGATCGACGAGAGGGTGATCTGCGGGCGCCTCGACGCGCCGGCCTCGATGCATATCGGCGCCGCCTCCTGGCGGGTCAGGCTGCACGAATTCGAAGCGCGGAAGGAAGGCGCGACCTGCGAGTGAGGGAGGGGGCGCCCGGTGCGGCATATGGGGCGATCCTTCTCCCCCTGCTTGCGGGAGAACGCGGCCGGCGGAGCCGGCCGGATGAGGGGTAATCGGGGGCGCGAAGGTTCGTACTCTACGAATGCTGATCCGAAAGGACCTCGTGCTTCAGCTGATCGCCATTCCCGACGGGCCGACCTCCGGACGCACGGCCCGGTCGACCAATTGACGATGGAAAAGCGCGGCCGCAGTCTCCGACTCGGCATCCATTCCATCGTCTAGAACAGCGCGACCAGAGCCGATCATGGCCAGCCCGGCCTACCTTCTATTCCGCGACGCAATCGTCGGATTGAGGCCGATCGCCTGCCATTACCAGGGCCTCTATCGCGAGCTTTGCCCGCACATCCTCGGGCATACCAAAGGCGAGGAAGTGGCCCTCGCCTATCAGTTCGCCGGCGAAAGCCGCAGCGGCCTCCTGCCCGGCGGCGAATGGAAGTGCCTGCATCTCGCCAAGGTCGCCAACGCGGAGTTCCGCGATGGGCCGTGGCGCACGGGCGCAAGCCACACACGCTTCCAGTCTTGCGTCCAAATCGTAGACTTCGACGTCAATCCTGCGAGCCCCTATAAGCCGCGGAGCGGTCGAGGCCGGTGAATCGGAGTTGATCGGCGGCGCCGTCGTGACGAAGCCGTCAAATGCGACGGGAAGAAAGCAACGGTTGGTGAGAATGGGCTAACGCCGAAGCCGCGCCGGCCTATCGCAAGAGGGGAAGCAATGGTCGCCTTCGAGCCGCAAGATCCTCTTTTCGAGACGCGCGTCACGGAAAGCTTCAATCGACAGGGCGCCATGAAGACTCTCGGCGTCGCAATCACGGCGCTTAAGGCCGGCGAGATCGAGCTCGCGATGCCCTATTCTGAGGCCTTTACCCAGCAGCACGGCTTCATTCACGCCGGCGTTATCGCAACCGTACTCGATTCGTCATGCGGCTATGCCGCCTTTTCGCTAATGCCGGCCGACGCAGCCGCCCTGACGGTGGAATTCAAGACCAACCTCCTCGCGCCGGCGCGCGGCGAGAGCTTCCGCTTCAGGGGCAAGGTGGTGAAGCCGGGACGCGCCATCACCTTCTGCGAGGCGAGCGCTTTTGCGATCGAAGGAGGCGAAGAAAAGCTGATCGCGACAATGACCGGCACTTTGATGGCGATTTTCGGCCGCGCGGGAATAAGCGGCTGAGGCGCGCAGGCTCCAAGGCGCGGCGTCTGGGACCCCTCTCCCCGTTCAGCTTCGCTTCACGGGGAGAGGAAACGATAAGCGCCGCGCGTTTCCTTCCGGGCGAGCGACGCTTCCCCGCAAGGGCCCCGGAAGGGGAAGGGGCGCTGTGCCTTGCTTGCGCCGCGTACTGATTTCGCACTGCGCCTGGCAACCCTCTCCCCGCTTGCGGGGAGAGGTACGGAGAGGGGCGGGTCGCTTAGCTTCAACTCCTAATCTCGAGTTAGCTCTGTCAGCGTAAAATCCCCGGAGTTCCGATAAGCGCACCAGGGGGTTGCATAGATGCGGTCTTGATC
>DATGHD010000362.1:0-5603 GCA_035308145.1 Roseiarcus sp.
CGGCGCTTTCCGGCAATTCGGTGCGTAAGCGATCGAGTTGGCCCATTTTCTTCAAGAAGGCCTGATGGCCCTCGACGCCGACCATCAAGGCGAGGCGGGCCGTGCCGATGTTCGAAGAATGGGTGAAGACCTCCGGCACGGTCAGAACGCGATGCGTCGCGTGGAAGTCGTGGATGGTGAAACGGCCGTAGCGCAAGCTGTCGCGCGCATCGACGCGCGTCGTCAAATTCGCCTTGCCGGATTCGAGCGCCATCGCGATCGAGATCGCCTTGAAGGTCGAGCCCATCTCGTAGACGCCGACGTTGACGCGGTTGATCAGCGCCGGATCCTTCATGTCGCCGGGATTGTTGGGGTCGAAATCCGGCAAGGATTCGAGCGCGATCATTTCGCCGGTGTTGACGTCGATGATGGCGCCGGCCGCCGCCTTGGCGCGGAAGCGCGTCATGCCCCATTCCAACTCGTCGCGAAGCGCATGCGTTACGCGGAGATCGAGCGATAGGCGCACCGGCTTCAGCGCGGCCGGATCGACGTTGAAGCCGGCGACATGCGGATCGGTGAGGCTTTGATTGTCGAGATACTTCTCCATCCCGGCGATGCCGGTATTGTCCTTGTCGACATAGCCAAGGACATGCGCGGCGATCGGGCCGTTCGGGTAGACGCGCTTGTTCTCAGGCAGGAAGCCGACGCCCGGCAGGCCGAGATGGAATATCTCCTGCTGCTCCTTGGGCGTGACCTGGCGCTTGATCCAGACGAAGCCCTTCTTCGAGCCGAGGCGCTCGCGGAGTTCCTTGGCGTCGACGTCGGGCAGAACCGCGGTGATCAATTCGACCGCTTCGTCCTTATCGATGATCCGCCGCGGGTCGGCGAAGACCGACATTGTTTTCACGTCGGTCGCCAGAATCTCGCCGTTCCGGTCGAGAAGGTCGGGCCGCGCGCCTGACACGGCGGCGTCAGCCGCGACCTTCAGGGTCTGCGGCGGCTCATGCGACAGGCCGAGCAGGATGAGCCTGCCGCCAATGCCGGCGTAGCCGAGAAAAAGACCGAGCGCGATGAGGCGGATGCGCGCCCCGCTCTTGTCGAGCCGGGTCTGGAAGATCTCGCGCGCCAGGGCGCGGAGGCGGGCGTACGTACTCTTTCCTTCGGTCCGGGCCGGCTTGGCGCTGAGGGGTCCGGCGTCGGCGCCCTCCGACGGCCGCTGCGCGGCTGCGTTCTTCCGCAAGCTTAAGAAGGGATTGCGCCGCGCAAGCAGGAGCAGCGTCTGGACGGATTGGAAGAAGGCCGCCCGAAGGGATTGAAAGAGGGCCATCCAGGCCGATAACGGCCGCCGGGCGCCCCCTCTCCCGCTTGCGGGAGAGGGCGGGGGTGAGGATAACCCGTCGCCTCTGGTCGAAATCTGCGGCTTACCCTCATCCGGCCGCTTCGCGGCCACCTTCTCCCGCAAGCGGGAGAAGGGATTCCGCCATGCGCGAAGAAAATCCATGGACGCGAACGACAACCTCAGCGTCTCCCCTCTCCCGCTCGCCCGAGAGGGGGGCGAGCGCGGCGAGCCGGTAGAGGGCTTGCTGCCGCGCTCGGCGTTCGGAGAAGCCGCATCGACCATGACTCACCTCGTCGGCGGCGTTTGATTGGCGGCGACCGCCGGCGTCGCGCCGGTGATGCCCACGCTCGGCGTCGCGGTCAGCGCGAGCGGCCCAAAGGACTCGATCTTGCGGCCGATCGAATCGATCTTCGGCTGCGCCTCGGGGATGTCGGAGGCCTTGACGACCTGATTGAGCGCCAGCGGCTGCATGTTGAGCTCCTTGTCGGCGAGCGTTTGCAAGCGGTCCGGCCTGACCAGGAAGGCGTATTCGGCGCGCAAGAGATTGATCGCGTCCTGCTCGCGCTCGATCGCATGGCGCGTCTTCACGATCTGCTCGGACCACCAGATCGTCTGGTACTTGACCGAATAGACGTAGACCGCCGAAGCGACCAGCGCGCCGATCGCCGCGATATGCATCAGGCGCCACATCAGCCTTTCCTCGTTGGGCTGCGCGACGGCCGCGTCAGCGAAAGAAGCTCCTCATCGAGCGGCCGCGCCGGCGCTTGCGTCCGCGCGCCGAAGCGCAGCTTCGCTGAACGCGCGCGCGGATTTTCGGCGCGTTCGGCTTCGCCGGGCGTGATCGGCTGGCCCGAGGTCACGGAAAAAGTCGGCGCTTCGGCGGGTTTCTCGCCGGGAAGCCGCCGCCCCGCCGCTTCGCCGCGCCCGGAGCGGCGCGCGAAAAATTGCTTGACGATGCGATCCTCCAGCGAATGGAACGTCACCACGGCGAGCCGCCCGCCGGCTCCGAGGATCGCTTCCGCCGCGGCAAGGCCGCGCGCGAGCTCGCCGAGCTCGTCGTTGACCGCGATGCGCAAGGCCTGGAAGCTCCGCGTCGCCGGATGGATGGCCTCGCCGCCCTTGCCCGGCGCGACGCGCTCGATCAGCGAGGCGAGCTGGCGCGTTCCGACGAAGGGCGCTTTCTTGCGATCGGCGACAATCGCCCGCGCAATGCGCCGCGCGGCGCGCTCCTCGCCGAAATAGTACAAGATATCGGCGATCGTCTCCTCGTCCTCCTCGGCGAGGATGTCGGCGGCGCTGCGCCCCTTTCCTTCCATCCTCATATCGAGCGGCGCGTCATGGCGAAAGGAGAAGCCGCGCGAGGCTTCATCAAGTTGCATGGAGGAGACGCCGATATCGAGGACGACGCCGTCAAGGCGGCCAAAGCCATGCGCTCTCGCGATCGCGTTAAGTTGGCCGAACCGCCCTTCGACGAGCGTGAGGCGGCCGCCGGCTTCGGCGGCGAGCGCCTTGCCGCCGGCGATCGCCGAAGGATCGCGATCGAGCGCCAGCACAATGGCCCCTTGCGCGAGAATGGCGCGGGCATAGCCGCCCGCGCCGAAAGTCCCGTCGCCATAGACGCCGCCCTCGTGGACGCCGAGGGCGGCGACGGCTTCGCGAAGGAGCACGGGGAGGTGGCGAGCCGGTCCGCCTGCGGGAGGGGTCGCCTCGCCGCGGCCCGCCTTCACCCCTCGGCTCCCCGCGGCGCGGAACGCGCCGCTCTGGCCCCGAGTTCGGCCCTCAATTGGCGCACCCGAGATTTGGCCTCCTCGAGATGCGTCTGGAACCGTTCCGGCGCCCAGATCTGAAACTTGTGGCCCTGGCCGACGAAGACCGCTTCGTTGGCAAGACCGGCGAAAGTCCGGCTGGTCTCGCTCAAGATCACGCGGCCCTCTGAATCCGGGCGCAGGATCTCGCTCGTGCCGAGAAGCGCGGTGGCGAAGACGTCGCGCGGCTCCGAATAGGCCGGCATCGTCGCCAGAAGCGCGTCGATCTCGCTCAGCAAGGCGTTGCCCCCGCAATCCAAGGCCGGGGCGTCCAAGGAGGGATGGAGATAGAGGCCGTCGAAGCCGTCCTTGGCGAGGACGGCGCGAAAAGAGGCCGGAATCGAGATGCGGCCCTTGGCGTCGAAACGATTGGTGAAATGAGAGACAAAGCGGTCCACCCAACGCCTCGAACGCACGCGCGAAGTTTTGAGGCGGCGGCGCGAGAGGCGCCTCCGGCCGCGACGACGCGGAAACCTTGCACGGGATGGCGTGGGATAGCATGGGACAATATGGGCGTCAACGAGACTCTGGCCCGCAGAATCCTTCTGCGAGCCCTCAGCGCCATTAGGATATGTTAAGGTTAAGGGAGGGTTAGGAGGGGCGCTTCCGGCGGGGCGCCGCAGGCGCGGCCGAAGGGCGCAGCGCCCGCCTCGACGGCTGACGAGCCGCCCGGCTCCTGAAAAATCCGCAATTCTAGCGGCCCAGCTTCGCGGCCGCCAAGAATTTCCAAATTTCTCCCTTCGGGCGATATCAACGCGTTACGCGCAAAAACATTTGGATTCGATTTTTTGCCCGTCGCGCCTCCTTGCAGCGCGCCGGCGCCTCCGTCCATAGGATCGCCGCGGCATGACAGAGCATCAAGATTTTGGTGCGACAAGCTCCTCGTACCAACTCGACGGAAATGCGCGGTGGGCGGCAACTTGCCACTCGCGAATTTCCACCGGCTGAAAGAGGATATCTTAGATGGTCAGGCGCGTAGTGACCGACAACCTGCTTCGCTACCTCGACGCGAAGCAACATCTGTGGAATTCCTATTTTTTAGGCCAGGTCGCCGATCTTCGCGAGCGCGAGCCGCTCGAAAGTTTCGAGCTGATTGATCGAAGATTACTCTTCGCGCTGGTATGCCGTCCCCTCAAGTTAGCGCTTCCGCCGGATCACTATTTCTTCGCCGACCCGATACGTGACATTCTGGCGATCCCGCGATCGTACGTAACCGAACTGAACATGATGATGAGCAAGCCGAGCGAGGACGGCAACCGATACTGGGAGCGTCCGACGCTGTTCCCGAAAGAGGGACTTGTTCTGTCATTTATAGAATTTTTTCAATGGGACCGGTATGGCTTCCAATCCGCCTCGCTTGCGCGCTGCAAAGTCGAAGCGATCGCCAGCCATCCCGAGTACGAAGGCCGAGAGGCGCTCGTCGAATTTCGCGAATATGAATTTGTTCTGGCGGCCAAGAACACTGGCAAGTCGCCGTCAAAAACACGGGAAAGGTGATGGGCCGATTGGATGTCATCGCATTGAATGCGAAACTGGCTCGGTGCTGGCTGCGGCGCCAGAGATTCGAGCGAGTGCTCAGGCGACAGATTGTCCATTCGGTCGACCTCGACGACAACTGGATTTGGACGATCCTTCCGACTATGAAAGGGACGCAAGGCCGGGTCGGGCTATTGAGCAATGTCGCTTAGAGCACAAGCGCCGTGGCGCGCAAGGTGGTGCGCGATGGACGAGGTCGCAGGGGCGGATATTGTTCTTTCATCCCTCGACGACTTCTTGACCCCCGACGTAGGCGAGGCGGCGGTGCTTGTCGCAATGGCGGACGGCGTCAGGATCGGCATAAAGGTACAAGCGAGAAACGTAAATGACGATCGAAATGAAATTCTCGATGGGTATTCAGAACAATCGTTGTTTATAATATATTTCGGTAAATTATACTTGGTCGAGTTCAGTCCAAAGCCGGCGATATCGGAACTCTCCATATTTCCTTGTCAGCGGACTTATGTCAGAGGCGCCGGTCACGTCGTATTCCATGATTTCTTCAGGCTGGCGATCGTCGGCAGCGACGGCATGGTCAAGTACATCGCATTTGATTTCGTGTCGGCGATCGAAGAGTTGCGTTTGGACGAGCCACGGCGCCAAATCCATCTTAAACTTTTGAAAAACTGGGGCGAAGAGATCTCAACGACCTTGGATTTACCGGAGATATCGCTCCGGCAAAACAACGCCTAACCCGTTTTGGGAGTAGCCAGTCAATGGGGCGACGTCTTCGCCTGCTTCGCGCGTCACATTTGGCGCTCTAGGCTTTCGCGGACACAAACCTATCTGTTAGAAATCTCCTTAAGGCTTCCGAGCCCCCCCGCCCATGAACCTCGCCGCCTTCCGCGCCTCGCTCAAATCGGACTCGCCTCCGTCGGGCCTCAGCCTCCCCTTGCAAGCGCTCTGGCATGATGGGCGCGGCGATTTTGATCGGGCGCATGAAT
>DATGHD010000363.1:0-5734 GCA_035308145.1 Roseiarcus sp.
CGTCTGTCAATCGAGAATTTGGATCGATTGCCGGACGGCGGGCCATTGCGCGTCCAGGTTCAGGGCAGGGGTCTCGACATCGGCCGCGACCAGCATCTCGATTGGACGCTGCCTGATCCCAGCCGCCTTGTCTCGGGCAAACATTGCGAGATTCGCTTTCGCGATGGCGGCTACTGGCTCCACGACGTCTCGACCAACGGCACCTTCGTTAACGGCGCGCAATTCAGGCTCAGCGGCCCTCATCTTTTGCGCAATGGCGACAGGCTGACGATCGGTCAATACATCATTGCGGTCGAGGTGGAGGGCCAGGCGGATTTCGCCGCATCCGTTCCTGGAGGGACAGGACAGTTTGACCAAGCGACGGGCGCCGATCCCTGGAGCGGCGACGGCGCCGCAGCGCCGGACGATCGCCGCGCCTATATGCCGCCGCCGGTGCGCCCGAAGACGCCGGATTTCCTCGACTTCGCCTCCGGCATACCGGCAGCCCCGGTGGATGACTTCGCCGCGCCCCCCGCTGTCGCGCCGGAAGACGATTGGCTGCGCGGCCGGCCCACGCCGCTCCCGGTCATGGAGCCCGTCGCGCCCGCCGCCCCGACGCCGCGTCGGCCGGCTCCGCGGCCCGAGCTTGCGGAGGAGAGGCCGGAAATCGCCGAGGCCAACCCTCTGCCGCCGCCTGTCGTCGCAAAGTCCCCGCCGGCCGTTGGGCCGCCCGCGCTCCCACCCCTTGCGGCCTCGCAGCTTCCGCCCGGCCAAACGCCGGCGAAGGACGCCGAACTCTTGATGCGGATTGCGCGGGCCGCAGGGATCGCCGAACGGGCCTTCGAGGGCCGCGATCCGGCGGCTATCGCCGATGATATTGGCGTGGTCCTGCGTCTGTTGGCGCATAATCTTGCGCAGATGCTGTCCTCGCGCTCGGAGACCAAGGGCGTGATGCGAAGCGCCAATCGCACGATGATCAGGGCCCTTGAGAACAACCCTTTGAAGTTCACCGCCTCGCCGGAGGAGGCGCTCTCCATCATGTTCGGACCGCCGACCCGAAACTATTTGAACGCCCAAACCGCGGTGGAGCGGAGCTTCGCCGACCTCAAAGCCCACCAGATCCAGACCTTTGGCGCGATGCAGGCCGCGCTCGAGGCGCTTTTCGAGGACCTCGCCCCGGAGAAGATCGATCGTTCGGTGGAGGCCGAACGCGGCCTCGGCGGGCTCGTTGGGTCCCGTAAGGCTAAACTTTGGGACGTTTATGCAGAGCGCTGGCGCGCCAAGACGAAACGGAGCGACGGGCGGCTCAGCGATGCGTTCATGACGCTCTTCGCCGAGAGTTATGACCGGTTACAGAAAAAGGAGCCGTAAAGCGCGTCGCCGCTCTTTCGCCTGACCGATCAGGCGATCCGTCGCGCTAGCCGGCGAACGTTGGGGCAAGCGGGGTATTTCGACCATGTCGTGGTACGCAAAGGTCAATTGGTCGGAAGGGCTGTTCCTGCGCCCCCATCACCTGCAGCAGGCCGATCGCTATCTTGAAAATCTTCTCGAGAGCCGAACGCGCCATGTCACGCCCTACCCTTGGGGCTTCGCCCTTCTCGAAGTCGATCGCGACCTGGCCCAGCAAAGCAAGTTCGGCTTGCGGCGGGCCGCCGGCGTGATGCCGGATGGAACCATTTTCGACTATCCTGCCGATAGTCCGCCGCCTGCCCCGATCGAAGCGCCGGAGACCGCGGCGGGCCAGCTCGTGTGGCTGGCGATGCCGGCCAAGACCAACAATTCGCGCGAAGTGTCGCCCGACGGCGCGGACACGGCGGCGCGTTTCGTCGCGGCCGCCGAGACGGTTGTCGACTCGACCTCGCATCTTCGCATCGAAGAGGAGATCGATGTCGCTTACCCGCGGCTCGCCTATGAAATCCGCAAGACCGCCAAGCCCGGTTTCGTCGGCCTGCCGATCGCGAGAATCGTCGAGGTGCATGACCGCACGATCGTTTTCGACGAGAAGTTCGCTCCGCCGGTTCTCGTTTGCTCCGCTCATCCGACCGTGGAAGGGTGGCTTGATCGGGTGATCGGCTGGATCGGCAACAAGCTCGACGAACTCGCCCGCTACGCCAGCGACGCGACCGCCGGCGGCGGATTGCAGAGCGCCGACTATCTGATGTTGCAAATGCTCAATCGCGAGATCCCGGTCCTCAAGCATTTCCGGCTGTCGCGCTACGTGCATCCCGAGCGCCTCTATGAGGAGTTTCTGCGGATCGTCGGCGAGCTCGCGACCTTCGCCACGAGCGAGCGCCGCGCCCGCGACTACAACGCCTATTTTCATGACGACCTGGAGATCACGTTCGCGCCGGTCCTGCGCGACATCCAGGACTTCCTGAGCGCGCGTCTCGATCGCCGCGCCATCCGCCTCGAGCTCATCGAGCGCGCTCAGAACGCCTATATCTCGACGATCAAGGACCGCACGCTGTTCCGCAACGCGACGCTCATTCTCGAAGTCTCGGCGCGACGGCCGCTGATCGAAATCCAGCAGCAGTTGCCGGCTGTCCTGAAAGTGGGTCCTAACACCAAGATGAACGAAATCGTTCACGCCCACCTGCCGGGCGTGAACCTGGTGCATTTGCCGACGCCGCCGCCGCAAATTCGCGCCATTTCCGACCACGTCTATTTTTATCTCGATCGTACCTCGCCGCTCTGGCCGGAGTTCAGCGTGGCGAGCGCGCTTGGGATGCATTTCGCCGGCGACTGGCCGGAGCTGCAGATGGAGCTCTGGGCGATTAGGGAAGACAGGCGATGAGCAACCCCGACGACCCGTTCGGCCGCAGAGACCGAACGATCATCAGGCCTAATCCCGGCGGACGCCGTCCAGGGCCTGGGCAGGGCGGCGCCCCGCCGGCGAGCGCGCCAAATCCGCCCGTCTCCTATCCGCCGCCGCCTCAGCCCGCCAATTCGCCGCCGCCGCAATCGCGCCAGCCGCCGCCTTATCAACCGCCGGGCGGCTATCCGCCGCCGCCGGGTCAGCAGCCCAATTGGGACGGCTGGGCGCAAAGTCCGACGCCTCAAGCCGCCAATCCCTATCTTCAAGCGCAGCGCGGCGGCGAGCCGTTGGTTCCGGCGCCCGCTTCCCCGCATATTCCCGTCGATATCGTCTCGGTCGCCTCAAATCCGTTGATGCGCGCGGCCTCCTCGCTGCTTCTGCTGCTCGGACGGTTGCGCGCTTCGCTGTCGCGAGCGGGCTCAGGCCAGCTGATGGATCAGGTCGCCCAATCGATCTCGCAATTCGAGAATGACGCCAAGGCCGCGGGCGTGGCGACGGAACAGATCAACGCCGCCAAATACGCGCTCGCCGCTACGGCCGACGACATCGTCCAAAACCTGCCGACCGACGATCGGCATCTCTGGACCAAATACAGCATGCTGGTCCGCTTCTTTGGCGAGCGCACCGGCGGCGTGCGGTTCTTCCAGGAGCTTGATCGCGCCAAGCAGAATCCGGCGTTGAATATCGGCTTGCTCGAGGTGATGCACGCCTGCCTCTCTCTCGGCTTCGAGGGCGTCTATCGCACCTCGGCCGGCGGCGTCGGCACGCTGCAGGGCATTCGTCGCGACATCTATGAAACGATTCGTCGCGTCCATTCGAAGACGATCGAGGACCTTTCGCCGCACTGGCGCGGCCAGACGATCGCCCTTGTCGCCAACCGTTTCCGTGTTCCCGTCTGGTCGGGGGCGGCCCTGGCCTGCCTCATCCTGCTCGGCGTTTATCTGGTGTTGCGCAATTTCCTCAGCGACGAAGCCGAGGCGCTGGCGCTGAAAATGGCGGGGCTGACGCCAAACACCGAACTCACCATCGCCCGCGAAACGGTAGTCAAACCGCCGCCAGATCCGCCCAAGCGCGTGTCGACCCAACTCGAGCGCATACGGGCCGCTCTCGCCGATGAAATCATGGCGGGGAAACTGTCGGCGGATCAGACCGCCACGACGATCTTCGTTCGCATCGGCAATGTCGTTCTCTTTCCTTCCGGCGAAGCCAAGGTGAGCGCGTCTTTCGCGCCGATCGCCGCCAAGATCGCCAAAACCCTGGAGAAGGAGCCAGGCGACATCCATGTTGATGGCTATTCCGACACGGATCCGATCAAGACCGTAACCTTTCCTTCGAACTGGGAGCTTTCCGAGGCGCGGGCCAAATCGGTGGCGGCAATGCTCAAGCCGGGATTGTCGAAGCCCGAGCGGGTCATAGTGGCGGGCAAAGGATCGGACAATCCGATCGCGCCAAACGACACGCCGGAGAACAAGTCCAAGAACAGGCGGGTGGAAATCTCCATCCCGCGCGCCGACTAAAGATCGCTGACATGATCAAGCGCCGGGAGTGCTCTTTCACATGAACGCCATGGCCTGGGTCTGGATCGGCTTGATGGTCCTCGGCGCGCTCATTTTCGCCGCCGTGGTTTGGTTCGCAGGCCCCATCATCTTCGTTGGCGACGCTGAACCCTTTGAGAGCGTTTGGCTGCGCCTCCTGATCATCTCTGTTCTCTTCGCGATCGTCGGCGCGACCATCGCCTATCGCATCATCAAACGCCGTCGCGCCGCCAAGGCGCTCGAAGAGGCGATGACCGCGCCTGCGCCCGAAGAGACCGACGCGCCGGTGCTCGCCGACAAGATGCAGGACGCGCTGGCGACGCTGAAACGCAGCAGCAAGTCCAGCGCAAATTATCTCTATGACCTGCCTTGGTACCTGATCATCGGCCCGCCCGGTGCCGGCAAAACAACCGCGCTGATCAATTCGGGGCTTCGCTTCCCGCTCGCCAGCGACAGCGCCGCGCGCGCCATTCAGGGCGTCGGCGGCACGCGTTATTGCGACTGGTGGTTCACCGACGAGGCCGTGCTGATCGACACTGCGGGCCGCTATACGACGCAGGATTCCGACGCCAGGGCCGACCGCAAGAGCTGGCTCGCCTTCCTCGACTTGTTGCGCAAGAACCGGCCGCGCCAGCCGATCAACGGCGTCCTCGTCGCAATTAGCATTGACGACATCGTCAAATTGTCGCCGGCCGAGGTGAACGCGCATGCCGACGCGATTCGCAAGCGTCTGGCCGAGCTTTACGACGAGCTCAAGATCAGCTTGCCGGTCTACGCCATCTTCACCAAGATGGATCTCGTCGTCGGCTTCACGCAATATTTCGTCGACCTCGATGAGGTCAAGCGGCGCGCGGTCTGGGGGGCGACGTTCCAAACGGCCGACAAGAAGGCCAATCAGATCGCCTTGGTCCCAGGCGAGATCGATCTCCTTGTGCAGCGTCTGATCGAACGCATGCCCGAACGGTTGCAAGAGGAGCCGGACTTACGCGCGAGGGCGATCCTGTTCGGTTTCCCGGCCCAGATCAGCGCGTTGAAGAAGCCGATCAACGACTTTCTCAATCGCATCTTCGAGCCGACGCGCTACCAGACCAACGTCACGTTGCGCGGCTTCTATTTCACGTCCGGCACTCAAGAGGGCACGCCTTTCGACGCGGTGATCGGCGCCTTGCAGAAGAGCTTCGGCGTCGAAAGCTTCGGCGCCGCGGCGTTTTCCGGCGGCGGCAAGAGCTACTTCCTGCACGATTTGCTGACCAACGTCGTCTTCGGAGAGGCCGGCTGGGTCTCGACCAATATGGCGGCGGTGCGCCGCTCCTTCGCGATGAGGGCGGGCGCGTTTTCGCTCATTACATTGGTCACGCTGGCGATTCTCGGCGCTTGGTACGTCAGCTATTCGCGAAACAGCGCG
>DATGHD010000364.1:0-2033 GCA_035308145.1 Roseiarcus sp.
GGCGGCGCCGTGAACCACCATGAGCGCCGCATGGACGGCGCCGATCCTTTCGTTCGAACGGAATTGATCAAGCATCAACAGCCGCACCGGCAGGAACCAGTAATGCGCCGCCGCGACATCGACCGCCGAAGAGAACGGCGAATCGAGCACGAGCGCGCCGATGGGATGGCGCGCGGCCAGCGCGATGGCGACGCCGCTCCCGAGCGATTCGCCCATGACGACGAGCCGGTCGGGCGACACGCCTAACGCCAAAGCGCGGGCGTAGCCGGCTTCGCCGTCGCGCAAGAGCCCCTCTTCGCTCGGGCTGCCGGTCGAATGGCCATAGCCGCGATATTCGACGGCGAGGAGGCCATTGCCAGTCCGAGTCAATTTCTGAAAGCGGACATTGCGCAGCTCCAGGCCGCCGCCGTTGCCGTGAAAGTAGAGGATGGTCGGCTTGCCGGACGCCGGTTGGATGTACCAGGCGACCACCGTCTCTTTGTCGGCCGTTTCGAGCTCGAGGACCTGCGCCTGCGGCAGGCCGGCGTCGGTCGGCGCGACGTCGCCGCTCTGCGGGAAATACATCAGCTTGCGTTGGTTGAGAGCAACAGCGGCAACGACAGCGAGATAAATCAGAAGGCATGTGGCGATCGAGAGAGTCATGATCTTGATCTGCGGTCGGCGCATGCTCAGCCGTAGCGTCATCTGATTTGCGCGGCTCGATTTTAATCTTCTCCCGCCCAATGCAGCGGCGCCGGCAGACTCTCGCCGCAATAGTCGACATGCAAGACGCGACGGCGCGACGGGTTCGTCGCGCGGTCGGATTTATGGAGGGCGAGCAGGCGCATTGCCAAAACGTCGCCTGCTTCGCCGACCGCCACGAAGCGTCGCGATTGGCGCGCCAAGACGGCTGCGTCCTGGGACGGGACGCGGCCGAGCGTATGCGTGTTGCAGGCGACTTCCAATGGGCCATTATCGGCGCCGCAATCGTCCAGGAACAGTCTGAGCGTCAGCATATTCTCGAGCAGGGCCGTAGGCGGCTCGACATGAACAATCTCGTCTTTGACGCTCCAGGGGCCGAACCCCGGCGCGTCGACCCGCTCCTTGAGGGCGATTGTCCGGTCCTGATGCCATGGCGCAGACCAATTGACTTTCGGCGTCTTGTCGAAAAAAAGAACGCGAACCGGCTTCATCTCGCCTCGCCCGAGGAACCCCGCCAATTGACCAAGGGCGCCGTCGACGGCGATCAGGCTGCGTACCGTCGGGACCAAGGCAAAGCTTCTTCGCCCAGGCTCGCCAGAGACGCTGGAAAAAGCGTCCGCAACGGAATGGACCGTTTCCAATGTCGCGACGCGGCAAAATATTGCAACGCCGTCGCTTTGAAATGCAGAGACCGCGCTGGCGTAACCTTCCATTTGAGGCGGCGCTTCTCCCGCGTGGAGAAGCAGGTTCAATGCGCCAGCGCCTTGACGATCGACTCGGTGACCTTCTTGGCGTCGCCGAACAGCATCATGGTGTTGTCGCGGAAGAACAGCTCGTTATCGACGCCGGCGTAGCCGGATCCCATGCCGCGCTTCACGAAGAGTACGGTCTTGGCCTTTTCGACATCGAGCACTGGCATGCCGTAAATCGGCGACTTCGGATCGGTCTTGGCGGCCGGATTGGTCACGTCATTGGCGCCGATCACGTAAGCGACGTCCGCTTGCGCGAATTCGCTGTTGATGTCCTCGAGTTCGAAGACCTCATCATAAGGGACATTCGCCTCGGCGAGCAGAACGTTCATATGGCCCGGCATGCGGCCGGCGACGGGGTGAATGGCGTATTTCACCTCCACCCCTTCCTTCTTGAGGACGTCGGCCATTTCGCGAAGGGCGTGCTGCGCCTGCGCCACCGCCATGCCGTAGCCCGGCACCACGATGACCTTGGAGGCGTTTTTCATGATGAAGGCGGCGTCGTCGGCCGAGCCTTGCTTGACCGGCCGCTGCTCCGCCGCGCCCGTCGCCGCGGCGACTTCGCCGCCAAAGCCGCCGAGAATGACCGAAATGAACGATCGG
>DATGHD010000365.1:0-2275 GCA_035308145.1 Roseiarcus sp.
TAAATGCGCTCGTAGAGCGGGGGTTGATTAGCCCGCGGCGTGGCCATTGTCGCCGACCGATTGCGGCGCGGCTTCGCCGCGATGGATCATTGCCATGATCGCCTTGCTCATCGTCTCGTAGTGGCGATCGTTTTCGATTTCGCCGGCGATCGCAAAGTCGTACATGACGACAATGCGATCGGCGAGCGCGATCATTTCCGCCATATCGCTGGAGATCAAGAGCACCGCCACGCCTCGCTGCGACAGTTCGCCGATGAGTTCGTGCAGTTCGACCTTCGTCTTGATGTCGATTCCAACCGTAGGTTCGTCGACGATGAGGACGTCGGTCTCAGCCGCCAACCATTTGGCGATGGAGACTTTTTGCTGGTTGCCGCCAGAAAGCGCGCCGACCGGCTGATTGAGCGAAGCCGCCTTGATGGCGAGACGGTCGACGAAAGGCTCGACGGCGCGCCGTTCCGCGGACGGCCTGACAAGCTGGAGAACCGATGCGATCCGTCGCCAGATTGTCATGGCGATATTGGCGCTGATTGGATGGCTGAGGATTAGGCCCTCACCCTTACGGTCCTCGCTGACATAGCCGATGCGGTGACGCGTCAGGGCTTCGTGCGGATTGCGAATGACGACGAGGCGCCCATTGACCAGAAGACGGCCGTTCTTGATTTCGCCAACGCCGATGATCGCCTTGGCCAGCTCGGTCCGCCCGGCCCCGACAAGTCCGTAGAGCCCGAGAATCTCGAACCGCCGCAAGGCCAGACTGACGTTCGCATGGCCATGCGAGGTCGAGACTTCGACAAGCTCCAGCGCCGTCTCGCCGGGCGCATGGTCGCGCGAGATTTCGGCGCGCCGCTCCTCGCGGCCGATCATCAGCGAAACCAGCCTCGACCGCGTCACTTGTGAGATCGGCTCGCCGGCCGCGGCGACGCGACCGTCCCTGAGGACGCTGACGCGGTCGGAGATCGCCACGACCTCGTCGAGCTTGTGCGAGACGAACACAATGGCGACGCCGTCGCTCTTTAGACGTTTCAGCACGGCGAACAGCGCCGCCGCCTCGTGGTTCGTGATCGAAGCCGTCGGTTCGTCGAGCAGCAGGACGCGCGCCTTGAGCGAAAGCGCCTTGGCGATCTCGACCAGCTGCATTTGCGCGACCGAAAGGCTCGCCACCTTGGCGCGGGTGTCGATTCCGGGATCGAGCAGATCGAGCGTTTCGCGTGCGCGCCGGTCGATTTCGGCATAGTCGATCAGACCGCTTCTCGTCGGAAGGCGCTCGAGCATGATGTTCTCGCCGACCGAGAACAGCGGAATGAGGTTGCGTTCCTGATGCACCGCGCTGACGCCAGCCGCCAGCGCCTCGCGCGGCGAGGCGAAATCGGCGCGACGACCGTCGAGAAAGAGGCATCCCGCGTCGGGTTTCTGAACCCCGGTTATGATCTTGATCAGCGTCGATTTGCCCGCGCCGTTCTCGCCCATCAAGGCGTGAATCTCGCCGGGCGCGAACTCCATCGAGACGCCGTCGAGCGCGAGAATGTTGGCGAACCTCTTGGTTACGTTGTCGACGCCGAGCCGCATGGTCAGCCCCTTGCGGCGCGAATGGCGCGCCAGCGGTTGATCGCAACGGTGAGCATGAGCAGCGCCCCGAGCATGAACTGGACCCAGTATGGGTCCACATTCGTGAGCACGAGGACGTTTTCGATCAGCGCGATCACCAGCACAGCCAGAAACGTGCCTGTGATCGACACCGAGCCGCCGGCCAGGGACGCGCCGCCGATGATGGGCCCGGCAAACGAGACCAGGAGCCATCCGGCGCCTGTTTCCGGTTGCGCCGCGCCGAGCTGCGCGACGGCGAGAATCGCGGCCAATCCGGACAGGCCGCCCGATATGGCGTGCGCGAGCGTCACTACGGCATTCGTCGAAATGCCCGAGAGCTGAGCGGCGCTCGGATTGCCGCCAACCGCCAACAGCCAGCGGCCGGCCTTGAGACGGTAGAGAAAAAGGCCCAGCAGCGGCGCGACCGCCAGAGGCGGCCACATCAGCGCCGGGATGAACCCCCATCGGCTATCGCCAAGGGCGACGAAGGCCTTGGGAATGCCGTGAAAAGGCCGTGACTGGGTCAGTCCGTGGTTGATCCCGGCGAAGGCCGAACCGGTCGCGAGCGTGACGATGAAGCCGTTGACGCCGGTGCGCGACGTGAGAAGTCCGTTGATGACCCCGCCGCCGACGCCGACAATTAACGCCAGCGGGATCGCGAGCGTCAGGGAAAGCCCGAACCGCTCCAGCA
>DATGHD010000366.1:0-6022 GCA_035308145.1 Roseiarcus sp.
TCGTTTGCTCGACCCGCGCCGAACCGTCCGGCAATTCCTTCCATTGATCGGTCTCCACCGTCGCTTGGTACGGCAATTCGTCATGCAAGCGCTCGAACAGTTTTTCGCGGGTGATTTCCGCCGCCAGCGCCCGCAACGGCGCGTCGGAAATCTGATCCTCGGGATAGAGCCAAGGACCGGGCTTCATCATCTTGGCGAGCGACCGGCGAAACTCGGGCAAGCCATCGCCGGTCAAGGCCGAGATCATGAAGGTCTCGTCGAACTTGAGCTGCTCATTGAGGCGGGCGGCGAGAGCGAGCAGCTTGGCGCGTTCGACCGCATCGATCTTGTTCAGCGCCAGCGCCTTCGGCTTCCGCAACGCCGCAAGCCGGCGAAAGACCTCCGCCGCCTCATCGTCCTTCGCATCGGCGCGCGCGCTAGCCTCCGCCCGCGCGTCAACGAGAAGCACGAGGCAGTCGGCGTCGGCGGCCGCCGCCCAGGCCGCGTCGGTCATCGCGCGATCGAGCCGGCGTTTCGGCGCGAAGAGCCCCGGCGTGTCGACGAAAATGATTTGCGCCGCGCCTTCGATGATGATGCCGCGCGTCGGCGCGCGGGTCATTTGCGCCTTGCGCGACACCGCCGCGACCTTGGCGCCGACCAATGCGTTGATCAGCGTCGACTTGCCGGCGTTTGGCGCGCCGAGCAAGGCGACGAAGCCGCAAGTCGTCTCGCTCATCAAACGTCTCGCCGCGCCATGAAGGCGCGCGCCGCAGCCTGCTCGGCCGCTCGTTTCGAAGACGCCGCGCCAATCTCCGACTCAAATCCTTCGAGCTGCACGCGGACGGTGAATTTCGGCGCATGGTCCGGCCCAGAGCGCTCGATTTCATCGTAGGAAGGCGCCGCGAGGCCGCGCGCTTGCGCCCATTCCTGCAGCGCGGTCTTGGCGTCGCGCTCCGGCGCGGCGCTTGAGCGCATGCGCGCCGTCCAAGCGCGTTCGATCAGCGCCTGGGCCGCCGCAAAACCGCCGTCGAGAAAGACGGCAGCGATCAGGGATTCGCACGCGTCGGCGAGGATCGCCGTCTTCTTGCGCCCGCCGCCCTGCGCTTCGCCGGCGCCGAGCCGCAAATGCGGTCCGACGCCCCATTCGGCGGCGACTTCCGCGCAGGCCTCGCGCCTGACAAGAGCGGCAAGCCTGATCGAAAGCTCCCCCTCGCCCGCCTCCGGGAAGGCTGCATAGAGCATATCGGCGACGGCAAGGCCGAGCACGCGATCGCCGAGGAATTCGAGCCGCTGGTACGATGCAAGCCGGCTCGCGGCGGCCGGCGTCGCGGAGAGGTGGGTCAAGGCGCGTTCTGCGAGCGAAGCGTCTTTGAAGCGATAGTCGAGTCGAGCCTCAAGCTCCGCGAAAGAAACCCTTGCCCGCTTCGCCATTTCTAATGAACGGGCGTGAACAAGCGATTCCAACGCACCGTCCACGGCCAGCGCCAGAAAGCCCACGCTGGAGCTTGGTCGCCTACGGAGAAGAAGATGACCTCGGCCTTGCCGATCAAATTCTCGAAGGGCACGTAGCCGACGCCCTCGCGATCAGCCGGAACGCGCGAATCCGTCGAATTATCCCGGTTGTCCCCCATCATGAAATAGTGGTCGGGCGGCACTTCATAGACGTCGGTGTTGTCATAGAAGCCGTTGTCGCCCTCGATCTGAATGATCTCGTGCTTGACCCCGCCGGGCAGCGTCTCGAGATAATGCGGGACTTCGACCTGGCGTCCGAAATGATCGCTCGTCACATAGGGCGGCAAGGGCTCTCGCTCGACCATCTGGCCATTGATGATGAGCCGGCCGTGAACCACCTGGATCTTGTCGCCGGGCAGGCCGATCAGCCGCTTGATGTAATCGGTCTCGTTGTCGCGCGGCAGCTTGAACACGATCACGTCGCCGCGCTTCGGTTGCGAAGCGAAGATTCGTCCCGGCATCTCAGTGGAAAACCAGTCGAGGAACGACGGCAGCGAGAAATGCGAATAGCCGTAGGAATATTTGGAGACAAAGACATAGTCGCCGATGTCGATCGTCGGGATCAACGAGCCGGAGGGGATGTTGAAGGGCTGGAACAGAAGGGTCCGGATGACGATGGCGATCACCACGGCCTGAAGGATGACTTTGATGATTTCCCACAGGCCGCCTTCCTGGGCCTGCTTCTTGGAGGCGGCGTCCACCTCCCCGCCTTTCAAACGCATGGGTTCGCTCATCGGCTCGTCGGCCTCTCGTTCGCCGCGCAGCGCGGCGCCGGCATTGGGGGGTCCTATACGCGTCGGCCGCGCGCCCGCCAAGGGCGCAACAGCCACTGCCGAAACCCGGAGGCCGGGCGAAAAGTTCTGTCACAAAGAAAAGAGGCGGCCGGAAGGCCGCCTCCATGAACATTTATTAAGCCGCCCGCTTATTGCGGGATTTTCTCGTCAATGCCCTGCACATACCAGTTCATGCCAAGGATCTGGCCGTCTTCCAGCGCCTTGTCGCCCGGCTTGCATTGGTCCTTGCCCGACTGATCGAGAACCGGACAGGCAAACGGGTTGAGCGCTCCTGACGCGATATCGGCCGTGGTCTTGGTGGCCATGGCCTTCACGTCGTCAGGCATATTGGCGAAAGGCGCGAGCACGACCATGCCCTTGCCGATGCCGTTCCAGGTGTCCTCGGACTTCCAGGTTCCGTCCAGGACCGCCTTGAGCCTCGAAACGTAGTAAGGGCCCCAATTGTCGGTGTTCGCCGTCAATTGCGCTTTGGGCGCGAACCTCATCATGTCGGACGACTGTCCGAAGCCGAGCTTCCCAGCCTTCTCCGCCTCCTGGAGCGGCGCGGTGGAATCGGTGTGCTGGGTTAGAATGTCTGCGCCGCCGGCGAGCAGCGCCTTGGCCGCGTCCGCCTCCTTGCCTGGATCCATCCAGGTGCTGACCCAGACGATCTTGATCTTCGCGTTCGGATTGGTCGTCTTCAGGCCTTGCTCGAAGGAGTTGATGCCGGAAACAACTTCCGGAATCGGAAACGAGACGATGTAGCCGATCGTGTTCGTCTTGGTCATTTTCCCGGCGATCTGGCCCATCACATAGCGGCCTTCGTAGAATTTCGCCGCATAGGTCGCGAGATTCGGCGCGCGCTTGTAGCCGGTCGCGTGTTCGAACTTCACGTTCGGGAATTTCTTGGCGACCTTCAACATCGGATCCATGAAGCCGAAAGACGTGCCGAAGATGATGTTGCAGCCGGACCGAGCCAATTGCTCAAAGGCGCGCTCGCTGTCGCTCTCCGGCACGTTTTCCAGATAGGTCGTGGCGTCGACCTTGTCGCCCAATTCCTTGGCCGCGAAGAGCCGGCCTTGGTCGTGCTGATAGGAATAGCCGAAGTCGCCGATCGGCCCGACATAGACCCAACAGGCCTTCACCTTGTCCGCCGCCTGAGCGGCGCCGGCGAAAGCCAGCGATAGTGCCGCGACTGCCGCGGCGGTGATAACTTTGCGCATTAAACCTCTCCCGTTCACCTCAACCCAAGTTCCGACCGATACGACTTCAGTCCCGGCGGCCGTATCCGGTTTTCCTCCCTTAAGCGGCCGCGCGTCTTAAGGTCCAACTTTACGACCGCGCGGCGGCCAAGCAACAAAAAGCGTTCCCTCCCTTATCGTCAGCGGTCGGGAATGAAGGGAACGCCGAGCGAGGCCGGCGAGGCCGCGCCGCGAATGTCGCGGATCGACAGGACGACGAGCACCGCGATCGTGGTCAGGTATGGGAGCGAGGCGAGAAATTGCGGCGCAATCGGCACGCCCCAGGTTTGGAAGACCAGTCGCAGCACGTCGACGCCGCCGAAAAGCACCGCGCCGGCCAGCGCGCGCCACGGCTTCCACGAGGCGAAGACGACGAGAGCGAGCGCGATCCAGCCGCGCCCCGCGGTCATGTCGGGCGACCAGAACGGCGTATAGGCAAGCGATAGATAGGAGCCCGCAAGGCCCGCGCAGGCGCCCCCGAACAGAACCGCGAGAAGCCTGACGCGGCGCACGGGGACGCCAAGCGAATGGCCCGAGCTATGATTGTCGCCAACCGCGCGCAAGGTGAGGCCTGCCCTTGTTCGCATCAGCCAGTAGGCGACGCCGCCGGTCAAGATAAGCGCGAAATAGACAAAGGGATCTTCGCCGAACACGAGCTTGCCGATCAAGGGAATGTCGGAAAGGCCCGGGATATAGAGATGCGGCGCAGGCGCGCGTTTCAATCCGACGAAACCAGCGCCGATCAGATTGGCCACGCCGCGGCCAAAAATGGTCAGCGCCAACCCCGAGGCGACCTGGTTCGCCGCTAGACCCAATGTGAGGAAGGCAAAAATCGCGGCGAGAACGGCGCCGCCGAGCGTCCCGGCGATAGCGCCGACGATGGTCGAGTCCGTCGTATAGGCGGCCGCGAACCCGGTCGCTGCTCCAACGATCATCATGCCTTCGACGCCGAGGTTCAAGACGCCGGAACGCTCCGCCACCAATTCGCCGACGGCGGCCATCAGCAACGGCGTGGCCGCCGTGACGACAATGACCAAAACAGCCTCTAACTGCTGCGGATCGAACGTCACGATGCGGCCCCCAATCTAAACCGCAGCCGATAGCGGGCGAGCACGTCGGCCGCGAGCACGCAGATCAAGAGAATGCCCTGAAAGGCGAGCGTCAGGTCGCCGGGCAATTGCAAGGCGATCTGCGCGTCCTCGCCGCCGACAAAAGTCACTGCAAGAACCAGGCCCCCGATGAAAATGCCGACAGGCGACAGGCGTCCGAGGAAGGCGACGATGATCGCCGAGAAACCGTAGCCGGGCGAAATCGAGGTGAGGACCTGACCGATCTTGCCCGAAACCTCGGCGATCCCGGCGAGGCCGGCAAGGCCGCCCGAGATGGCGAAAGCGGCGAGCGCGACGCGCTTGTCGTCGAAGCCGCCGAACCGCGCCGCTTTCGGCGACGAGCCGACCAGGCGAACTTGGAAGCCGAAAATCGTCTTGGAAAAGACAATCGCAGCAATGACAACCGCCACCGGAGCAAACAGGCATCCGAGATGAAGGGTGCCGCCATCAAACAGGATCGGCAGCGTCGCCTCCGGATCGAAGTTGACGGTGACGGGAAAGTTGAAACCGTGCGGATCTTTCCACGGACCGCGCACCAGCCAGTCGAGACCGAGCTGCGCGACATAGACCAGCATCAAGCTGGTCAGGATTTCCGAGACATTCAGCCAGACCCTAAGGACGGCGGGGATCATCGCGTAGACGATCCCGCCGATGATCCCAAAGATCATCATCGCCGGCAGAATCCACCAGCCGCCGATCGCTTGGTAAGCGCCGTCGTGCGTGACGAGGCCGAGCCAGCCGCCAAGCGCGCCGCCGGCGATGAATTGTCCTTCCGCGCCGATGTTCCACAAATTGGCGCGGTAGCAGAAGGCGAGGCCGACCGCGATCAGGATCAGCGGCGAGGCTTTCACGGCGATCGCTTGCAGCGAATAGAATTGCGACAGCGGATCGACGAAATAGACCATGAAGGCCTTCAGCGGCGAGCGGCCCATGATCGCGACGACAATCCCGCCGACGATGATGGCGACGATCAGCGCCGCCACCGGCGACAGAATCTCGCGCAAGGTCGAGCGTTTTGGCCGCGCCTCGAGATCAATGCGCATGGCCGCTCCCCCCGCCCATGCCCGCCATCAGGAGGCCGATCTCTTCGCGGGTCGCCCCGTGCGCTGCGAGCGGCGCCGAGAGCTCGCCGGTATGAATGACCGCGATCCGGTCGCAAATCTCGAAGAGCTCGTCGAGGTCCTGACTGATGATCAGCACCGCGGCGCCTTTTGCGCAAAGATCGAGCAAGGCTTGGCGGATGGTCGCGGCCGCGGCGACATCGACGCCCCAGGTCGGCTGATTGATCACCAACACGCCGGGCATCTGCAGTACCTCGCGTCCGACCAGGAATTTCTGGAGGTTTCCGCCGGAAAGCGCGCGCGCCTCGGCCTTGGGGCCGGTGGTGCGGACGTCGAAGCGCTGGATG
>DATGHD010000367.1:0-2307 GCA_035308145.1 Roseiarcus sp.
GGCGCCAGGACGGAAACGTATTCGTCGCGAAACGCTGATGAACCAGGGCCAGCGCCGTCTCGAACCGCGGGTCTTGCAAATCCTTGTAGTAGCCGGCGAGTTGGCCGACCAGCACCATGCCCTTGTAGACGATGGTGCGGCATGAGAGCGACACTGGATAATATTCCGCGACGCCTTCGACCGTAGAGGCCTGGATGCGGTTGGAGGCGACTTTGCGGATGATGAACAGCTTGCGCTCGAAGTCGTCCTCGTCGACGACCGCGGGACCGCGGCCGATGAAGAGCTGACGCTGCGCCGGCTCGACCGCCTTGACCGCTTCGCCGAGATTGGCGTTGTCGACCGGCGTGTCGCGCCAGCCAATTAGGACCTGACCCTCCTCGGCGACCGCGTCTTCGAGTATCTTCTCGCAAGCCGTCCGCGCCTTAGGATCGCGCGGCATGAAGAACTGGCCGATCGCATAATGGCCGGCGGCGGGCAGCGCCGCGCCGAGCTTCGAGCATTCCTCGGCAAAGAAGCGATGAGGGATTTGAACCAATGCGCCGCAACCATCGCCGAGGCTCGGATCAAAGCCGGTCGCTCCGCGATGATCGAGATTGGCGAGGATCTCGAGACCCTTGAGCAGGATTTCGTGCGACTTGCGATTCTGGAGATCGGCGACGAAGCCGACGCCGCAGGAATCGTGCTCCTTGGTCGGATCGTAGAGGCCTTGAGCGGGGGGCAAAGCAGGATCGATCATCGGTGCGGCTCCAGCGAGCGAAGAGCGGAACGAAGACTTCTGGCGTTTGACCGCGCCCAGTCGACGAAGCGCGCCTGGGCCATGAGCCGTGTCGGTCATCTTCCCGCTCCCTTACGGCCGTAACTCCCCGGCCGTTCGTTCGTCACTTTGTTGCTGGCGTTCGTTTGATCTGGACATTATCGGCCGCATCGCGGGCGGCCCAAAGGCTTTACGCGGCGGCTTTTTTTCGATCTTTCGAGACCGTGGCCTTGATCATCGCCTCATCGCCTGTTGCGCGCCGACGCAAATAATGCGCCATCAAATGGTCAGCACAACTGTCCTATCTGCGCCGACCATGCCAGATTTGTCCGCCTCGCACAAGCGGCCCGCAGCCCCGTCTTCTAAATTTTTGCGCGAAGGCTCGGGACGACGCTTTAAGCTTGGCGGCATTGGCTCAAGACAAGAGACTAATGCGTCGCGGCGTCGGCGCAATGGCGGAAAGTTAGGAACAGCCGAGAGATGAATTTTGCCAGCGATAACGGGGCGGGCGTCGCGCCGGAAATCCTTGAAGCGATCGTCGCCTCGAGCCGCGGCTTCTCGGCCGCCTATGGCGCCGACGAATACACCAAGGCCGCAGAGGCGAAGCTCAGCGAAATCTTCGAGAAGGACGTCGCCGCCTTCCTGCTTGCGACCGGGACCGGGGCCAACGCGCTCGCGCTCGGCGCGATCGCCGCGCCGTGGAGCGCGGTTTTCTGTCACGAGGAATCGCATATTCACGACGATGAATGCGGGGCGCCCGAATTTTTCACCGGCGGCGCCAAGCTCGTTGGGATTCCCGGCGAGGGCGGCAAGATCACGCTCGACGCGTTGCGCGAGACGCTCGGGAGATTTCCGCGCGGCCTCGTCAAATCCGTGCAGCCCGGCGCTCTTTCGCTGTCGCAGGCGACGGAGGCGGGCACGATCTATACGCTCGATGAGATCGCCGCGCTCTGCGATCTTGCGCATCGAAACGACCTGAAGACGCATATGGACGGCGCGCGCTTCGCCAATTCGCTCGTCGCGCTCGGCGCGACGCCGTCCGCCATGTCCTGGCGGGCGGGCGTCGATATCCTCTCTTTCGGCGCGACGAAAAACGGCGCCTTGGCCTGCGAGGCGCTCATCTTCTTCGATCGAGCCGCCGCCGAAACCTTCGCCTTCCAACGCAAACGCGGCGGTCACACCCTCTCCAAGGGCCGCTTTCTCGGCGCCCAAATGAGAGCTTATCTGAAAGACGGCCTATGGCTGCAATTGGCGCAGCGCGCCAATCGCGCGGCCGATCGCCTGGCGCAGGGGCTCGCGGCTCTCCCCGGCGTCAGGCTCGCTTGGCCGCGGCAGGTCAACGAGGTCTTTCCGATCGTCCCGCGCGCCGTCATCGCCCCGCTTCAGGCGGCGGGGGCGCGGATCTATGAATGGACGTCTCGCGCCGTCGCGCCTTCCGTCGCGCCGCGGGAGGGCGAAGCCTTCCTTCGCCTTGTCTGCTCCTTCGAAACCAAAGACGCCGAGGTCGATCAATTGATCGCGATGACGCGCGATCATTGCGATTAAGTGCGTTG
>DATGHD010000368.1:0-5572 GCA_035308145.1 Roseiarcus sp.
CGGCAATCGCCCATAGGCGACGAGCGCGCCATTGAGCGCGCCGATCAAGGCGCCCGCGCCGAGCCCCGCCGCGGCGCCGACCGGCCAGGGCCAATCGGGGAGGACAATCGCCGCCAGCAGCGCCGATACGGCGACGATCGAGCCAAGCGAGAGGTCGATTTCGCCGGCGGTAAGCACGAAGACCGCGCCGACCGCCATCACGGTGACGGGCGTTGTCTGCTGCACGATGTTGAGAAGATTGCCCGGGCTGGCGAAGCCGTCGTTGCGCAGGATGATGCAGAAACCCGCGAAGATCGCCAGAAAGCCGACATAGATGACATAGCGACTTGGCGGCAGAGACTTCAATGTGGCCAGCATGGCGGCGCTCGGATGGTCGCAGGGCGCCGGCGAAGCGCGCCGGCGGGTCCCCGGACAAGCTAGAGCATGACGCGTCAAGGTCTAATCGTCGTCATTGCGAGGAGCGAAGCGACGAAGCAATCCATTCATAGGGCGACGTCCTACGAGTGGATTGCGTCGCTTCGCTCTTAAGTGACGGTCGGCGAGCCCCGTGAAGACGCGGCGCTACTTCAGCGCGTCGAGAATCGATTTCGGGGCGTCGCGATGAAGCGATTCCTGCCAGCCCTGCGCGACATTGTCCTTCGTAACCGTCAAGACCGGCGCGACGACAAAGGCCGGCGCTGGCTTGTTGAGGAGACCGTAGCCCGCCGCGGTCGCCATGGCCCGGCCAAGCTCATAGGCCTTGTCGGCGGCGATCGCGACGACATTGCCGCCCTTGACCATGTCGAGACCGACCGGCTCGGAAAGATCGAGAGTGACGATCTTCGTATGCTTATTGCCGGCCGCCCGAAGCGCGGCGAGCACGCCCTCGGCCGGCTCCGCCCAAGTGACGTAGATTCCATCGAGATCGGGATTCTTCAAAAGCAGCGCCTGGGCGATGTCCTGCGCGCGGGCGGGATCGGTGATGCCCTGGCTCGCGACGATCTTGATGTCGGGATAATCGGATTCGATCGTCGCCTTGAAGGCGTTGTCGCGCTGGTTGGTCACATAGTACTGGGCGTCGTGATAGATCCAGGCGATCTTGCCTTTCTTGCCGATGGCGGCGGCGAGCGCGTCGGCGGCGTGCTTGCCCATCTGGAAGAGATCGTCGGTGACGATCGCTACATAGTCTTTGCCCTGAACGAAGTCCTTCGGCTTGTTGGAGAGAAGCACGATCTTCACGCCGGAGGCGACCGCGGGCTTGAAGGCCTCGGCCGAGGTGACGGGATCCAGTGGCAGCGCCAGGATGGCGCTCGGCTTCTTGGCGAGAATGGTCTCCACGTCGCTCTTCTGCTTGGCGGCGTCGAAGCCGGCGTCGGTCTCGGCTACGACGCTGACGCCAAGACGATTGAATTCGTCCGTAGCGCCGGCGGTGACTGCATTCACGAAATCGGACGAGGTGTGCCAGAGCAGCGCGGCCGTGTATTTCCCCTCTTTCAATTTGGCGACTTCGGCGTCGCTCAATTTCAGGTCGCTCGACGGCGTCGCCTTTTCGCCGCCCGGGCCGACCGTTTCGCCGGCATAAGCGGCGACGCCGTTCAAGAGAAATCCGCCGATCGCGAGACCCGCGAGGGTACGGCCGAACCCCTGCAACTTTGCGCTCATGACTTTTCTCCCTCTCCTGTCGCCGCTCATTCTAGGTCCCGCGCCTCGCCGCCCGTCGCGCGTACTGGCCGGCGCGCGGGAAGACAACACGCGGATTCGCCTATTTAGTTCGTTTGATTGACGAATTAATACAGAAGCAGCAAGGCCTGTCAAGATTTCAAGCGGCAAAGGAACTCGTCATTGCGAGGAGCAAAGCGACGAAGCAATCCAGAAACCGCCGAGGCTCCTTCGCTCGCAATGACGGCTCATCCGGCAAAAATATTTGTGCGCTCCTGGCGCGACGCGCCGGCCTATTCTTCGCTCGACGCCAGAAACGCCGCGAGCGCGAGGATGCCGTCGTAATAATCTTGCAGGATCACGTTCTCGCCGAGCGTATGGCAGATCGTGATGTCGCCGGGCGCAAAATAGACGCTGGGCACGCCAAGCGCGGCGAAGAATGGCAGTTCCGACCAGTAAGGCGCGGCCTCGATGCGGCCGCGATCGGGCCTGACTGCGCGGATCGCCTCTACGAGCCTCTCCACCCGCCCGCCGTCCGGCAGCCGTTCGAACGGCTGGCCGCCGATCGGATGGTCGCGGCCCGCGGGGTACGCGAAGTCGAGAGTGACGCGATCGTCCGTCACCGCGCCGCGCGCCGCCGTCTCGACGCCTTGGCGGATGGTCTCGAGATTCCCGCCCGGCGGAATTTTCGCGATGAGGTTGATCGTGCATTCGCCCGGCACCGCAATATAGCCGCCGCCCTTGATCCCGGTCGGCAGCACAAAGCCGGCCCCGACCAGCGGATGTTTCTCGCCTTGGCTCAGCGCGTCGGAATAGCGCCAAAGCGCCGAAAGAACCTGGTTGGCCGCCTTCAAGGCGTCGACGCCGAGCTCCGGCACGCCGAAATAGGCTGACTTGCCGGTAACTTTGGTGTCGCAAATGAAGAAGCCCATATGCGCGACATAGACGTCGAGCATGGTCGGCTCGACATAGATCGCAAAATCCGGCTTCGGCAATTGGCCATTGGCGATCTCGGCGGCGAACGCGCGCGCGCCGGCGCTGACGCCGCTCCCCTCTTCGCCGCTCTCTTCGTCGCCGACAAAGGCAAAGAGCAGCGTCGGCTCATGCGCGAGACCTGCGCGATCCAAAGTACGGACCGCGAAAAGGATCGTGCAAATCCCCGCCTTGAGATCGCTGGCGCCGCGGCCCCAGACCGCGCCATCGACCAGCGCCGCGCCAAAGGGATTTTCGCGCTCCGTCCCCGCCCAATGCTCGCGCCAGCCGCGGACATGCACCGTATCGGCATGGCCGATCAGGAGCAGCGTATCGGCGCCGGGACGTCCTTTGCGCAAGCCTGAGACATTGGGCCGGCCGGGCGCGAAATCTTTGAGCGTCACGTCCTCGGCGCCGAGCGCCGCAAGCTCCTTGGCGAGCATCGCCGCGAAGGCGGCTTCCTCGCCGGTGACGCTTGGGGTTCCGATCGCGCGCTTGAGAAGATTGAGCGCGCCCTCCGCGTCAAAGGCCTCGCGCAGCCGCGCGATGAGTTGAGCGTTCGGCGCCGTCATCTAAAAAACCTTGTCGCCGAGCGTCTTGGGGCTGGGCAGCGGCAATTCGCCCGGCAAGTCCGGCAGGCCGAAAAGATCCTCATGCAGCCAGTTCAGCGCCACCGCGAGCGCGCCGACGACGCCGGCGCGGTTCTGCAAGGCGCTGGCGCGGATTCCTAGAGGCCGCGGCGCGCAGCGCGCGATGTGCGTCTTGAGCCGCTCGAGAAACTCCGGGCGCGCGCCGATCGAGCCGCCGATCACCAGAAGCTGCGGGTCGAACAGAGCCGCGACGGAGGCCGCAGCAAGCGCGGCGTTACGCGCGGTCTCGTCGATCACGCGCTCGGCGAAAGGGTCTCCGCCGGCCGATAAATCGAATATCTCACGCACGCTCTCCGCCGCGCCGCCCGCCGCGCCGTAGCGCCGCATGATGCCCGCGGCGCCGATCTCGTATTCGAGCGCGCCCTGGCTCCGCGTTTCCGGCGCGAAAGCGTCGCCGCCGATCGGCAGATAGCCAATCTCGCCGGCCGCGCCATTCTCGCCGCGAATGAGCCGCCCGTTCGCGGCAAGCCCGAGGCCGACGCCGGTGCCAAAGGAAAGGAACGCGACATGGGCGGCGTCCCTGGCGCAGCCCTGCCAGATCTCGCCGAGCAGAGCGAGATTGACATCGTTCTCGATGATGACGTGGCCGCCGAGCTTTTCCTTCAGAAGCTTCAAGACCTCGAGCTCGTCGAATCCGGCGATATTCGGCGCCAGCTCGATCGCGCCGGTCCTTTTGTTGACGAAGCCGGGCGTGCCGATCGCGGTCGAAAGCACGCGCGAAGGATGCGCCTTGACCTCGCGCGCCAGGCGCTCCGCCAGCTTCGCGATCTGATCAAGAATGGCGCCGCCGCCGCGCCGGTCGGTCGGCTCGGTCATCTCGGAGAGCGTGGCGCAGGACATATTGGCGATCGCCGCCGTCACCTTGGTGCCGCCAAGGTCGACGCCGACCACATAGGCGCTGTCCGGGCAAAGCTCGTAGAGAATTGCGGTGCGGCCGATATTGCCGCTGGTGCGCCCGACCGGCCGCGCCCAGCCGCGTTGCTCGAACCCGTCGACGACTTCGGAAATGGTCTGTTTGGAAAGGCCCGTCGCCTTGGAGAGATCCGCCCGCGAGATCGGCCCTTTATGCAGCAGGCCCTCGAAAACCGCCCGCTCGGAAAGCTGCCGCGTCACGCGAGGTTGCGTCGTCTGCTGCAGCATCGCGGGCGCTGGGGTTTCAGTTAGTTCGGACGGATGACGAATTATAGGGGAGCGGTGGGAGTGTCAAGGAGACGGGCTCTGGCCCACCCGGAACCCGCCGAAATCCCCGACGCATGAAGTTGGTATAAGTGGTGCCGGCTGGCCCTCGAAGAGAGACGGACGGCTACGTGAAGTGACGGCGTGAAAGGGCATAAGCAGCGCACATGAACGGTCGAACCAGGACGACCCAGACAACGATTCGCGCGCCGCGAAAGCGAGCGGACCGTGCGGTTGCCGGAATCGAGTACCACGGCGTGCCGGGCTCCTCGCTTGATTGCCAGGCGGCTGTGTTGCGCTTACTCCAGTGCGGTACCTCGCTCGTTCACGCGAGAATAGTTTCATTCGAGAATTCACACTGCCTGATTCTCACAAATGCTATTGGCGACATGATCGCCGTGAAATCAGGCTTCAGCTCCGGTTACGGTGGAACAGGGCCGGTATGCTTTTCAGTGGTTCTCCAGCTTCTTGATTCCCATGGCGTTGAAATCGATGAATGCACAACAGACGAGCTGCTTATAGAGCGGCTAGATCAGTCCGCGCTCACTGCTGCCGACTTGGAGAAGATCACAACGGCGAAAGCCATTCGTCCTAGCTGTTGGCCTGAGTACATTTTAGATCGTCACAAAGAACAAGCCCGCGATGGCACTTTGTGGCGAGAATTCCAGCCCCTCGTGCCGTTTTCCGTTGTCGATAGCCGTATCATAGACTTGGCGCGCGAGTTTTGGGACGATCCAGACAACATCTTGCTTCGCGGTTATCGGCGGCTCGAAGATCTTGTTCGAGCGAGGACAGGACTCAGCGAAAGCGGCGCAAAGCTGTTCACCAGCGCCTTTATGGGTAAGGATCATCCCATTTTAACTTGGGACGTGATGGACGAAAGCGAGAGGATAGGTCGAGCAAACCTCTTCACCGGAACGTACATGGCGTACCGCAATCCGCGCGCTCATCACGAAACTCCTAACTCAGAATTGCTCGCAGAATTCCTACTCCTCAATCAGCTCTATCGTCTAGAGCGTTCGGAGGTTAGGCCGAATCGCGGGGGGATTCCCGAATCGGGGGCGTTCTGATTCAACCTGCTGGCTGGACGGAGGCCAGCAGGAATGGCTGGACCTTACTCTCAGGACTTGCGCGAC
>DATGHD010000369.1:0-5561 GCA_035308145.1 Roseiarcus sp.
CGACGGCAAGCGCCACGCGGACACGACGCTCACCGTCAATCACGCCGCGCCGCGTGGCGAGAGCCGCGAGTTTTATAAGCATATCGTCGCGGATGAGGCGACGGGCGTGTACCAGGGCAAGGTCATCGTCGAGCCTGGCGCGCAGAAGACCGACGGCGGCATGAAGAGCCAGGCGATCCTGCTTTCGCCCGCCGCCATCATGAACAACAAGCCGGAGCTGGAGATTTTCGCCGACGACGTGATCTGCGGCCACGGCGCCACGGTCGGCGCGCTGGATCCTGATCAATTGTTCTATTTGCGCGCGCGCGGCATTCCCGAAAAGGAGGCCGAGGCGATGTTGCTCGAAGCATTCGGCTTCGAGGCGATCGAGCGGGTCGGCGACGAGCATTTGCGCGAGGCGTTGCGCGACAAGGCGCGCGGCTGGCTCGCGGCGCGCTCCGAGGGCGTGAAGCTATGACGGTAGTCTCGAAGATCATCGCCCCTTACGACGTCGCGGCGTTGCGCGCCGATTTTCCGATTCTCGCCGAGCGGCCGTACGGCAAGCCGCTCGTCTATCTCGACAACGCCGCCTCGGCGCAAAAGCCGCGGGCTGTGCTCGACCGGTTGCAACAAGCCTATGAGCATGAATATTCCAATGTGCATCGCGGCTTGCACTATCTCGCCAACGCTGCGACGGAAGGATACGAAGCGGCGCGCGAGAGCGTGCGCCGGTTCTTAAACGCGTCTTCGCACGAGGAGATCGTCTTCACGCGCAACGCGACCGAGGCGATCAATCTTGTCGCCGCCAGCTTCGGCCTTGCCCATATCGGCGAGGGGGACGAAATCGTGCTCTCGGTCATGGAGCACCATTCCAATGTCGTGCCCTGGCATTTCCATCGCGAGCGCAAAGGCGCGGTCTTGAAATGGGTCGACGTCGCCGACGACGGTTCATTCTCGCTTGACGCCTTCGAGCGCGCCCTGACGAAGAGAACCAAGATCGTCGCAATCACCCATATGTCGAACGTGCTTGGCACGGTGACGCCGATCAAGGAGATCGCCCGCATCGCGCATGAGCTGGGCGTGCCGGTGCTGGTCGACGGCTCGCAGGGCGCGGTGCATCTCGACGTCGACGTTCGCGATCTCGGCGTCGACTTCTATGTCTTCACTGGCCACAAAGTTTATGGACCGACCGGTATTGGCGTCCTCTATGGCAAGCGCGAATGGCTCGAGAAACTGCCGCCCTTCAATGGCGGCGGCGAGATGATCGAGGTCGTGACGCGCGACGCCGTCACCTATAACGCGCCGCCGCATCGTTTCGAGGCGGGCACGCCGCCGATCGTCCAGGCGATCGGCCTTGGCGCCGCGCTCGACTATGTCGAGGGGATCGGGCGCGCGCGCATCCGCGCCCATGAGGATGATTTGCGGGCTTACGCCCACGAGCGGCTCGGCGCCTTGAATTCGTTGAGGCTGATCGGCGAAGCCAAGGGCAAGGGGCCGATCGTCTCCTTCACCATGCATGGCGCGCACGCCCATGACGTCGCCACCGTCATCGACCGTTTCG
The DNA here is from genome assembly GCA_035308145.1 of Roseiarcus sp. Lineage (GTDB taxonomy): Bacteria > Pseudomonadota > Alphaproteobacteria > Rhizobiales > Beijerinckiaceae > Roseiarcus. The sequence goes on from DATGHD010000369.1 coordinate 1,541, forward strand.
GCGTCGCGGTTCGCGCCGGAACGCATTGCGCCATGCCGCTGCTTGCCCGCTTCGGCGAGACCTCGACTTGCCGGGCGTCTTTCGGGCTCTACAATACGAGAGCCGAGGTCGACGCTTTGGCGGACGCGCTCGAACACGCGCGGCGACTGTTTGCTTAAAGGAGATTGGCGCCATGACCGACAGTCCTGCCGCCGAGGTTCAGGGCAACAAGCCGGCGATCGAAACCGCCTCATCGATCGCGCCGGACGAGCTGCAACGCCTGACCGACGACATCGTCGCCGCGTTGAAGACCGTCTATGACCCGGAAATCCCGGCCGACATCTATGAGCTCGGCCTTATCTATATGATCGACATCGACGATTCCCGCTTCGTCACGGTCGACATGACCTTGACGGCGCCGGCCTGTCCGGTCGCCGGCGAAATGCCGGGCTGGGTCGAGAACGCGGTCGGCGCGGTCAATGGCGTTTCCGGCGCCAAGGTCAATATGGTCTTCGATCCGCCTTGGGACCAGAGCCGCATGTCGGATGAAGCGCGGGTCGCGCTTGATATGTGGTGAGCGGATCTTATGGTCTATAGACGCATATCGCCTTGCGACGGGAACGGATGATCGAACGACCGCAAATCGCGGAAATGACGCTCTTTGTCGACGATGGCGATCGCCACCAGGATCAGGATGAGAATAATCCATAGCCCGCCTGACGGACGTCTCGCAATTGCGCCGCCATCCGGGCCGGTGATCGTCGACTGGCCTCGATAAAAATTGGCGGCGGTATTGCCGGTGCAGGACCAGATCAGCGCGACGATCCAGCCGATAAGGGTCCAGCCGAAGAACAGATTGAGAAGAAAAATCGCCAGCGCCGAAAGATGACCGCGCGCCAGGGCGAGGATGGTGGGCAGGAAATAGATCAGGCAAGCGACGATCAACACCCGCGAATGCTCCGGTCTCGGCAAACGACCCGGCTATGATGCTGGCGTCGTTCGAGGTTCGAAAACACATCGAATGTTGGGCGGCGCTCGCCGTCAAGCGGCTTTAGGCCATCCCTGACGACGCCACTCGTCGAAAGCCGAAGGGCGTCGCCTGGCGATTTTCGCCCCGGCGGTCTTCTCGGATGCAGATCGCCTCGTCTTTGAGCTGGATCAAAGAGCCTCGTCGTCTCCCAGGGCAATATTTCTTTGAGAAACGGAGGCGGTCATGTCCTATGAACGTCGTTCGAAAGGCCTGTTTCGCCAAGTCGTCGAGTGGTGGCGAAGCGCCGTGCGCGAGCCCCTCGAATTTGAGTCGCTCGATCCTTCCGAGAGAGAGCATATCGCCAGGGAATTCGGCCTTTCCGGTCGCGATCTCGCCAAAGTGAACCGCGGCGGCCCGCGTAGCGCTGAACTGCTTCGCGGCATGATGCGCGCCAATGGACTGAGTTTCGCCGAATTGCGCGAGGCTCACCCCGATGTCTTGCCCGATCTCGAAATCCACTGCTCCCTTTGCCTGGCAAAGGGACGCTGTCTTCGGGAATTAGCTTCTGGCGCCGCGCCCGAGGGCTTTGCGGACTATTGCCCGAATGCGGCGACTTTCGTCGAGCTGCAAGCCGAGAACTTGCTGCGGCTGAACTAACGCCGAGATAGTCGCTACGCGTTGATCTCGGCGCGGATCGGCGTGTGATCGGACGCCTTGTCGAGCCCCCGCAGATACTTGTCGATCGCAACGCTCTCGAGAAGATCGACCGCTTGCGGCGACAGCAGCAGATGGTCGATGCGAATGCCGTTGTTCTTCTGCCAGCCGAAGGTCTTGAAATCCCAGAATGTGTAGAGACCGCCCGCGTCGGTCGTCGCCCGCAAAGCGTCAGTGAAGCCGAGCGCCAAGAGCTCGCGGAACTTCGCGCGGGTCTCAGGCGCGAACAGAGCGTCGTTGACCCATTGCTCGGGCCGGGCGGCGTCGATCGGCTCCGGAATGACGTTGAAATCGCCGGCGAGCACGAGAGGCTCCTCGTGCCTCAAGAGCTTCCGCGCATGGGCGATCAGCCGATCCATGAAGGCGAGCTTATAAGGGTATTTCTCGCTATCGACGGGATTGCCGTTGGGCAGATAGATGCTCGCGAGGCGCAGCGCGCCGCGCTTCGTCGGCAATTCGGCTTCGATGTAACGGGCCTGTTCGTCATTCGGGTCGCCGGGTAGACCCGGCTTCATTTCGAAGGGGCGCTTGGCCAGGATGGCGACGCCGTTGAAGCCCTTCTGCCCGTGAACCGCGACATTATAGCCAAGCTCTTCGATCTCGAGGCGCGGAAACTGCTCGTTCAGGCATTTGATCTCCTGCAGGCAGAGCGCGTCCGGGCTCGTCTCCTTGAGGTACGCCACGAGCTGGCCCAGCCTTTGGCGGACCGAATTGACGTTCCAAGTCGCAATGCGCAGCACCAGCCGATCCCTCTTATATCCTCGAAGCCGTCGAGCAGCGGCGTTGAACAGATTGGCGCGTCGGACAAGTTAGAACGGCGTCCAATTGCTCCAGGGCGCGCTCGGACCGGGCGACTGCTTCCAACAGTGGGAAACGCCCGACGCGCTTGTGATGAACAATTCCAACCGTTTGTCAGGCAGAATTCCGACCGCCACATCGTCGATGTCGCCGCTTGGCGCCGGCGAGAAGGCGCCTAGAGGAGACCAGGGAGAATTCGGATCAGCTGTCTGTTTCCACGCCGTGAGCAATTTGCCTTTTGACGCGACGAAGAGCTCTAGACGCCCGTCCGGCAAAGGCGCCACGGCCATTCCATCGCTCAGCGCTAAATTGGCGGGAACTGAAACCCCAAGCGCCGCGAACGCGAGCAGAAGGAAGGCGCGCTTGCGCATGGTCAACCTCTTGTTAGATTAGGGTGAGGTCAGAATTCGGCGGGAGGTAGTATCGAAGCCCGCCGAACCGAGCGCAAGCGAATATCGTTGCCGACGATGCGAACATTCGTTCTATTCGCCGCCGCCCTGCTTTTTTCGATAGCGGCTGCTTATGGGCAAACCGACGCCCCTCCAAAACCCGGCGTTTCGAGCGGGGCCGAGGATCGCGCCCCCCAACGTCCCGCCAAAGGTTCGTGCCAGGTCAAAGGCTGCGATCAATCCTGTGCAAACGGCTACTCCTCCGACTCGGGCGCATGTCCAGTCGCCTGCGTGATTTGCAAATAGCCCTCCGCGGCCCGAAGGGCGATTACGCCCACCGGCGATGCGCCCACATCCATTGCTCGGGCGCCTCGCGAATGAAGCGCTCGTAGGTTGCCTGCAAAGCCGCGGTGGTCGCCGCGACATCGGCGTTGCGGTCGCCGCTCCGCTGCACGGCGACCGGCTCGGTCTTAATCGAGAAGCGCACGCCGTTTTCGCGCTTCACGCGAAAGGCGTAAAGCGGCAGGTCATGGGTCGCGGCGATCAAGGCGGGAAACGGCGTCGACGGCGCCGGCCTGCCAAAAAAAGGGACGGGCAGGCCGCGGCTCTCGCGCTGGTCAGCGAGGAAGGCCGCGCAGCCGCCGTTCTTCGTATAGCGGAGGAGCTGCACGGCGGTCCGCGACGATTTGTCAAGGAGGCCGCCCGGATAAAGCGGCGCCCGGATGCGCCGCACATATTCGTCGACCAGCGGATTGACGATTTTCTGATAGACGCCGGCCGGCTTGAAGCCGGTCCGCAAAGCCGCCACCACGACGATCTCCCAATTGCCGGTGTGCATGCCGCAAACGACTGCGGCTCGCGCGACGGCGCGTAAGGAATCGAAATGCGGCGACGCCTCCAAGACGATGCGGTCGCCAGCGACAAGCTCATCGAGATGAAAGAACTCGGCGAAGACGCGTCCAAGGTTCTCCCACATCGCGAGGGCGATCGCCTCGCGCTCTTCCGGCGTTTTCTCGGGATAGGCGGCTGCGAGATTGTCGAGGGCCCGTCGGTGCCGCGGCAGTTGCGGCGCTATGAGCCGCCAGATGCCGCCGGAAAGGGCGGAAGCAAATTCGAGCGGCAACGCCGAAAAAACCGCTGCGACGAAGCGAAACCCCGCATATTCAATGGC
>DATGHD010000370.1:0-2646 GCA_035308145.1 Roseiarcus sp.
AGAGCGGCGCGCATGAGCGCTTTCTCGACGCGATCATCGCCGAGGAGCCGGATTTGCTGCTCGACAACGGCGGCGATCTCTTCGCGCGCGTCGCCGAGCGCTCTTATGCCAAGCTTCGCGGCGGCACGGAAGAAACGACGACAGGCCGCGCGCGGCTCGCTCCTTTGCGCGACAAGGTCAAAGTCCCGGTTCTCGTCATCAACGACAGCCCGATCAAGCAATTCGCCGAGAACCGCCATGCGGTCGGGCAGAGCTTGTTCGAAAGCTACATGCGCTTCACCAATCGAAGCACGAATGGCAAGCGCGCGACCGTCTTCGGCTATGGCGCCTGCGGGCGCGGCGCGGCTACTTGCTTTCGCAGCGCCTTCGCCCTAGTCAGCGTCGTCGACGTCGATTCCGTCGCGACATTGGAGGCTCATCTCGACGGCTTTGCGACGCCGCTGCGCGAGGACGCCATCCGCAGCGCCGACATTCTGATCACCGTCACCGGCGCGGCGAAAGTTCTGTCGGCCGACGATCTGCCCTTGATGAGGAACGGCGCGATATTGATCAATGGCGGCCATCTGCCGCATGAGATCGATGTCGCCGGCCTGCGGGCCGATCCGTCGGTCGTCGGCGTCGATCGCTATCCGAGCGAGGGAATAGAGACGTTTTGGCTCGCCGATGGCCGCGCGATCCATGTTCTCGGCGACGGCCATATGGCCAATCTCGCGGGCCCTAGGCCGCTCGGCAATTCGGTCGAGTCCATGGACCTTGGCTTCACTCTGCAGGCGCGCTGCCTCGAGCGCGTCGCGCGCGGCGGGCTAGGGCCTGAGCTTTGCGTCGCGCCGGTTCCTGCCGACATCGACGCCGCTGTAGCGTCGGCCTATCTTGCGCTGAACCGCTGATCCTTGCGCGGTCATAGAAATCTCACAAGCGCTCTGTAGCGGTTGCGCCGTTTTGCAACGCGCGCAGCGCGATCTTTCAGGAGGACGCCATGCAAGTCTCGCCCTATCTCAACTTTGAGGGGAATTGCGAGGAGGCGCTGCGCTTCTACGAAAAGGCCGGGCTTGGCCGCGTCACGGATCTCAGGCGATTTGAGGGTTCGCCTATTGCCAAGGACGTGCCCGCCGACAAGCTGAATAAGGTCATGCACGCCTATCTCGAAGGGCCGGGCGTCAGCCTGCACGCCTCCGATACTATGCGCCCGAACGGCAAAGGCTTTTCCGGTTTTGGCCTGACGATCGGCCTTTCCGATCTCGCCGAGGCGAACCGGCTGTTCGGCGCCCTTTCCGACGGCGGCCAAGTGAGCATGCCGATGCAGAAGCAATTCTGGGGCGCGACATTCGGCATGTTCACCGACAAGTTCGGGATCGGCTGGATGATCAATTGCGGCGAAGGCTGATCAGCCTCTTCGCGCGGCCCGCCACAAGGTCCATTGCCGACGCCACTGAGGAACCTCGACGAGCGTTTCAAAGGGATGATAGTCGGCGCGCTCCATTCGACCGAGATAGAGGGGAACGAGGGCGAGCGGCAGAAAGGCGGCGGCGATTTCGGAGGCCCACCCCGCTGATCGCGCCTTCCGCAGATGCTGGCGCGCCAAATCGCGCATCGCGGCGAGGGCGGCGCGCAAAGCCGCGCCGTCGCGGCGGGCGACGACATCCTCGCGCGAGAGGCCTTTTGCGCCGAGCGCGTCCATAGGCAAATACGCCTGGCCGCGCGAGGCGGCGATCGGCAAGGCGCGAAGAAGCCCGACCGTCGCATAAGCGACCCCGGCATGGCCGGCGGCCTCGGCGCCGCCGAAATCGCGACCCTGCCCGAGGATCAGCGTCGCCAAGCGAAACAGGATGGAAGAGGTCTCGCCGCAATAGGCTTCGAAGGCGGCAAGATCGGGCATCGGATCGTCATAGAGATCGAAGGCGCGGGCGGCCAGCAGGTCATCGAAAGCCTTCGCGGGGAGATGGAATCGCCGGGCCGTGTCGAGGAGCGCGGCGGCGATCGGATTGGCCTCGGCCTCGCCGCTTCGCGCGCCCTCGATCGCCTCGCGCCACCATTGCAAACGGATTTCGCCCGCCGCCGGCTCATGCACGATCTCGCGCAGGCGCCCGACTTCGTAGGAGAAGGCGGTGAGCGCGTAGAGATGCGGCCGCGCTTCGGCCGGCGCAAAGAGGCCGGCGAGCCAGCGGTCGCGATCGAATTCCCGCGTCAGCGCCTCGCAGCGAGCATAAGCTTGCGCCAGCGCGCCCGAAGATGGGATCATCGCCATGTTTTAAGTCGATAGCGCTTCCTGCGCGCGGCGGACAAGGCCCGCGCCTCCGATGGGAAAACGAGCTCAATGCCGAAACCAGAATCCTTCGTTCGCCGCGCCGAGGACGTCAAAGCCGAAACATGGACTGACGCGCGCGGAACGCTGTCCTTTCATGCGCTGGTCAGCGGCGATGTGACGCCGAGCAACGGCTTGGTCGCCGGCGTCTCGACGCTCGAACCAGGCTGCGCTCTGGCGCTCCATTCGCATGAGCAGGCGGAAGTCTATTTGCGCTCGAAGGCGCGGCTGTCGTGACGGTCGACGGCGTCGATCGCACGGTCTCGGCGGGCGCCGCGGTCTTTATTCCTGGCGGCGCGCTGCATACGGTCAGGAATCCGTTCAAAGAAGTCTTCAAGATTTTC
>DATGHD010000371.1:0-5942 GCA_035308145.1 Roseiarcus sp.
CAATTCCTCATCGGTAAGGCGCCGCGATACGACGCGACCTTTTACAACGAGATCCGCGAATTCGGCCTGCCGAAATACACGCTGATCGGCGACGAAGCGCTCTCGGGCTTCATGTTGCAGCGCCTAATGGACAAGGGCTTCGACATGGCGATGAGCTTCGATCTGAAGATCGACCATTCCATCATTTGCCCGATCATCACGACGCGGCCTGAGGCGGATCTGCCGGTTGTGCCGATCTACACGAACATCTTCGCGCCGCCCTTGCCTTCGCCGAAGCGCTTCTACGATCTCGGCCGCGCGATCCGCGAGACGATCGACGAATATCCTTCCGATCAGCGCATCGCCGCCATTGGAACCGGACATCTCTCGCTCGAGCTGGGCGGCCCCCGTCAATTCAAGGAGACCGGTCCCGACCCGGTCTTCGACCGTCAGGCGATCGAGTGGCTCGCGAACGGCGACATCGAGGCGATCCTCGCCAATGTGACGCATGAGAGCCTCGCCAAAGCGGGCAACGCCACGGCGGGGTTCATGGTGTTGATCCTCATGCTCGGCATCGCCGGTCCGATCAAAGCGTCCTACGTCGACAACCTCGATCTCTTCCACACGATGGAAGCCTATATCACCTGGAACCCGAACGGAGCCGCGTGATGAGCAAATACTACGTCGACAAATTCCTCTATACCGTCGACCGCGATCCGGAACTCCTTCGCCGGTACAAGGAGGACGCTCGAAGTTTTGTCGCGACATGGGAGCAATCGATCGGCCCCAAGCTCAACGATGTCGAAATCTCGACCGTCCATCGGCTGACCGACGAGGAGCGGGAGGCTCTCGTCAACTACGACTACGTCAAGCTCTTCGAAATGGGCGCGCATTTCTTTCTCAACCTGACGATCTTCATCGCCCTTTTCGACGAAGACCACGCGAAGAAGAGCGGACCCCTGTCGTTCCAGAGGGAATTCGCGGCGAAGCTCAGCTCGTGGATCGGCAGGGACTATCCGTCGATCGCCATCTGAGGGGCGTGGTGAAACACCGATCAGACTTTAAGGGAGGATGCGATGCGGAAAGTGACGCGAAGGCAGTTCGGAGCTTTGGCCGCGAGCGTTTCCGCCGCGGCGCTGGCGCGGCCGGCGTTCGCCCAATCGAGCGATGGGCCGATCCGCATCGGCTACACCTTGCCCTTGAGCGGCGGCCTTGCCGGCAACGGCAAGCCGGCGTTCCTTGCCCACCGTTTATGGGCCGAAGACCTCAACGCTAAGAGCGGACTGCTCGGGCGGAAGGTCGAGCTCGTCAATTACGACGATCAAAGCAACGCGGCGCAGGTGCCCGCGCTCTACACGAAGCTTCTCGATGTCGACAAAGTCGACCTCGTGGTGTCGAGCTATTCAACCGCGCTGATCGCGCCGGCGATGCCGGTCGTCATGGCCCATGGCGTTGCCTTTGTCAGTTTGCTCGGATCGGCGACGAACGACGCTTTCCATTACGACCGCACGGTCAACATCAGCCCGACCGGCGGCAGAATGGAGGAAGATTTCGCCAAGGGCTATTTCAAAATCGCCATGACTGCCGAGCCAACGCCGAAGACGGTGGCGATCGCCGGACTCGACAGTGACTTCCTCCAGCGTTCGATGCGGAGCGCGCGCAAGCAGGCCAAGGACCTCGGCCTCGAGATTGTCTACGACAAGAGCTATCCGCCGGGGACGGTCGATTATGGTCCGATCGTCCGCGCGATCCAGGCGGCCAAGCCGGATGTCGTCTATTTCGCGTCCTATCCGCCCGATTCGGTCGGTCTTCTCAAGGCCGTCACCGAGGCAAAGCTCACCGCGACCGTGCTCGGCGGCGGAATGATCGGACCGCAGATCACGGCGATCAAGGCGCAGTTCGGGCCGTTGCTGAACAATCTGGTCTGCTGGGACAGCTATGCGCCTGAGCCGACGATGAAGTTTCCTGGCGTCGATGCGTTTTTGGAGCGCTACCGCGCTGTGGCGCCGAAAGAGAAGGTCGATCCGCTCGGGCTCTACGCGCCGCCGCTCGCCTACGCGCAGATGCAAGTGCTCGAACAGGCGGTGAGCCGCGTCGGCAAGATCGACCATGCCGCCATCGGAGCGGATTTCCACGCCAATACCTTCTCCACCGTGGTCGGCGACCTCAAATTCGACGCGAATGGAGAGTGGGAGAAGGAGCGAAACATCTACGTGCAGTACCAGGGCGTCACCGGCAACGATATCGAGCAATTCAAAAAGGCCGGGACGCAGGTCATTCTTTATCCCGACCAGTACAAATCCGGGAAACTCCTTACTCCGTTCCCGGCGTCAAGTTGAGCAGCAAGGACGGGTCTTCGCCGATCGGCCAAAGAACTCGATTCCAATGCGATCGGCATGACCGGCGCTGCAACGCTCGAGAGCGTGGATTTGGCCGCCGCGCGCCGCGGCCTATACTCGCGCCCTTGACCGTTAGCTGTCCCTTTGCATGACTACTCAGCAATCCCGCCTCGAATGAATCTCGACCCGGTCTTGATCGTCAACGCCTGCGCTTCCGGCTTGCTGCTCGGCGCGTTCTACGCCATGGCGGCGGCCGGCCTCGCCATTTCCTTCGGTCTCCTCGACATCGTCAACATCGCCCATCCGGCGCTCATGGTCGCCGCCGCCTTTGTCGTGGCGGCGTTGACAGGAGGAACGGCGCTCGATCCTTTGCTCGCCTCGCTGCTTATCGCTCCGCTTTTCGCGCTCTTCGGAGCCGGGCTCTACCGCCTCTACCATTTCTTCTTCGAGCGCCGCGGCGATGAATCGATCCGCGGCCTCGCTTTCTTCTTCGGCCTGATGTTCTTGATCGAAGTATCGCTGCTGCTGCTGTGGGGCGTCGATCAGCAATACGCAAACGCGCTCTACTCGAGCGGCGTCCTCTCGGTGGGGAAAGTCGACTTTCCCCTACGCATGCTGGTCCCGGCGCTTTGCGCGCTCGCGACCTTCGCGACTCTATCCGCATTTCTCAAATTAACGTTCGTCGGCCGCGCCATCTCGGCGGTCGCGCAAGATCGCGAAGCGTTGCGGCTGATGGGGATCGATCCCGTTCGCATCAAGACGATCGCCTTCGCCCTTTCGGTCGGGCTCGCCGCGCTCGCCGGCGGCGCGCTGATCGTGATCCAGCCGGTTGATTCCTCGTCCGCTCAAATTTTCGTCGGGCGATTGTTCGCCATCGTCATCATGGGCGGCCTCGGGTCGTTGCCGGGTACGATGATCGCCGGACTGTTGTTCGGCGTGATCGAGGATTTGACGGCGACTCTCATCGGCCCGTCCTGGTCGCCGGCGGTGGCCTTCGGTCTCTTGCTCGGATTTCTCGCCCTCAGGCCGCGTGGGCTTTTCGGAGCGCCGCCGTGATCGGCTTCGCTTTCTGGCGCAACGGGCTCGCACTGGCGCTCGTCTGCCTTATCATCATAGCGGTCGCGCTCCGGGCCGTACACAACGATTATGCGTTCTTTCTAGGGTATATCGTCTTCCAATATGGCGCGCTGGCCATCGCCTGGAACATATTGGGCGGCTATGCGGGCTTCGTGAACTTCGGCGCCGGCGCGTTTTTCGCGGCGGGCGCCTATGCGACGGTGGCGCTGAACAAGGCGCTGGCCTTGCCGCTTCCCATTTGCGTATTGGCGGGAGGTTGCGCGGGCGCGGGGCTCGGGCTGATCATGGGCTCGTTGACGCTGCGCTTACGCGGCGTCTACTTTGCGATCTCGACGCTCTCGCTCTCCGTCGTCCTACAGACCCTGATCGTCAACTGGAGCTATGTCGGCGGGTCGAGCGGCGCCTATATCGTTCGCCCGAAGGCGATCGCGCCCTTCACCAGCTACACCGAATTTCTCTGCCTGCTCATGTTCGTGATCGCCGCGACCGCGGCGCTGATCGCCGCTGCGATCGAGCGCTCGTCGATCGGGTTCGGACTCGCCGCCATTCGCGATGATGAAGCTGCGGCCGCTGCGCTCGGGGTGCCGACGCTGCGACTTAAGCTGCTCGCCGCGACGACAAGCGGAGCCATCATGGGCATGGCCGGCGCGCCGCTGCCCTTCTACAATTCCTACCTGAACCCGGATTCCGCTTTCGCCGTCGGCTACACGATCAACGCGATGGCGATGCCCCTCGTCGGCGGCACCCAAAGTTGGCTCGGTCCCGTCCTCGGCGCGCTGCTTTTGGGCTCCATTCAGCAATTGGCCGTCGCGTTCGTCTCCTCGTCCGCGAGTCTCGCGCTGATTGGACTCGTATTCATGGGCTTTGTCGCTTTGGCCCCACAGGGCCTGCTCGGCCTCTTCCGGTTGCGTCGCGCCGAGGGAGCGGGCCGGTGACCGCGCCGCTGCTGCAGGTCCATAATCTTAGCAAGCGCTTTGGCGGCTTCGTCGCGGTGGACGACGTTTCCTTATGCGTCGCGCCGGGCGAGCGCATCGGATTGATCGGACCCAACGGTTCCGGCAAGAGCACCTTCGTCAATTGCCTGGGCGGCGCATTGGCCCGTCACGACGGCGTCGTCGCTTTCGCAGGCCGTGATCTCGCCGGCCTTCCGCCTTATCGCCGCGCGCGTCTGGGGCTCGCGCGCACGTTCCAGTTGCCGCGCGCCTTCGCAAGCCTCACCGTTCGCGAAAACGTGGAGGTTCCCTTCCGCTTTCTCGACGCTGGCGGCGGGCCCGCATCGGAACGCGCGCAGGACCAACTCGAACGCGTCGGTCTCGGCGACAAAGCGAGGTTACGGCCGCGAGACCTCACGCAAGTCGATCTAAGGCGACTCGAACTCGCGCGCGCGCTCGCCTGCCGGCCGAAGCTTCTCTTCGCCGATGAAGCGATGGCCGGTCTCTCGCACGCCGAAGCCGACGACATTCTGGCGTTGTTGTTTCGCGCCAACGCCGACGACGGCGTCGCAATCGTCATGATCGAGCACATCATGCGGGCGGTGACGGCGTTCTCCGAACGTCTCGTCGCCTTCGTCGCCGGGCGGAAGATCGCCGACGGCCCGACGGCGGAAGTCCTGCGCATGAAGGACGTCGAGGCGGCTTACCTTGGAGACTGACGCGCTCACGATTCGAGGCCTTGCCGCCGGCTACGGCGCCGTGCGGGCGCTCGACGGCGTCTCGATGAGCGTTCGCTCTGGCGAAACCGTCGCGCTGCTCGGCACGAACGGCAATGGCAAGACGACCCTGATGCGGTGCGTGCTGGGCCTAGTGCGGCCGTGGGAGGGCGCGGTGCGAGCGAAAGTCGGCGGAAGGACCGCGGATCTGGATCGTCTCGAGCCGGAGGAAATCGTCGCCCTTGGAATTGTCCTCGTTCCGGAGGGCCGCCGGCTGTTCAGGGATCTCAGCGTCGAGGACAATCTCGCGCTCGGCGCCTATCGGCCGGCCGCGCGAAAGCGGTACGCGGAGAATCTTGCGCGTTGCTATGAGATGTTCCCGCGCTTGCGCGAGCGACGGCGGCAACGGGTCGGCAGCATGAGCGGGGGCGAGCAGCAAATGGTGGCGCTTGGCCGGGCGATCATGGCGGCGCCCGAAATCCTCCTTGTGGACGAGCCCTCGGTCGGCCTCGCGCCGATCCTCGTTCGGCAAACCATCGACGCAATCGCCGACCTCAAGCGCCGACTCGGCCTGACCGTGCTAATGGCCGAACAAAACCTGGCGCAGGCGATCCGCGTGGTCGATCGAGGATACGTGCTGGCCCACGGTAGGGTTGCGTTTGAAGCCCATTCGGCGGCTGAACTCGCTGAAAACCCGATTGTGCGCGATATCTATCTCGGGCGATGAAACTGTTCTCGCTCATCAATGAGGTAAGACTCGCGATGTTTCCTGACCACGGAACAGATCTATTCGCCCGAGAGGACGTATTTGATGAGGTTCCTCACGATATATTGGCCCAATTTTCCAAGCTGATCGCGGTCAATCGACCCGAGTATTGTGCCCAACGATCGCCCGCAAC
>DATGHD010000372.1:0-8536 GCA_035308145.1 Roseiarcus sp.
TGATCAGCCGCGTCAGGCGCCTTCGCCCCGCCGATAAGGACGACCGGCTTCGCCGAGCTCGGCTCGACGTCAGCGGCGGGCAGCACTGGCGGGACCGGCGGCGCATCGCGCGCGATCACTTGGCGGTCGAGCAGGTGAGGATGTAACGCCGGAACGAGGCCCGGACGCGCCGCCGCCTCGTCATTATCGCCCTCTGCCTGGTCCTCATTCTTCTCCACGGCTTCACGAGCAGGCGGCATGGGCGCTGCGACGGCCGCGGCAGAAGACCGTCGTGAGCCGGCGTCGGCCGCGGCGACGCGCATCGGCTCGGGCGCGCTGGCGTCGGCGATCATCGGCGCCGTATGGCCGCCGGCCGAGGCTTGAGCGAAATGTTGACCGAGAAGCTGCTCCATCAATTGGTCGCGCGCCGCGGCGGTGCGCCCTCCCATGACCACAGCGACCAGCGAGCGGCCACTAAGATGCATCGAGGTGAGAAGATTGAAGCCTGAAGCGTTGGTGTAGCCGGTCTTGATGCCGTCGACGCCATCGACACGGCCGAGTAGGTGATTGTGACTGACGATGGTCTCGCCGGCGAACTCAAATGAATGCGTCGAAAAATAATGGAAGTAGCGCGGGAAACGCTCCTCGATCGCGCGACCGAGGATCGACAGGTCATGCGCAGTAGTCACCTGGGCGTCGTCGGGCAGGCCGGAGGCGTTGTGATAGACGGTGCGCGTCATGCCAAGCGCATGCGCCTTGCGCGTCATCATGTCCGCGAACGTCTCTTCGTCGCCGCCGATTTTCTCGGCGATGGCGACGGCGACGTCATTGGCCGAGCGCGTGACGACGGCCTTGATCGCCTCATCGACGCTAAGGCTTTCGCCGGGATCGAGACCGAGCTTGGAGGGCGCTTGGCTCGCCGCATGCTCGGACATTTCGATTGGCGTCTCGAGCGTCATGCGGCCCCTATCGAGCTGCTCGAAGAGCAGATAGAGGGTCATGACTTTGGTGAGCGAGGCTGGGTGCCTCAGCTCGTTCTCGGCGACCGAGTAGAGGGTGCGCCCGCTATTGGCGTCAACGACGAGGGCCGAGAAGGGGGGGCCGTAGGCCGGCGCCGCTCGATAAGCCCAGTGGCGGCGAAAATAGCGGACGGGACGGTAGGCGACGTGTCGATAAGACGGCGTTTGCTGGTAGGCGGGCTGGTAGCGCCATTCGCGGGCCTCGACAGCCGTTGCAAGCGATGCGAAAGCGGAGGCTGCGATGATGAAGCCGGCCAAAGCGCGCGAAATCGGGGTGGCCGCCTTCGCGGAAAAACGCAACGCCATAAATGCCCCATATCGTCTTAAGCTAACGCTCGCCTGATCAAATCGTCGCGATCGTTGCGCTGGCCACACACATGAAAAACCTATGGCGACGCGGTTACCCCGGCGTTAACAGGAATCGTCGCTCTCTCATTTCCTTGCGCCAAGCTGATGAAGGCAAAGAGAAAATGAAGACAGGGTAAACGCGCCGCCTCGGGCGCCCGCTTGGGCGACCAGCGAGTTTTTGACAAAAGCCGGTGATCGAAACGTCGCAAGACGTTGGCACAATCTCGTGGGATTCCGCGCAAATGGTGCGGTGCAAAAAATTTCTTGACTTTCGTTGTGCGCTGCACATATATGAATGCAGCGGTTCGTGGCGCCGGCGCCCGACGCCCCGCGCTTCGGCGCTGATAAAGAAAGGCCACTCCCCATGTATACGACTTTTGAAGACTTCCAGAAAATTGGCAAACAGCAGTTCGACGCCGTGACGGCCGCCGCGACTTCGGTTTCGAAGGGCCTGCAGGAAATCGCCGCCGAGACCGCCGAATTTTCGAAGAAGGCGATCGCCGCCAACACCGCGGCGGTCGAGAAATTGCTCGGCGCCAAGACCCTCGACGGCGCCATTCAGATTCAGACCGAATTCGCCAAGACGAGCTACGAGGGCCTGGTCGCCGAGACGACCAAGCTCGGCGAACTCTACGCCAAGCTCGCCAAGGAAGCGTTCAAGCCGATGGAATTCGCTTACGCGGCTGCTCAGCCGAAGGCGTAAGGCCCGGAAATTATTTCAGGCGCGCGTTTGGTTGCGCCTTTAGCGTGGCGTTGAAGAGGCTCGGCGGATTCGCCGAGCTTCTTTTTTTGATTCCACGGCGGCTGTCGAGTCCACTGGCGCGGCCCTTGCAAGGCGCCTAGATTAGTCAGAACATTCGATGCGCCGGCGCGTTCGTTCGGAAGCGCGCCCAGATGGGGTCGAAGAGGTGACTGCCGATACCAGTGAGCTGGTTGGTCGTTTGCGGGCGCGGATCGCGTCGGCGACGCGTTGGCTGTTTCATCCGCGCGAAGCAGCGCGTACGAGCCTTTCCGCGCGGCGCGAGATTATGGCGGCGCGGGAGCCAAGGCGAGGAGGCGAGGGCCCTGGCCCTGGCTCCGGCGCGGCGGTTATCACGAGAACGCGCACCCAGACCAAGCGGCCGAACATGTATCGAGTTCTGCTGCTCAATGACGACTACACGCCGATGGAATTCGTCATCACGGTCCTGCAAGCCTATTTCAATAAGAATTCGGAAGAGGCGACGCGAATCATGCTGCATGTCCATCACCATGGAGTCGGCGAGTGCGGCGTGTTCACGTACGAGATCGCCGAGACGAAGGTCGCGCAGGTCATGGATCACGCGCGCAAGAATCAGCATCCGCTGCAGTGCATTATGGAAAAGAAGTGAAAGACGCCCATGCCCTCGTTTTCGCGCTCTCTTGAGAAGACTCTGCATCGGGCGCTCGCGCTGGCCGGCGAGCGGCGCCACGAATATGCGACGCTCGAGCATCTTTTGCTGTCGCTGATCGACGACAGCGACGCGGCGGCGGTCATGCGCGCCTGCAACGTCGAGTTGGAGGCGCTTCGCAAGAGCCTCGTTCAATATATTGATTCAGAACTAGAAAATCTCATTGTCGAAAATCACGAAGAGGCCAAGCCGACGGCCGGCTTTCAACGCGTGGTGCAGCGCGCGGTGATCCATGTCCAGTCGTCGGGCCGCGACGAAGTGACGGGGGCCAACGTACTTGTGGCCATATTCGCCGAGAGAGAGAGCCACGCCGCCTTTTTCCTGCAAGAGCAGGACATGACGCGCTACGACGCCGTCAACTACATCAGCCATGGCATCGCCAAACGTCCGGGTCTGTCGGATTCCTCCCGCAGCCCGCGCGGCGCCGACGACGACGCTGAATCGCGGGAGGCCAAGGAGCCGAAGGAAGGCGCTGACAGCAAGAAAAAGGAAGCAGCCTTAGAGGCTTACTGTGTAAACCTGAACAAAAAAGCGAGGGAAGGTCGGATTGATCCGCTGATCGGCCGTGAGGCCGAAGTGCAGCGGACGATCCAGGTTCTCTGCCGTCGCCAGAAGAATAATCCGCTGCTGGTCGGCGAGCCCGGCGTGGGCAAGACCGCGATCGCGGAAGGACTCGCCCACAAGATCGTCAAGGGCGGCGTGCCGGAGGTTCTCGCTGAGGCCACGGTCTTCGCGCTCGATATGGGCGCGCTGCTGGCCGGCACGCGCTATCGCGGCGACTTCGAAGAGCGCCTGAAGCAGGTGATGAAAGAGATCGAGCAGCACAAGGACGCGATCCTGTTCATCGACGAAATCCATACCGTGATCGGCGCCGGCGCGACATCGGGCGGGGCGATGGACGCCTCCAACCTGTTGAAGCCCGCTCTTGCGCAAGGCGTGCTGCGCTGCATCGGCTCAACGACTTACAAGGAATACCGTCAGTATTTCGAGAAAGACCGCGCGCTTGTGCGGCGCTTCCAGAAAATCGACATCAACGAGCCGAGCGTCGCCGACGCCATCGAGATCCTCAAAGGGCTAAAACCCTATTTCGAGGACTTTCACAAAATCCGCTACACCAACGAGGCGGTTAAAGCGGCGGTGGAGCTTTCCGCGCGCTTCATCCACGATCGCAAGTTGCCGGACAAGGCGATCGACGTCATTGACGAGACCGGCGCCTCGCAGATGCTCCAGCCCGAGGCCAAGCGCAAGAAGACGATCGGCATCAAAGAGATCGAAGCGGCGATCGCCACCATGGCGCGCATTCCGCCCAAGGCCGTCTCGAAGGACGACGCCGAGGTGCTCCAGCATCTTGAAGAGACGCTGAAGCGCGTGGTCTATGGCCAGGGCGCGGCTATCGCTGCGCTCGCCTCGGCGATCAAGCTCGCGCGGGCGGGCCTCCGTGATCCCGAGAAGCCAATCGGCTGCTATCTCTTCTCCGGCCCAACCGGCGTCGGCAAGACCGAGGCGGCGCGCCAGCTCGCGCAAAGCTTGGGCGTCGAGCTCACCCGCTTCGACATGTCGGAATATATGGAGCGCCACACCGTTTCGCGGCTCATTGGCGCGCCGCCCGGCTATGTCGGCTTCGACCAAGGCGGCTTGCTGACCGACGCGATCGACCAGCATCCTCATTGCGTGCTGTTGCTCGACGAGATCGAGAAGGCCCATCCGGATCTCTTCAACATCCTGTTGCAGATCATGGATCACGGCAAATTGACCGATCATTCCGGCAAGCAGATCGACTTCCGCAACGTGATCTTGATCATGACCACCAATGCGGGCGCCCAGGACCTCGCCAAGGCCGCCTTCGGCTTCCATCAGTCGAAACGGGAAGGCGACGACACGGAGGCGATCGAGCGGTTGTTCGCGCCGGAGTTCCGCAACAGGCTCGACGCGATCGTGCCTTTCAGCCGGTTGCCGCCGGAAGTCATCGCGCAAGTCGTCGATAAGTTCATCCTGCAACTCGAAGCGCAGCTCGCCGACCGCAACGTCACGATCGAGCTTGCCGACGAGGCCCGCGCCTGGCTGGTCAAGAACGGCTATGACGAGGCGATGGGGGCGCGGCCGATGGCCCGGGTCATCCAGAAGGAGATCAAGACGCCGCTTGCCGACGAAGTCTTGTTCGGCCGCTTGAAGAACGGCGGCGTCGTTAGGGTCGTGGTGACGGGCGATGAGTCGGGCGCGAAGAAGAAGCTCGGCTTCGTCTACCCGGAAGGGCCGGCGCAGCCGAGGCTCGAGCGCGATCTGATCGTCGCCGGACGCAAACGCGCGCGCAAGACGGGCGAAGAGGATGGGTCCGAGGATCCGCCGATCGACGAGGAGCCGCCGTCGCACGAAGAGCAGGAGATCTGAGCACGGCGCTTCCGCTCATTCTGCTCGGTAAAGCTCACTATGCGCCAATCGCCGCCGCGATCTTCGCGGCGATCGGCGCCAGGACCTCAGCCTTGACCATGGTCCCGTGCGGCGGTTTTAAGGCGACGCCAGTCCAGCACGGCAGAATGTGAAAGTGGAGATGATAGACGACCTGCCCGCTGGCGGGTTCGTTGTACTGCTGGAGGATCAACCCCTCGGCCTTCATCGCCGCCTTCACGCCGATCGCGATTTTCTGGACCGATGGCATGAAACGCGCAAGATCGGCTGGCGCTATGTCCAAGATGTTGCGCGTCGGGACTTTCGGGATGACCAGCACGTGCCCGTCGATGCGCGGCATGATGTCCATGAAGGCGAGTGAAACCTCGTCCTCATAGACCTTCACGCAAGGCGCCTCGCCGCGCAGGATTTTCGCGAAAATATTGTTTGGGTCGTAAGCTTCAGCCATGGCGCGCTCGGGTGTCGATAAGGCCGGCCGATCTTGCGGGGATTCTTCGACGAGGCAAGCGGAAACCCGTAACGCCCGCCCGGCTGCTGCGCTGATTGAGGGCCGTTAGGGACGATGCTAGGCAGGCCGAAAGGGGGGCTTCGGCCAATGAGCGTCTCGAACCTTATCCAGCTCGCAATCGCCACGACGATTTTTCTGCTCGGCGCGAGCAGCGCGAAATCCTGGGCAATCTCGCCGAGTCTCGCGAAAATCGCGCTGACCCTGGCGCTCTATACCGCCGGCAACCTCATCATGTTGCGCCTGGTTCGCTTCATCGGCATGTCGACCGCCTTCAGCCTCTCGGCGGTGCTGCAACTCGTCGCGGTCAACCTGGTGGCGATCCTGGTGTTCGGCGAGAAACTGGGCTGGATCGAAAGCGTCGGCGTCGGCTTAGGGATTCTTTCCGTCGCGCTGATCACGCTCGGACCATCTTTAAGCGCGCCATGAGCCGCCTTACGCGCTAAGGGCGCGCGGACGGCCTTGCGGACGCCACGCCTTCAACGGATCGATCACCACCCGGTTTCGGCCGGTCTCCTTGCCATAATAGAGGGCCAAATCCGCGCGCTTGATCAGGTCTTCGATCGCCTCGCCCGGCGCATATTGGGCGGCGCCGATCGTGGTCGTCAGCCGTATCGACGGATCGATCGAAGAACAGTCGAGCGCCGCGACGCGTTGGCGAAACCGCTCTAGCGGCTCTTCGGCGTCGCTCAGCGCCGTGCCGAGCATGATGAGCACGAACTCCTCGCCGCCGAAGCGTCCAATCCGGTCCGTGGCGCGGATCGCGGCCAATGCCTCGGTGGCGAAAAGGCGGAGAACGCGATCGCCGGCGAGATGGCCATGCACGTCGTTGATCTGCTTGAAGTGGTCGAGATCGATATAGGCGACGGTCAGCGGCAGGCCCGTCCGGCGCGCCAAGGCCATGTGTTCGTGCAGACTAGCCGAGATCGAACGGCGATTGGGCAGCCCGGTGACTTCATCTTTGCTGGCCAGTTTCTCGATCCGGGCCAAGGCTTCGCCCAGCGCTTTGTTCTTTTGGCCGAGACGGTCCTTAAGCTTGCGTACGAACATCGCTATCCAGATGCAGCGCGCCAACAATCCGGCGACGACGGCGCTGGTCAGGACTTGGCCGGCCAGCGTCGAGGTCGGAAAGGCGAGACGGGGCCCGACCGCGAAAATCACCGCGGCGGCGCCGATCGCCACGGCGACCCAACAGATGACGAGGCTCTTGGGATTGGGCGCCATGAAGCTGAACGCGGCGATGGCGAAGAGCGTCGCGAAAGGCTGGAAGGCGATTTGCGGCGCGACGGCCGCGACGCCCAGCGCTACGGCGATCGCATAGAGCTGCTGCGGCAGGAAGAGCGTCGGGTCGCGCCGCGTCAGGCTCCAGTCGCTGACATGGGCGAACCGGACCGCGGCGACCAGGATCCCCAACAGGACGAAAACCGCAACCGGCGTTCGAAAGTCGACAAAGCCGGCGGCGGAATAGCCGAACAGAAGAGCCGTGTCATAGAGATAGGCGGCCGCGATGACGAGCTGGGTGCGTTTGGCGCTTCGCAGCAAACGCAGCGCCCTCGCGCTCTTAGGGTCATGCGACGGCGAATGAGGCGGATCGACCCTGCCGTCGAAATTAGACGAAACTGACGGCAAAATCAATTCTCGCGACGGCACCACAACCGTCGCGGAACTTGAGGCTATTTCAATAAGAAAGGCTTATCGAGGGTCGGCGAAATGTCGCCGTTGGCGGGGCGGGCCGCAGCAGCGGTCTCGGCGCTTCAGCGCCGTCGCTCGATATGACGCCGCAAATTCCTCGCGATTGACGACGCGCGGCGCGTCTACGATCAAATTCAACGCGCGGCGCGCGTCGGGGCCGGCTAGCGGGCGCGCTCGCGTCTTGCGGGCTTTCGCCAAACCTGTTAACCCCCGCGCCTTCCCCGAAGCGTGGGAGAGCGCCCGGTTAAGCCATCCGGGATCAAAGCTCGCACCACGCCCCTGCAACCGGAGCTTTTTTGCTCCGCGCGTCCCTTTTGGAGCAGCATCAATGGCTAAGAAAGTAGCCGGCTATATCAAACTGCAAGTGCCGGCGGGGGCCGCAAATCCCTCGCCGCCGATCGGTCCCGCGCTCGGCCAGCGCGGCCTCAATATCATGGAGTTCTGCAAGGCTTTTAATGCGCGCACCGCGCAGTTGGAGAAGGGCGCGCCGATCCCGGTGGTGATCACCGCCTACCAGGACCGCTCCTTCACCTTCGAGATGCGGCAGCCGCCGGTGACATTCTTCTTGAAGAAGGCGGCCGGCCTGAAGCTCGGCAAGAAGCCGGCTTCCGGCGCCAAGACGCCTGGCCGCGGCACGGTCGGCAAAGTGACAAGAGAGCAAGTTCGCGAGATCGCCGAAAAGAAAATCGTCGATCTCAATTGTTCGACGATCGAAGCCGCGATGGCGATGATCGAAGGCTCCGCCCGTTCGATGGGCCTGGAAGTGGTGGGGTAAAGCCATGACGCATGCAGGCAAGAGAATCGCCAACGCTCGTCAAGGCGTCGAGCGGACCAAGCTCTACAAGCTTGAAGAGGCGGTGAAGCTCGTCAAGGAGCGCGCCAAGGCGAAATTCGACGAGACGGTCGAGATCGCGCTGAACCTCGGCGTCGACCCGAAGCACGCCGATCAAATGGTGCGCGGCGTCGTCAATCTCCCCAACGGCACTGGCCGGACGCTTAAAGTTGCGGTCTTCGCCCGCGGCGCCAAGGCGGACGAAGCCAAGGCGGCAGGCGCCGATATTGTCGGCGCCGAAGACCTGGTCACCACGGTCAACGGCGGCCAGATCGACTTTGATCGCTGCATCGCGACGCCCGACATGATGCCGCTGGTTGGCCGG
>DATGHD010000373.1:0-10517 GCA_035308145.1 Roseiarcus sp.
CCCACGCCGTCACGAAAGCCAGCAATGCAAACCCAGCGGCCTCGACGAGGCGGCTGCGAAAACCGTACGTCGCCCAAGATATCAGCAGGAAGCCGCTCACGGACAAGACGAGAGGCGCGAACCTCCGGCGTTTCGCCGATGACAAGGCGAGCGCGACGGCGGCAAGCCCCGCGAAAAACACAACCGCGGCGCGGGCCCAAGCGCGATCTTCAGCCGCCAGCGATACGCCCAACAGAGACAAGACCCCGATCAGCGCCAAAGTCCCGTAGCAGGAAACAATCGACAGCGCCGTGGCCCAAGCCGGGAACGATATGGCGACACTGCCCCTCTTCACCATGACTTGGCTCCTTCTCGTGCGCATCCCGTCACCAAATACTTCACAAGCGACGCGATCCCCAGGACCAGCAGCGTTGGCGCTGAGCCGATCAGGCCCATCCCTGCCTGTCCTCCACGAGGACCGGTTAGTACGCCAGCACTTTATTGGCCTCTATCGTGGCCGCGGCGAGTTCGTCCATCGAGCTGCGGCGAGCCCCATCGATGAGGTCGGCTTCAGTCAGACCGCGCGCATCCATGCACGTTCCGCACAGCAGGAGGTGGTGGACGCCGGTCGTAAAGCGTTTCACCATGCGCTCGATGTTGTAATAGCCCTCGGGCGTCTTCTGGCCTTTCCTGGCGCAGGAGACGGCGTCGGCCATCAGGAATATTGTGACTTCGAGCGCGGGATCTTTTTTCACCACTGCGTTGGCGAGCCGCAGCGCGTTATAGCAACGCTCGGTCCCGTACGGCGGATCGTTGAGAACGAACAAAATCTTCATCGGCGTCTTAAATGATGTCGGCTGGAGGACTTAGTCGCCGAGCACCCGGCGGCGCTCCTCGAACTCTTCCTTGTCGATCTCGCCGCGCGCATACCGTTCCTTGAGAATATCGAGCGGCGTCCGTCCGGGCAGGATGTGGTGCGGCGGTTGCGCCGGGGGCCACGCGCCGCCGAGCCAGCGCACGAGCAGCACGGCGACCGCAATCACCAGGGCTAACACGAGAATCATGAACAGCGGGCCGAAGATCATCATGCCGTACCACCCTCCGCCCCAATCCATCATAGAGGGGCCATATCCATATCTGTTGGGCTCAGGCGATTGTTGCGCCCAAACCAAGGCCGGCGTCAGGGGAGCCGCTGTAATCGCGGTGGCGAGCATCAACTTTGAAACTCTCGTCATTGGCGCGCCCTCATGCCATCGCGAACCCAGCATTGGCCGCGCGGACCTCGGCCGCCTGTAGCGGCGGCGGCGGAATATCGACCGACATCGAGCGCACGAACGCCTCCTCGTCGGCGATGCGGAACGCCGCGTTGTAGCGCTTCTCGAAACCGATCGTGGACATGGGTTTGCCGCTGAGGCTGCGTCCGCAGACCGATCCGGAAAAGGCCCCGGGCAGCACTTCCACATAATCCGGCAGCCCCTTCAGTCGCTTGAGGCTCTGAAACAAAAGACGCGCGCCCTCATCAACGGATGAGGCGAGCTCGGTCCTACCGACATCGCCGACCATCAGTGTGTGGCCAGTCAGCGCGAACCATGGCTCGTCCGACCGGGTGCGATCGGTGACGAGCAAGGAAATGTGCTCGGGCGTGTGCCCCGGCGTGTGGAGAACCTCGGCCGAGACATTGCCGAGCGGAAGCGCTTCTCGATCGCGGACGCCGCGGAATGGCGGCGCCGCGCGCGCTTCGGCGAATAGCGCGTAGTCGGCGCCGGCGGCCTCCGCCAGCCGTCGCCCCGCCGACAGGTGGTCGGCATGGATATGCGTATCGATGACATAGAGAATGCGCATTCCCGTCTCCTGCGCGCTCTTGAGATAGGGCGCGATGTCGCCGACAGGATCGACCACGGCTGCGGCGGCCTTGCCGCCGCAGCCGAAAAGATAAGAGATCGCCACCGGATCGGCGTGCAAGAACTGGCGCAGGATCATGGGAATCTCCTGTTTCTGCGGACCCGCCGGCCTTGCGATTAAGGCCGGCTCTGGCTTGACAAGTCCGGCAGGGTGTCATTCAATAATTCTGTTGAATGATTAAACTGACGGAGCCGAATGTCAAGCGCGAGTCCCAAAAGCAAAATGTTCGCCGGCTTCGCCGAGGTGGCGAAGGCGCTCGCCCATGGTCATCGGCTGGAGATTCTCGAACTGCTGGCGCAGGGCGAGCGGAGCGTCGAGGGGCTGGCCGAGCGCGCCGGGCTCTCAATCGCCAACGCGTCGCAACACCTTCGGCTGATGCGCCGAGCCGGATTGCTCGCCTCCCGCCGCGACGGCAAGCGCGTTCTTTACGGCCTGAGCGACCCGGTCGTGCTTGATCTCATGGCGACGCTCCGCCGCGTCGCCGAGCGGAATCTGGCGGAAGTCCGCGAAGTCATCGGGACCTACTTCCATGCCCGTGACGCCCTCGAGCCGGTCTCTCGAAAAGAGCTTGCTCAGCGCCTGAAGAATGATCTCGTCACCGTGCTCGACGTGCGGCCGAAGGACGAGTACGCCGCCGGTCATCTGCCGAAGGCCATCAATATTCCATTGCGCGAACTGACGCGGCGCCTGCGAGAGGTTCCGAAGGACCGCGAGATCGTCGCCTACTGCCGCGGCCCCTATTGCGTGCTCGCCTTCGAAGCCGTGGCCCTGCTGCGCGACCGCGGGTTCAAGATCAAGCGCCTCGAGGATGGATATCCCGAGTGGAAGGCGGCTGGCTTGCCCGTCGAATAGGTCGCCCCGGCGCGATCGGCTGTACCGCCCGGCAACGGCTCCTCTAATACGCTATTCTGTTTACGTCCTTCAGCAGTCCCCGCTTCTCTATCGCTCCCGGCGGCTTGCCCGTTGCGTCGTACGCCGCCCTATTGATCACCTTCGCCGCGTTGACGATCCGCTTCGCTGCGCGAGCGCTCTCGCCGGCGAGAAGCCCCTCTACACCGCCAGCCCATTCTCCGCCGCCAAGTCCGCGAGCCGCACTTGCGGGCGCGCGCCGAGATGTTGGATGACTTCAGCGGCGGCGAGCGCGCCAAGCTGAGCCGACTTCACGTGGCCTGCGTCCCGCGCCATGCCGGCGAGAAAGCCGGCGGCGAAGAGGTCGCCGGCGCCGGTCGTATCGATCAGGCGATCGATCGGAAAGGCCGGAACTTCGAACGTTCCTTCGCCCTCGACAATGATCGAGCCGCGCTCCGACCGCGTCACCACGCCGAGTGCGCCTTCCGCCCGCAACGCTTCGAGTGCGGTCGCAAAATCCGCGGTCTGATAAAGCGAATGGACCTCCTCGGTATTGGCGAAGATCGTGTCGACAAGGCCGGTGCGGATGAGATCGAGGAATTCCGAGCGGAAGCGATCGACGCAGAATGAATCCGACAGCGTCAGCGCGACGCGAGCGCCGGCGGCGTGAGCGATCCGCGCCGCCTTCTGGAACGTCTCCTTGGCCGCCGGCCGGTCCCACATATAGCCTTCGAGATAGACGATGCGCGCCTCACGTACGAGGTTTTCGTCGAGGTCGCTCGGCGATAGGAGCTGGCTCGCGCCGAGATAGGTGTTCATCGTGCGCTCGCCGTCCGGCGTGACGAAGCTCAGGCAGCGCCCGGTCGCCGGCCCGTCGGTCGCCGGCTTGACGTCGAATTTGACGCCGCTCGTCCGGATGTCGTGGATGAAGGCGCGGCCGAGCTCGTCGGCCTTGACCTTGCCGATATAGGCGCTGGCGACGCCGAGCGAGCGCACCCCGACAATCGTATTGGCCGCCGAGCCGCCCGAGATGATCGTCGCCGGGCCCATGCGCTTATAGAGCGTCTCGGCGCGCGCCTCGTCGATGAGGGTCATCGCGCCTTTCTGCATCGCTTCGGCGACGAGAAAATCGTCCTCGGCATGGGCGAACAAGTCGACCAGCGAATTGCCGAGGCCGAGGACTTCGATACGATCATGCGTCATGAATGATGGGCGCCCCTTTTCTCGCGCGCCTCGTCGCATTTGAGGGGCGATGGGTCAATGGCGCTCACTGCCTCGCTCAAACCGCCCAATCGGTCACCGTCAGCCCGGGCGCCCGCTCGAATTCGCGGCTGTTGGCTGTCACCAGCGTGGCGCCGCAGCGACGCGCTTGGGCGGCGATGAAAAGGTCATGGGGTCCGATCGGCGCGCCGAGCTTGCGTAAGTGCGCACGGATATCGGCGGCATGGCGGGCGTCCGTCTCCTCGAACGGAGAATGGCGATCGCGCTCGCCGCCAAGAGGAGGGCGATCTTGTCTTCGTTCGCCGACCGACGCGCGCTCGTCGCCGCGCCGGGGAGGGGGACGGGGACGGCGCCTGCGCCTTCACCCGGCGGCGCTCTCTTTGAACGGATCGACGATCGCAAGATCGCCGAAGCGGCGGCCGTGCTGAAAATCCTCGCTATAGAGCCTCGCGCAGCCGGCTTCGAGCGCGGCGGCGACGATCAACGCGTCGTAGAAGGCGAGCCCATGATCGCGTGCGAGGGCGACAGCGTCGGCGTTGGTCGCAAGCGTCAGCGGCGCAACGTCGGGAAATCGATCGAGGATGACGGCGAGCGCGTTCTCAACATCGCGCCAGGATCGCTGATGCTTCCGCCGCATGACATTGACGAACTCATTCAGCACTTGCGCGCTGATCGCGCCGCCGTCGGCGAGGGCGGCGCGGGCGGCGTCCTGCTTCGGTACGTCGAGAAAGGCGTAGACGAAGATGTTGGTGTCGAAAAAACTCGTCACCGCTCATTCGCCTCGTCGCGGTCGAATTTATACCCTTCGGGGGCCGGCCAATTGAATTCCCGCAACCGATCGAGGAATTCGCTCCGTTTGTCGATTTTGCGAAGCCCAAGCTTGCGGCGTCCGAGCGCGACAAGATCGACTTCATCGCCCGCTCTGAGGCCCATGTCTTTGGCCAAGGCTTTAGGCACGCGCACGGCGAGGCTGGCCCCCCATTTGGAAACTTGCATAGCGCCGCTCAAATTACGGAGGATATCATATCTTAGCAAAGATATCATCGCTTCGCAAGCGCGTTACGGGGTCACCACACGTGAGACTCCGACGGAGGGCGGATTTTCTCATTGTTTGCATGGCGGAGCGAAAGCGCGAGAGAAATTTGAAGTCAAGGACGACCGCGCAGCGGTCGCCGCCTTAAGGCGGCGCCATAGGGCGTCGAAGACGCCCGTCGTATACGACGGGCTATGGCGTCCTTGAGTTCAAATTTCTCTCGCGCAGAATGCTCGCCAAGCGATCAATGAGAGCGTGGCGCTGAAACCAGCGCCAGTCTCAGATGTGTTTGGCCAGGACAGCGCGTCGCACGCCAACGGGTCTGGCCGTTTTTCGTCGCGTCCGCCGTCACCGCCCCGCCCGCTCCGCCCTTCTTAGCCGCACATAAAGCGCCCCTGCCCCGCCATGACCGCGGCCGGCCTCCTCGAAGCCGAGCACGGCGGGACGAAGGTCAGCGGCGCGCAGCCAATGCGGCGTTAGGCGTCTGAGCACGCCAGGCTCGTCCGTCCATAGAGGCGAGGCCGCGCCTTTGTTCTCGCCCTTGCCGGTGATGACCAGCACCAGCCGGCAGCCGCGCGAGCGCGCATAGGTCAGAAACCCTCGAAGCGCGCGATGCGCTTCCGCTTCGGTCATGCCGTGAAGGTCGATCACGTCGTCCGGCCGCGCGCCGCCGCGGGAGAGCTGGCGCTTCAAGCGCTTTTCCAAAGGCGCGAGGGCCGCGGTCGAGCGCGCCGGCTTTGCTTCGGCGGCGGGCGGCGGGGCCGCTTTGTCCCTTTTCGCCGGCGCGGCCGGCGGCGCACGCTTCGGCGTCGGCAGCTTCGCGCCTTTGCGCGGCGCGACGCTTTTGGCGACTTCCCGCCACAGCTCGATCTCCTCGTCGCTGAGCGGGCGGAGTTCCTGTGATCGCGGCGGCGAGGGTTCCTTCACGGCGGCGTCTCGCGCGGCAGCAGCGCCGCGAAATCCGCGTCGTGACGGATATCGCCGGCCCTGCGTCCGGCTTCGTCGCCCGAGCCGAAGAAAATATCGGCGCGTGCGCGGCCGAGGATCGCCGAGCCGGTATCTTGCGCGATCATCAGGCGACGGAAAGGGCTTGGTCCGGCGCCGCGCCACGGCAGATTTGCGTTCAGGAAAAATGGCGCGCCATAGGGCCAGACGGCGCGATCGACCGCGATGGAACGTAAGGGCGTCAGAGCGATCCCCTCGCCGCCAGTCGGCCCATCGGCGGGATCGAACCGCTCCTCGATCCGGAAGAAGACATAGGAGCGATTGCGTTGCATCAGGTCGCGGCCCTTGTCGCCCGGCTTCTGGCCATTGGCGCGAAGCCAGCTTTTGAGCGCGGCAAGCGACATGTCTTTGGCGGCGATCTCGCCTTGGTCGATCAGCAGGCGGCCGATGGACGTATAGGGCCGGCTGTTGCGCCCGTCATAGGCGAGACGAATTTGCCGCCCATCCGGAAGGGCGACCCGCGCGGCGCCTTGCACCTGGGCGAGGAAAAGCTCGACGTGATCTTCGAGCCAGAGAATAGGCGTCGTCTCGCCGCTCGCGGCCGCAAGTTCGATCGCCGCACGGTCATGGTGCGGCTGCAATGAGTTAAGATCGGCGGGCCGTCCGAGAACAGGCGCTGAAAATTCCGACCAAGGCGCGAACGCGCCCTTGATCAGCGGCTCGTAGTAACCGGTGACGAAACCGGCGCCACGGCCATCGTCGGGAGAAACGCGAAACGGGCGAAAATGCGCGATGAAAAAAGCGCGCGCCTCTCGCCTGGTTTCGATTTTCAGCGCAAGCGCGGCGCGCGCCGCCTTTTGCAGCCCTGTCGGCGTTGCGACGCCGGGCCGGGTCGGCGCCAGCCCTTCGATAATTGCGCCGGCCGAACGCCGCCAACAGGCGAAGGCCTCGAGATGATCGTCGTCTTCGAAGCCGGCGAGTTCGTCGTAGCTTAAAAGCGTAAGCGCCGCCCGCGCGTCGCCTTCAAAGATCGTCGGCGCTTGCCCCATGCCGCCGCGCTCGCGGCCTTAGCTAATGCGCGCTTTCGGTCACAATCAGCCGCCAGTTCGGATTTCGCGACGAGACGTCGCGAGCGAAGGTCCAAAGGTCCACGTGATCGGCGATGGCGTCCGCCGAACCTTCGATCACCGCGCCGGTTTTGTCGCGCGTCGCCGAGATCAGCTTGGCGACAAAGCGCACCACGACCTGCGCCACGCTGCCGACGAGCCGCGCGTCGTCGATCTTCGCCGAATCGATCGAGACGATGCTCGTCTGCATCGTCTCCTCCCGCGCCTGGCGCTCGCCAATCGCTTTCGAGAAATTGTCCATCACATCGGGCGCGAGAAGATTGCCGAGCGTCGTCCGGTCGGCGGTCGCGAAGGCGACGACGATCGCCTCATAGGCCGCCCGGGCGCCCGAAAGGAAGCTGGCGGGAGCAAAGCTCGGATCGACCCCGGCGATAGCGTCGAGGCCCGCCGCGACTTTCGAGCCTGGCTCGGCGTAGTCCTTCCAGCGCTGCGGATCGGCGACGGGCGGCGGCGGGGGCGCTTGATGCGCGGCGCCGGGCAGGCGGATGACCTGGCCGGTCGGCGCGGCCGCTCCGTTGGGGCCAGGTCCCGCCGTATCGCGGCGTATGTTCGAATCGAACGGCGGGCGCTCGGCCCCCGTTCTCGTGCCGAGAACGGAATAGAGTTTCCAGACGACGAATATCGCAATGATAGCGAAAACGATCGTGGTGGCGTCCATGGTCATCATCACACTTCTTGGCCTCGGCGCGCCAGACACCGGCCCTTAAAGGGTAAGCAATGGCGGGGCCAAATTGCGGCGCTTCGGCTGATAAATAGATTGCAACGGCGGCGGGCGCCAGCCTCCGGCCCTCCCCATCAAGCCTCGACGAGCCGTCGCGCGCCTTGACTCAACGCAAGGATTTGGGCGCCGGTTCCGGGGAAAATCAGCTTGCGGCGAGCGCTTTTCGCAGTCGCGATTGATGGCGCTTTTGCTTGGCTCGATTGCCGCAGACCTCCATCTCGCACCAGCGCCTGCTCTTGTTCTTGGTCGTGTCGAGGAACAGCCAACCGCAATGATCGCCCTGGCATTGCTTGATCCGCGAGAGATCGGCCTGGGTGAGAAGCGTCAGCGCCGAGAGCGCGATTGGGCCGAGCACCGCCTCGATCGGCGCTTCCTGCGGGGCCCAGGCCCAAACAAAGCCCGTCCCATGCGGCGTCAATCGCGCCCTGGCGATGCAAGCGGCGTGGACATGGGCGAGCGCGTTGACGGCGTCGGCGGGCGCTTTGCGGCGCGAGGCGACCTCGACGCCGATCGCGTGGACGATCTCGCGCAGCGCCAGCGCCCGCTTGAGAAAGCGCGCGGCGAGGCCCTCGTCAGCGGCAAGGGCGCCAAGGATCCACTCGCCGTCGCCTGGCGCCAAAGCCTTGGCGTGGCGCGCCCAGGCGACGACATTCTCTGCGTTCTGCAGATGCTCGACATGCGTAGAATGGCCGCGCCCCGAAGATGTGTTGGTAAAATCGAGCGCAAGGTCGCAGCCGATCAGCGGCAGCTTGCCGGGGCGGGATTCGGGCTGAGGCGAGAAGGGTTCCATATAACCACCAATATGGTAATTGGCGGACGTTATCGCGCAGCGTCGGCTCGCGCAAGCAACACGCGCGCGGGGCGCCTCCGCTTCGATTTGACAAGCCGCGACCGCGCCAGCGATCGTCCGCGCGACCCCGGCGGAGGCGGAAGGAGCGAGCGTGATCCGAGCCTGGTTGAAAAAGACGATGGCGGCGCTTCTCGGCCTCGCCATTCTGCCCTTCTTCGCCGCCCCGGCCCTAACCGCCGATCAACAGCCGAAACTTGCCGGTGACACCAGAATCCACGACCCCTCGGTCATCGAGGTCAATGGCCAATTCGCCGCCTTTGGCACCGGCGAGCAGGGCCTTTATCGCGGCGCGATCAAGGTCAAAACCTCGCCCGATGGCGTCAACTGGACCGACGCCGGGGCGATCGGCAAAGGCGTGCCCAAATGGGCCAAGGACGCGCTTGGCTATCAGCCGATCAATATCTGGGCGCCCTCGATCAGCCGGCGCGGCGACGCGTTCAGCCTCTACTATTGCCTTTCGAGCTTCGGCATCAATACGAGCGCCATTGGGCTCATGACGAACAGGTCCTTTGATCCGTCAAAACCAGGCGAAGGCTGGGAGGATCAAGGCTTGGTGTTGATGTCGAAGGCCAGCGACGACTTCAACGCCATCGATCCTTTCCGCATCAATACGGCCGATGGTCGCGCCTTTTTGAGCTATGGCTCCTTCTGGTCCGGGATCAAGCTCCGCGAGCTGAATCCTGAGACCGGCAAGCTCATCGCGGCGGACGCCCCGGCCATCGCGCTGGCTGGACGGCAAGGCGGCGCGATTGAAGCGTCCTCCATCCTGGAGCATGAAGGGAAGTTCTATCTCTTCGTCAGCTTCGACCAGTGCTGCAAGGGCATAGATTCGACATACAACATTCGCGTCGGCCGCGCCGATCGGATCGAAGGCCCCTATCTCGACAGCGACGGCAAGGACATGGCTCAAGGCGGCGGCTCGCTGCTGCTCGCCGCGACCGGTCGCACCATCGGCCCCGGCGGACAGGAGGCGCTGAAAACCTCGAAAGGCGACATGCTCGCCTATCATTATTATGACGGCGATGAAGGCGGCGTCTCCAAGCTCCAGCTATCGCCGCTGAACTGGACGTCCGACGGTTGGCCGGAGCTTGGTCCGCTGCCGCAATAGTTTCCGCAGGGTAATGAGGCCTCGCCGCTTCCGCGGGTGTCATTCCCGCGCAAGCGGGAATCCAGAGAACCATGGCGTCTCAAGGCTTGCTCAGCCTGGATTCCCGCTTGCGCGGGAATGACATGCCCTACTCCGCAGCCTTCTGCGTCTCGACGCGGAACGGATGCGCCGGGTACACGCCGAGAATGCGCAGCTCCGCCGAGAAGAACTCGAGCTCCTCGAGAGCGCGCCGCAGCGGCGGCTCGCTCGGATGGCCGTCGACATCGGCGAGAAACTGCGTCGCCGTGAATTCGCCGTTGATCATATAGCTTTCGAGCTTGGTCATGTTGACCGCGTTGGTGGCGAAGCCGCCGAGCGCCTTGTAAAGCGCCGCCGGCACGTTGCGCACCCGAAATACAAAAGTCGTCACCACCGGCCCGTCGCCGGCGGGCGCATGGCGCGGCGTTTTGGACAATACGACAAAGCGCGTCGTGTTATGCGCCGCGTCCTCGACGTCTTCGGCCAACGTTTCGAGCCCATAGATTTCCCCGGCGAGCCTGGTGGCGAGCGAGGCTTTGCTGGCGTCGCCCCATTCCGCGACTTCGCGCGCCGAGCCCGCGGTGTCGCCGGCGACAATCGCCTTCAAGCCAAGCTTACGGATGATGTTCCGGCATTGGCCGAGCGCATGAACGTGACTATGGACCTCGCGAAGCGCCGCTGGCTTTGCGCCTTTGACGCCCAGAAGCTGGAAGTGAATCGGCAAAAAAGTCTCGGCGACGATATGGAGTCCCGACGCCGGCAGA
>DATGHD010000374.1:0-10861 GCA_035308145.1 Roseiarcus sp.
GTTCGTGGACCACGTGGATGCGGAACTGGAACGTATCCTTCTCGACAAGTTCGAGCCTTTTCAGCCGGCCTTCGACAATGTGATCGATCACCAGATGCGCCGGCATGTTGCACCAGCCGAAGCCGGCGACGAGGAAGTCCAATCGCGTCGAAAGATCGGCGAAGCGCCAGATGTGATGGCTGACAATGCCGCCGCGGATATTTTGGGTCAGCGGCGTGCGGTCGGTCAGCACAAGCTGGACATGCGGCTCGAGGGCTTCGCGCGGGATCGGGCCGGCAAGCGCCGCAAGCGGATGGCCCGCGGCGACCACCGGGATCATTTCGACGTCCGTCAGAAATTCGGCGACGAGATCGCGCGGCCTCATCGGGGCGAGCGGATAGATTGCAAAACGCGCCACGCCGTCGCGTAAGCGCTGCTCGCAACCGCCAAGCCCCTCGGTGAAAACCGTGACGGGGGTCAAGGGATATTCTTGCCGCAGCGCCTTGAGGCTCGCCATCAGCGGCTGGTTCGGGAACAAGGCGTCGACGGCCAATGTCAGCTCCGGCTCGGCCTCCGCGGCGATGCTCGCGGCGCGCGCCTTCATCGCCTTGGCGTCCTCGATGAGCCGGCGGGCGTCTTTAAGGATGACTTCGCCGGCCTCGGTGAGAACGGGCGTTTTGCCGCTTCGGTCGAACAGGGGAAGGCCGAGCGCGCCTTCGAGCGTGTTGACGGCTTGGCTGATCGCCGATTGCACGCGCCCGAGCCGTCGGGCGGCGCCAGAAAAACTGCCGGTCTCGACGACCGCAATCAGCACCCGCATTTGATCCAAAGTCACGGGATCGATCATGGGTCGCCTCGCTTAGCATTCATCGGTTTGGTCGATACATATCAGCATTATTTTGACGGTTGCAACGAAAGGACCCGGCAATCATTTGAACGATGAGCGCTTAAAGGGCGCGCTCTGCAAGGGGATCAGTGATGGCCAAGCCGAAAATCGCAATCATCATCGCAACGACGCGCGCGGTTCGTTTCGGGCACAAGCCCGCGCAATGGATTTTCGACATCGCCAGCAAACGCGACGATATGGAATTCGAGATTGTCGATCTCCGCGACTTTCCGATGCCTTTCTTCGATGAAGTCGCCACGAACGCGTGGGCGCCGACGCAGAACGAGGTCGCCCAGCGCTGGCAAAAGAAAGTCGCCGAATTCGACGGCTATATCTTCGTCTCCGCCGAATACAATCGCGGCGTGCCGGCGGTTTTGAAGAACGCGCTCGACTACGCCTATCCAGAATGGAACCGAAAGGCCGCGGCTTATATCGGCTATGGCGCGGTCGGCGGGGCGCGGGCGATTGAACAGCTCCGGCTGATTTCCGTTGAGCTCCAAATGGCCCCGATGCGGACCGGCGTGCATATCCAAGGGGCGGACTTCATGGCGGTTTGGCGCCAGGGCAAGCCGATATCGGAGCTCGAATATCTGAAGCCCAACGCCGATGCGATGCTTGACGAGCTCGCCTGGTGGACCAACGCGCTCAAGGCCGCGCGGGCGAAGGGCTGAGCGCTTTCGTATCGCTCCATCGGGCCGAACGGGCGTCGATGCATCACATCAATAGATGGAAATTGGCATAATTTCCTCAATTGAACTGATGTCATGGGTCGGCCATTTGAGACCGGCGAAGGAGATCGCCCCATGACGATTCACACCATTATCGAACACGCCCACGCCCCGCTCAGCGACGCCGCCCTCGCCCAGATTTTCACCGAAGCGCGAACGCACAATGGCTTTCTCGACAAACCCGTGTCCGACGAATTGCTGCGGCGGGCCGTCGACATCGCGAAGATCGGGCCGACCAGCGCCAATAACTCGCCTTTACGCGTTGTCTTCGTGAAATCGAAACCCGCCAAGGAGCGTCTGCGGCCCTCTCTTGCCCCGGGCAATCTCGACAAGACCATGGCGGCGCCGGTGACGGCGATTACGGCTTACGACACCAAGTTCTACGATCACATGCCGTTCCTGCTGCCGCACACCGATTTCAAGTCCTATTTCAGCGCCTTGCCGGCCGAGCAGATCCGCGAGGTCGCCCATAAGAATGGGACGTTGCAGGTCGCCTATCTGATCATCGCCCTGCGGGCGGTGGGTCTCGACACGGGGCCGATGACCGGCTTCGACAATGAGAAGCTCGACGCCGAATTCTTCCCTGACGGACGCTTCAAATCGAACGTCCTGATCAACATCGGCTACGGCGATCACGCGAAGTTGTTCCCGCGCAGCCCGCGCTTCAAGTTCGATGAAATCGCAACGATTCTATGAACTTAGTTCGATAGAACGGGGCGGGCCGCGACGCCCGCCGTCACAGTAAAGCCCGATAGTTATATAAGATAACAAATTCGTGATGAGCCGCTCTTTTTGAAAGAAGCGGCCGCGCGGGGCGGAAGCGTTTCGTGGGGTTAGAGCCGATGTTGATGAGGAGAGATTAGCGATGGACCTAACGATTCTTCCGAAATCCTGGGCGCCCCATGTTCTGGGGCTTTTCCGAATCATGACGGGCCTTTTGTTCCTTGAACATGGCACTGCGAAAGTTTTGGGCTTTCCGTCGATGCCAATGGCGGATGCGAGCCACGCTTTTGCGATGTTCACGGGCGGCATGGAATTGATCGGCGGCTTGTTGATCGTCGTTGGCTTCCTCACCCGCCCCGTCGCCTTCATCCTCTCCGGCTATATGGCGGTCGCCTATTTCATGGCGCATGCGCCGCAGGGCTTTTTCCCGGCCCTCAATCACGGCGAAATGGCGATTATGTTCTCTTTCGCCTTCCTCTATTTCGCCGCGGCCGGTGCCGGGGCTTGGGCGGTCGACACAGCAGTCAGCGCGCGAACCCGCCACGACGAACATTTCGACGCCGTGTCGCACGCGTAAGGGATGGCGCGGCGAAGTTTAACGCTGCGCGGACCTCATGTTCTGAGCAAAGCTTGCGCGGCGGGGCGTTCAGTCCGTGCCGCGCAACAAGTCGAAATCGGAAACGGCCGCAGGGCCGCCGCCCGCATCCCTCGCCGCCAAGCCGGTGAAAGTCTCAGTCTTGAGATCGCCATAAGGCGAATCATTCAGAACGCCGCTGCTCTGGGCGATCGGCGTCAACGCCGCGAGCATGGCGTCCGCGCGCGGCGAGGACGGCGTCGCGGATTTCGCCCCCGCCGGCGCGGCCGGCGTCTTAGGCGCCGTCATCACGCCGAAGTCGGATTGGTCGATCTTGGCTGCGACCAACGCGGGCTTGCTCGGCCCGATCGGCGGCAGCGGCGCGGACAATAAGGCGGCCCTCGCCAACGGCGAAAGGCGCGCCGGGGCTACCGGCGGCAAAGGCGCCGAGAGCGCGGCGGCGCGAGCGAGCAAAGCCGGCCGTTCGGGCGGAACCGCCGCATCGGGATCCGTCAGCGCCAGGGCATTGGCGGGCAGCGAACCGCCCATGCCGCGGGTGATGACGACGGGCAACTTGCGCGTCAGCAGGGCGGCGACGAGATCATTCTTGCGCGATTCATCCGCACCCGTCGCGGGCCGCGCATCGAGCGAAACAAATTCGGCAGGGCGGACCGGCGGCGTCGGCGCCTTGCCATAGCCGAGGGCAAGCGAAATGAACTCGCTCGGCCTGTGCGGCGGCGTCGGCGCGCTCGCGTCCGCCACGGCGTCCGTCTGCTCCTGCGGCTGCTCCTGCGCGGCGACGGCCGCCGGCTTTTGAGCGGCCGGCGGGTTGGACGCGGGCCGCATGAACGTTTCACCCTGCGGCAGGTTGCGCTTGGCCAGGCTGACGGCGTCAGGCTGCGCATTCGCCACCTGGGTCACGCCGGCCGGGCTCGAGTCGGACGCCGGCGCCGATCGGAGCGCGACGAGCTGCGAGCCTCGCGCGCGCGGATTGTCGTTCGCGGCAACCTCGTCGCCTTCGCCTTCGTCCTCGCCGCCGCCGAACAACATCGCAAGCAGGCTCTTCGAGCCGCCCGCATAGGCGGTCGCCGAGAACACCGATCCGCCGCGCGCTTCGATCTCGGCCTTCGCTTGCTCGTAGCCGGCAAGCGGCACGCCGTCCGAGGGAATGTGAACCGTCTTGCCATCCGGGAACAAGCGAACCAGCGCATCGTGGCTCATGCGCGGCCAATAACGTACCGAGCCGGAGTCGAGATGGACCCAAGGGGTTATGCCGGTCGGATAGAAGCCAACGCCGCCGTCCTGCATGCGCATCGCAATGTCGCGAATGCGCGCGGTCGGCATGTCGACGAAATGCGCGTCCATCGCCTTGCCGAGAATGTGCTGCGAATGTTCAGCGACCTGTCGCGAGCGGCGGCGCAGCATCGCATTGGTCTCAGGCGAACGGTAGCCGGAGAGAACTTCAACCGGCGCGGTCGAGCCGGATTCGCGATAGACCTCCCAAACGATGTCGAACAGCTTGGGATCCATCGTGATCTGCTCGTCATGGCGCCAATCGCGCATGAACCAGTTGAGCTTCTCGAGCACGCTCGAATCATAGACGCCGTTGACCATGTAGGTGAACGAGCCGGATTCGTTGGTATGCGGCTCGGTCAGGCTGATCGTGCGGGTGTCGCCGTTGGCGATCGCCGATTCGGTCGCGTGAGGCGCAAATGAGGCCAAGGCGAACAGCGGCGCCAGAAGCGCGCCGGCGAGCGCCTTCGTTCGCGCATTCGCGGCAGGCGAGGCTCGCAGTTTAGGCAAACCTGCTCCTTCCACGCAAAATCAACTACTTAACCCCTGCGCGTATAGCGCGCGTGACCTTGTTTTTGGCGCCGGGAGCGCCCGTCTCTGTGTCGCGAAGAACACATCTTGGCGAAATTCCGCCGAAAACGCCAGAGGCAAGAGATTTAGAGCCAAGCTCAGTCGTTTTCAATCTTGACTTCTTCAAAAGTTAGCCGCCGACCCCGAGCGCCGATTCGATCCGCCGCACGTGGCCGTAGAGATCGTCACGCGTCTGCAACGTCCCGTCGTCGTCGACGAAAGCGGTGAAATATTCGATGTGGATCGGCACGGGACGAGGCAGGAAAATCGTACGTTCGTCGCCGCCGATCAATGTGCGCAGGCGTTGCTCGCTCCAGCCCGCGCCCATGACGAGCTCCGCCAAGCGCATCGGCTGATCGACGCGCACGCAGCCATGGCTGAAGGCGCGGCGCGAGGCCGTGAAGAGGGCGCGCGCCGGCGTATCGTGCAGGTACACGGAATGTTCGTTGGGGAACATGAAGGCGATCCGGCCGAGCGCGTTGCGCTCGCCGGGCGGCTGACGTACTTGGATCATGCCGTCCTTCTCGGTGACCTCATAGCCCTGTCGCGTCAGGTAGTCGGGATCGTCGGCGAGCTTGGGCAGCATCTCTTTTTTGATGATCGAGACCGGCACGCTCCAGGACGGGTTGACCAGGATATAGCGCATCGCGTTGGAGAAGATCGGCGTCTGGGTGTCTGGCTTGCCGACGATGATCCTCGCCCGATGAACGGTCTCGTCGCCGCGCAAGACCCTCAGCGTGAAATCGGCGACATTGACCTCGATGCGCTCTTCGCCCATGTCGCGCGGCTCCCAGCGCCACATCTCCATGTTGGCGAGGACGCTCGCTTCGAGCGCGCGCGTCGCCGGCGCGACGATGTCTCCAGTGGAAGCCACGACGCGGGGCGCGTCGCGCTGGCGCGCCACATCGTCGGCGGCGACCTGGGCGCCTGACCCCGTCTTGTCGCTGACCCGATCCTTGTCGAAGCGAGCGCGGATGAGCGCTTTCGGGCCGCTCGATCCGAGGTCGCCGAGCGACCCGCGCAAGCGCGCCAGCTCATCGCGCAGATCGCGATAGCCCTTTTGCGGCGGGTTGAACCCTTCGAGCGCTGCGTCAGGGTATTCGGCCGTGGCGACCGCGCTGAGCGCGCGGAGCGGCGGAGCGACTTCGGCCTTGGCGGTGATCAAAGGCGAGATGCGCGCCGGATCGATGCGGCCGCCGCTCGCCTGGAAAGCGTAGGCGATGATCCCCTCGGCGGCCGCGATCTCAGCCTTGGCGAGGCGCGCGGAATCGTCGAACCGCTCGTTCGCGTCGGGAATGGCGAGGTCTCTCAGATCGAGCCCGTCCTCATCCGCCCGCTTCAGTCGGGCGATGATGGCCCGGCCTGCCGGATTGAACCCCTTCGCGTCGGTCCAAACCGCCATGTCGGCGCGCCCAGCGTAGAAGGCGATTAAGGCGTCGCGCGCTGCGCGCCAATTGCGTAGCGCGGAGACTGGGCTCTTTGTCCCTTCCGCCGGCGGCAAAGCGTCGAGCGCGTCCGCAATGTCGATCGGCGTCGCCCCTGGCCGCAGCGGCGGCGCGCCGACTTCGGGGTCTGATCTTTCAATAGACGTCGCCGCGCCATCGTCCCCAACCTTTTCTGATGAGGCAGGCTCATCCTTCGCGGTCTCAGTCGCGGCGGCCGGGGCGTCAATCTCCTTTGCCGCCGGCTGTTCGCTCTTTCCGGCGTCGGCCGGAGAAGCCGGCGTTACGAACGTCGGCGGCGCATCCCCGACATCAGGCGGCAATTCCGGTTTGAGAATGACCCCGGCCGTGGCGTCGGAAGGCGAAGCCTCGCCAGCCTTAGCGCTCGCGATCTGCGTCGGGCTTGCAAAGGCCGCCACCCAAAACACGGCCAAACCGATCGCCCACCGCTGACGCCACATCGGACAACCTCACGCGCTCCGCGCGCCTTGCTCGATCGAAAGGCCCGCATCGCGGCGCCCTTCCTCGCAGAGCGATCGCCTCGCCGCGCCGCCCAAGGTCTCAACCCGCCCGTTGGCGCCCCCCAGCCCAACGATGAAGGCCGGTCGCCCAGCCTTTGATCGCATTCTAACGATTTTCACGAAATCAGCCATATCCCGCCGCCGTTGCGATCAGGCCGCGGCGTCATCGGCCTCGTCCATCGGCTCGCCGGTCTCGACGCCAATCTCCTTCATCTTGCGATAGAGCGTCGAACGGCCGATCCCAAGTTTGCGCGCCATTTTCGACATTTGGCCGCGATAATGAGCGAGCGCGAAGCGAATGACCTCCGCCTCGACGTCTTCGAGCTTCCTGACATCGCCCGTATCGTCGAGCAGACGCATGACATTGGGATCGCGCGGTTCGAAAGGCGCGCTCGGCGTTTCGGGGGCCGGTGAGGGGAGGAAGCGCTCCGGAAGCGGCGCCGGCATTGGCGGAATGCGCACGTCGAAGCCTTCGACCTGCGCGGCGATCTGCGGAAACTCCGCGGTGGTCAGCTCGTCGCCGTCGGCGAGCACCACCGCGCGAAAGAGCGCGTTCTCGAGCTGGCGAACGTTGCCGGGCCACGGATAGACGGCGAGCAGCGCCAGCGCCTCGTTGGAGAGGCTGCGGACGCGCTTTCCCTCTTCCGCGCAGAAGCGCGCGAGGAAACGGCGGGCGAGATCCGGCACGTCCTGCGCCCTCGCGCGTAAGGGGGGAATGGTGATCGGAAATACGTTGAGGCGATAGAACAAGTCCTCGCGAAAACGCCCGCGCTTGACGAGCTCGAGCAGGTTCTGGTTTGTCGCCGAGACGAGCCGGAAGTCGACTTTCACCGGCCGCCTGGCGCCGACCGGGTCGATCTCTCCCTCTTGCAGAGCGCGCAAGAGCTTGACCTGCGCCTCCATCGGCAATTCGCCGATCTCATCAAGGAAGAGCGTGCCGCCGTTGGCCTCGGCGAATTTGCCGATATGTTTTTCGGTGGCGCCGGTGAAGGCGCCTTTCTCGTGCCCGAAGAGAATCGACTCGACGAGATTTTCTGGCAACGCGCCGCAATTGACGGTGACGAAGGGCTTGCCGCGCCGTTCGGATCCGCCCTGAATCGCCCGCGCCATCAACTCTTTGCCGACGCCTGATTCGCCTTCTATCAGGACCGGGATGTTTGATTTGGCGGCGCGCTCGGCGAGACGAATGACGCGCGCCATGTTCTCGGCCTTGGTGACGATGTCGCGAAAGGTGAGCTCGCCGGCGTTGCGGCGCGTCGCGCGGCGCAATTCGTCCTCGAGCGCGTCGACCCGCAGCGCGTTTCTGATCGAGATCTGCAAGCGCTCGGCGCCGACCGGCTTGACGACGAAGTCGATCGCGCCGGCCCGCATCGCCGAAATCACCGCCTCGATCGAGCCATGCGCGGTCTGCACGATGGTCGGCACGGTCAATTCGCTTCGTCGCATGCGCTCGAGCACGCCCATGCCGTCAAGATCTGGCATGACAAGATCGAGAATGACGAGATCGACCGGCGGACGATCGGCCGTTTGCAGGCGCGACAGAGCGGCCTCGCCCGCTTCGAGGCATTCGACCTCATGGCCGAAGCGCCGAATCATCGCTTCCAGCAGCCGTCGCTGAATAGGATCGTCGTCGACTACTAGGATCAAAGCGGCCATTGGGGCTCCTCGCGGCGGCGTCGCCGGCCGCATTCGTGACCGTCATGCTGCGCGATCACAGTAAACGTCGTCTTAATGGCGTCCCAATTTGGCGCCCGTCTGAGCGAGGCGCGCCATTGATCGGCGCGACGCGGCGCCTGATATAGGCGGCGCCAAACAAAAAGGTCGACAACGATGATTGGGGCCAATCAATTTTCATGTCGCGCCGCTCAAAGCGCGCGCGCGAGCGGCGCGGATCTCGGCGCGCTGCCAGAATGGCGGCTCGACGATCTCTACTCAGGCATGGATTCGCCTCAGTTTTCAGCCGACGCGAAGAGAGCGGCCGAAGACGCAAAGGCGTTCGCGGCGACCTATCGCGGCAAGTTGGAGGCGATCGCGCACGGGCCTGACGCCGGCGACAACCTGGGCGCGGCGATCAAAGCCTATGACGCGCTTCAAGACTTGATCGGACGAATCATCTCTTACGCCGGTCTCGTCTACGCCGGCGACACCAACGATCCCGCGCGCGCCAAATTCTACGGCGACACGCAACAGAAGGCGACCGACATCGCCGGCGATCTTCTGTTTTTCGAACTCGAGCTCAATCGTCTCGACGACGCGCTGGTCGATGCTGCGACATCGAGCCCGGCGCTTGCCCACTATCGGCCGTGGCTCGACGACATTCGCCGCGAGCGGCCGCATCAACTCGGCGACGAGATCGAGCAATTGTTTCTCGAAAAATCGGTGAGCGGGGCAGCCGCGTGGAATCGTCTGTTCGACGAGACGGTCGCCGCGCTGAGATTTAAATTCGAGGGCGAAGAGCTGACGCTCGAGCCGCTGCTCGCCAAGATGCAGGATCCCGATGAGCGCAAGCGCAAGGCGGCCGCCCAGTCGCTCGCCGAAACGCTCGGCGCGAATTTACGGACGTTCTCGCTGATCTCGAATACGCTCGCCAAGGACAAGGAGATTTCCGATCGTTGGCGGAAGTTTGCCGACATTGCCGATTCGCGCCATCTCGCCAATCGCGTCGAACGCGAGGTCGTCGAGGCGCTGGTCGCGGCGGTGACGAGCGCCTATCCGCGCCTGTCGCATCGCTACTACGCGCTGAAGGCGCGCTGGTTCGGCAAGCCGCAGCTCGACCATTGGGATCGCAACGCGCCTCTGCCCGACGCGCCCGAGCGGACTTTCAGTTGGACCGCGGCGAAAGACGTCGTTCTCAACGCCTATCGCGGCTTTTCTCCACGGATGGCCGATATCGCACGGCGCTTTTTCGACGAAGGCTGGATCGACGCGCCGGTCAGGCCGGGCAAGGCGCCAGGCGCCTTCGCGCATCCGACGACGCCGTCAGCGCATCCTTACGTGCTCGTCAACTACCTCGGCAAGCCGCGCGACGTCATGACCCTTGCTCATGAGCTCGGCCACGGCGTGCATCAAACCTTGGCGGCGCCCAACGGCGCCTTGATGGCGCCGACGCCGCTCACTCTCGCCGAGACCGCCTCCGTCTTCGGCGAGATGCTAACGTTCCGTTCGTTGCTGGCGACGACAACCGATAGCGCGACGCGCAAGGCGATGCTCGCGGCTAAGGTCGAGGACATGCTCAACACCGTCGTGCGGCAGATCGCCTTCTACACGTTCGAGCGCAAGCTCCATACCGAACGCAAGCAAGGCGAACTGACCGCCGCTGAGATCAGCGCATTATGGATGAGCGTGCAGGGCGACAGCCTTGGGCCGGCGATCAAGCTTGGACCTGGTTATGAGACCTATTGGGCCTATATCGGGCATTTCATCCATACGCCCTTCTACGTCTATGCCTACGCCTTCGGCGATTGCCTGGTGAACTCTCTCTACGGCGTCTATGAGAACGCGCGCGAGGGCTTCGCCGAAAGGTACCTCGCCATGTTGGCCGCGGGCGGCACCAAGCATCATTCCGAGCTGCTCGCGCCCTTCGGCCTCGACGCGCGCGATCCCTCGTTCTGGAACATCGGCCTCTCGCTGATCGAGCGAATGATCGGCGAACTCGAGGCGATGGGGTAAAGGGTCAGGCGACGAAGGCGATGCCCATCGCGCCGCCGGAGCTCCAGACGCGCCTGGCGCGTCTTCGGCTCGAAGCGTCGCGGCCGGCGATCTGGAGGTAGAAGGTCTCCGGGACGTCACGCATGTCGACCTCGGCGGCCTTGGCGCCGGCCGGCGAGATGTTGCGCAAGATTGCGTCCAACGACGAGTAGCCGTTGTTGAACACGAAGCGCGCTCTCAGATAGCAACGCCGGCGCTCGAAAGCGCGCGGTTTTAGCGGGGCCACGGACGACTCCCGGGCGAAAATCTTGGCGTCTGACCAATTCAAATTTTATCGATCGCGCCTATCCGCCGCAATCGGCGTTCGACAATATGGTGAATTGGCCGCCGCCAAAGCCTATCTATGTTTCGCCGGGTCGCGGCGTTAAGGAATTGGGACATGCGGGACGAAGAGGCCAATCGATTTTCGGCGCGCGCCGCCCGCTATGCGCGGGTCG
>DATGHD010000375.1:0-16825 GCA_035308145.1 Roseiarcus sp.
ACGTGACGATCCAGGCCGAGATCCTGGCGCTTATCGGCCGGCTAAAGCACGAGAACGGCATGGCGGTGCTGTTCATCACCCACGACATGGCCGTCGTCGCGCAGATGGCCGATCGCGTCGTCGTGATGTACCGCGGCAATATCGTCGAGGAAGGTTCGGTCGAGGAGATTTTCCGGGCGCCCCGGGAAGATTACACCCGCGCCCTTCTCGCGGCCGTCCCGAAGCTTGGCGAGATGCGCGACAAGCCGGGGCCGGAGCCGATGCGCATCCTTGGCGCCGAGCGCAAAGCTGCGCCCTCCGACGCGCCGCCGCCGCGCCAAGCGCCGCCGGCGAAGCGTCGGCCGCTCCTCGAAGTCAGTCATCTCACGACGCGCTTCCCTGTGAAAGGCGGCGTGCTTCGTCGCACTGTTGCGAGAGTCCACGCGGTCGAAGACGTGAGCTTCACGCTGCTGACCGGAGAGACGATGTCGCTCGTCGGCGAGTCCGGATGCGGCAAATCCTCCTGCGGCCGCTCGATCCTCCGCCTCGT
This sequence comes from Roseiarcus sp., assembly GCA_035308145.1. Lineage (GTDB taxonomy): Bacteria > Pseudomonadota > Alphaproteobacteria > Rhizobiales > Beijerinckiaceae > Roseiarcus. Next base: position 530 of record DATGHD010000375.1, read on the forward strand.
CGAACCCGAGTCGGGTAAAGTGTGGCTCGACGGCGCCGACATCCGCTCGCTCGGGGCTCCCGATCTGCGTCGAGCGCGGCGGGACATGCAGATGATCTTCCAGGACCCCTTCGCATCGCTCAATTCCTATCGCCGGCTGAGCGATCAGGTGGCCGAGCCGCTTCAGAACTTCCGGCTCGCTTCCCGCAGCGAGATCGAGGACCGCGTCGCCACTCTGTTCGACCGGGTGGAGCTGCCGCGCTCTTTCCTACGCCGCTATCCGCATGAGCTTTCCGGCGGCCAGCGCCAGCGCGTCGCCATCGCCCGGGCGCTGGCGCCGCAGCCCAAGCTGATCGTCGCCGATGAATCGGTTTCGGCGCTCGATGTATCCGTGCAGGCGCAGGTGCTCAACCTCCTCATGGAGCTGCAGGCCGATCTCGGCCTGTCGTTTCTGTTTATCAGTCACGACATGGCCGTGGTCGAGCGGGTCTCGCATCATATCGCCGTCATGTACCTTGGCCGCATAGTCGAGATTGGGTCGCGCCGGGCGGTGTTCGAGAACCCCCGCCATCCCTATACCCAAGCGCTGCTCAAGGCGGTGCCGATCGCCGACCCCAGCCGTCGTCACTTTCTCGATGACTCGAGTTATCGGCCGCTGTCGTCGCCGATTTTTCCGTTGAACCACGCGCCCTTGCCCTCGACCTACGAGGAGGTCGAGCCGGGCCACCTCGTCCTTGTCGCCGCTTAAGTCCGCCGACCTGGTTTCGCCGCCTCCGCGAAATACTTAGCGGCCGGCGGGCGTTACGAGATCCTCGATCCTGATTGGAAATCGGCGGACTCGCGTCCCCGTGGCGTGCCAGACCGCGTTTGCGACGGCGCCGGCCGAGCCTGTGACGCCAATTTCCCCGACCCCCTTGATGCCGAGCGCATTCACGAACGGGTCGTCTTCATGAATGAGAAGCGCTTCCAGAAACGGCGCGTCGGCGTTCACTGGAATGTGGTACTCCGCCAGGTCGGCGTTCATCACGCGCCCGGACCGCCGATCGATAACGGCGTGTTCGTGCAGCGCGAAGGATAAGCCCCAGATCATGCCGCCATAGTATTGGCTGCGGACCAGGCGAGGGTTGATGATGCGTCCCGCCGCAAAGGCGCCGACGAGGCGGGCGGCTCGAATCTGCCCGAGATCGGGGTCAACCTTGACCTCCGCGAAAACGGCCCCATGCGCATGCATGGCGTAGGTTGACTGGGCGGCCGGGTCCGCGCCGCTCGCCCCGCGTCCCTCAATTTCGCGCAAGCCCGCGCGCGCCAGAATGTCGATGTAGCTCTCGCTTCGGCTTTCGTCATCGCGGCGATAAAGACGTCCGTCGCGCGCGATCACGCCGGCGTTGCCCGCGCCAAATAGCGGCGAGCCTTGATCGGCAGTCGCCAGGTCGGCGAGCTTGGCGATGGCGTCGGCGCCGGCGCTATGGATCGCCATGCCGGCGGTGGCGGTGTGACCCGAGCCTCCGGCGATTCCTGCATCCGGCAGATCGGAGCTGCCCGCCCTGAACTCGACCTGATCGATCCCGAGCGCAAGGCCATCGGCCGCGATCTGAGCCAGCGCGGTCCAAGCGCCTTGGCCCATGTCGATGGCGCTTGTCTCCATGAGGCCGGTTCCGTCGCCTCGTATTGCCGCACGAGCCTCGGCTCGGAACATCAGCGCTGGAAAGGTCGCGGTTCCCACGCCCCAGCCGACGAGGAACCCGGCCTCGTCGCGCATTTGCCGAGGCGCAAGCGGGCGATGAGCCCAGCCGAAGCGCTCGGCCCCTTGCAAGTAGCAATCGCGCAAGGCCTTCGAAGAAAACGGCCTGCCGGAGATCGGCTCGACGTCGGCGTAGTTCTTGAGACGGAAGGCGAGCGGGTCCATGCCGCAGGCCTCGGCCGCCTCGTCGATCGCGCTCTCAAGCGCGATCGAGCCGGTAGCCTCGCCGGGCGCCCGCATGAAGAGCGGCGTGCCGGTGTCAATCCGAACCGCCTCATGCGATGTGGCGATCGCAGGGCTTGCGTAGAGCGTATGTGAGGCATCCGCGGCGGGCTCGAAGAAATCATCGAAGACGCTCGACGCGGTCTTGGCATGATGGTCGAGCGCCGTCAGCCTGCCTTCCGCGTCGACGCCAATGCGCAATCGTTGCCGCGTCGGCGGGCGATGGCCGACAGGTCCGTACATTTGTTCGCGACGGAGCACCAGCTTGACCGGACGATTGACCAGCCGGGCGGCCATGATTCCCAGCACCTGCGGCCCCGAGATCAGGCCCTTGGAGCCGAAACCGCCGCCGAGGAACGGGCTGCGAATGTGGATGTTTTCCGGCGAAATGCCGAAAAGCCCGGCGATGCGGCCGCGGGCGATCGCCGGGCCCTGGCTCGGCGTATCGATCGAGAGCGTATCGCCGTCCCACGCCGCGACAATCGCGTGAGGCTCCATTGCATTGTGATACTGAGTCGGCGTCTCGTACGTAGCCTCGATCCGCTTCGACGCTCTCTTGAGGCCCGGTTCGACATCGCCTTTCTGCATGACAGCAGGATTGCCGATGCCGACGCCAGGCGGAACGAAACTCTCGCTCGCGTCAAGACCGACGCGAGCGGGCTCCGCCTCGTATTGAGGCGCGAGAAGCGCTGCCCCTTCCGTCGCCGCTTCGAGGCTTTCGGCGATCACCACGGCGATCGGCTGATTGGCGTAACGCACCCTGTCGTTCTGCAGGAGATCGAGCCTGAACATGAACGGATTGTTCTTTTCATCCGGGTCTTGCGCAAGCGGAGGCCTGTTGGCCGGGGTCATCACTTCGACGACGCCTTTGCAGCCCTTGGCGGCCTCGACGTTGAGAGATTTCACGCGTCCACGCGCGATGCTGCTGACCGCCATAACGGCGTGGAGCATGCCGGCTGGATGATTGTCCGCCGCGTATCGGGCTTTCCCGGTGACTTTGAGCACGCCGTCGCGGCGGGTCAGCGGTTGTCCGATGTTTGAGCCGTGGCGGACGTGCGGCGAAGTCTGGCTGAGACCGATCTCAGGCGTCATGGCGCGCTCCAGCGACAGAAGAGAAGGGGGACGCCGGAAGGGCCGGGAGGCGTTCTGGCGTTCCAGCCGCGGCCATCGTCAGGGCTCGCAGCAGGACCCGCCGGGCAAGCTCGATTTTGAACGCGTTATCCCCCGAGGGCTTTGCCTCGGCGAGCGCGGCTTCCGCGGCGCGGCGGAAGACGGCCTCGCTCGGACTTGCGCCGGCCAGAATCTCCTCGGCCGCGCGAGACCGCCAGGGCTTGGCCGCAACTCCGCCGAGCGCAAGCCGGGCTTGCCGGATCTTGCCGCCCGCGTTGTCAAGCGCGGCGGCGGCCGAGACCACCGCAAAGGCGTAGGAAGTACGTTCGCGGACTTTGAGATAGCGCTGATGCTTGGAAAAGGCCGCTGCTTGGCCGGGCAGGCGAAGCGCGACGATAAGATCGCCAGGCTCGAGGGCGGTCTCTCGCTCAGGGGCGTTACCGGGCAATCTGTGAAGGTCTTCGAGCGGAATATCGCGCCGGCCCTTTCTGCCTTCGATCTCCGCCACGGCGTCGAACGCGACGAGCGGCACGCAGAAGTCCGACGGATGGGTGGCGATGCAGGCCTCGCTCCAGCCGATGATCGCGTGCAGCCGATTTTCGCCGTGGAGCGCGTCGCATCCGGAGCCTGGCTCACGTCGATTGCAGGCGCTTGCGACGTCGTAGAAATAGGGGCAGCGCGTCCGTTGCATGAGATTGCCGCCGACGGTTGCGGCGTTGCGAAGTTGCGCCGATGCGCCGGAAAGGAGCGCCTCGGCGATCGCCGGGTAGGAGCGCAAGATATCCCGATCGTGCGCCAGATCGGCGTTGCGCACGAGCGCGCCGATGCGCAGGCCGCCGTCAGACTGTCGTTCGATCTGGTCGAGGCCGGGAATGCGCGTGATGTCGATGAGACGGTCCGGACGCGTAACGCCGCCCTTCATGAGGTCCAGGAGGTTGGTGCCCGCCGCAAGATACGTGGCCCCCGCGCCAGCCGCTGCGATCGCGTCGGGAATTGTCGAGGGCCGGATATAGTCGAAGGTCTTCATGCGGCGTCCCTCCGACCGGCCGCGGTGAGTTTCTTCTGCGCGTCCAGCACCGCCTCGGTTATGCCGAGATAGGCGCCGCATCGGCATAGATTTCCGCTCATGGCCTCGCGGATGCGCTCGGGATCGTCGCCTGCGTGACCCTCGTTGATGAGGCCGATGGCGCTCATGATCTGGCCTGCCGTGCAGAATCCGCATTGGAATCCGTCAAAAGCTATGAAACCGGCTTGAACCGGATGAAGCTCGTCGCCATGGGCGACGCCCTCGATCGTAAGGACCTCGGCGCCGTCATGGCTGAGCGCCAGGGCCAGGCACGAGTTGATCCTTTTTCCGTTGACGAGAACCGTGCATGCGCCGCATTGGCCGCGGTCGCATCCCTTCTTGGTCCCGGTCAGGTCGAGCCGCTCACGCAGCAGATCCAAAAGCGTCACGCGCGGGTCGTCGAGCTCGACGTTTCGCTTTTCGCCGTTCACCGTCAGGCTGATGGAGAAATTCATAGGCGCTCCGATCAGTGTTATTGTCGAAAATGAATATGGCCGTCGACGCCGCCGATGGCGGCTCGAGGTTGGCTGCGGTCCATCAAACGGCATATACGGAGGCGTCCTCCGGTTTGCAAGATGGGGGGATTTCGCTTACTCGGATGGGAGTTCATTCCGCCAAAACCGCTCGCAAGCCCCGCTCCGATTCGATTCGCAATCGCGAGCGGGTCTTGAAGGCCGCCACTAAAGTCTTCAGCGCCGGCGGTCCCGACGCCAGCCTCGAGGCCGTCGCAAAACGGGCGGGGGTTGGCATCGGAACGCTCTATCGCCATTTCCCAACGCGCGAATCGCTTTTTGAAGCGGTCTATCGGCGCGAGGTGGAGCAGCTTGGCGAACTTGCCGAGCAATTGATCAAAGAGGCGGCGCCGGTCGAGGCCTTGCGCTGCTGGCTGCGGGCCAATGTCCAGCTCGTCGCCACCAAGAAGGGGATGCTGGCGGCGTTGGCGATCGCCGCGCACGGCCGGTCGGAACTCTATGCTTATTCTTTTGAGCGCCTCACAAAAGCCGTCGGCTCGCTTCTCGATCGCGCCGTCGCCGCAGGCGAGATACGCGCCGATATCACGCCCGAGGACCTCCTGCGCGCCCTCGTGGGCATGTGCTACTCCTATGATCGGCCCGATTGGCAGTCGACCGTGCTTCGCCTTGTGGACGTCTTTGTCGATGGGCTCGGCGTCAAGCCGCGCGAACCAACGAAGGCGGCGTCGCCCTCTCGTCGAGGCGACGCGACCGTGTGAGGCGATCGGCGGGACTTAAAAACTTCGAGGAGACGAGGATGGCTAACGACAAAATGCAAGCTCAAATGACCGGGAAAGGCGGTTTCATCGCCGCGCTCGACCAAAGCGGCGGATCAACGCCCGGCGCGCTTCGCCTCTACGGCATCCCAGACAGCGCCTACAGCGGCGATGCCGAGATGTTCAAGCTGATGCATGAGATGCGCGTGCGCATTATGACCGCGCCCGCCTTCACGGCCGCCAAGGTCATCGCCGCGATTCTTTTCGAAGGCACGATGGATGGCCAGGCGCACGGAAAGCCGGTCCCGACTTTTCTCTGGGAGGAGCGGGGCGTCATACCCTTCTTGAAGGTCGACAAAGGCCTCGAGGCCGAGAAGGACGGCGTCAGCCTTATGAAGCCGATGCCGACGCTTGGCGCGCTTCTCGCCCGGGCGGTCAAGCTCGGGATTTTTGGCACAAAGATGCGATCGGTCATCAACCTGGCTTCGAAGGAAGGCATCGCCGCCGTCGTCAAGCAGCAGTTCGACGTCGCCGCCGAAATCGCCAAGCACGGACTGATGCCGATCATCGAGCCGGAAGTCTCGATCAAGAGCCCGGATAAAGCCGGCGCCGAAACCATTCTTCGCGCTGAGTTGATCAAGGCGCTCGATGCTTTGCCAAATGACCGCCAAGTCATGCTCAAGCTGACGATCCCGAGCGTTCCCGATTTCTATGCGCCGCTGGTGAGCCACAAGCGCGTCGCAAGGGTCGTCGCGCTTTCCGGCGGCTACACGCGGGCTGACGCGTGCAAGCGTCTCGCCGCTAACCACGGCGTGATCGCGAGCTTCTCCCGCGCTCTCACCGAGGATCTCAAGCGGTCGATGAGCGACGCCGCGTTCGACGAGACTCTGGCGAAGTCCATCGATGAAATCTACCAGGCCTCGACCGTGAAGGTTTGATGCGCGGGCGATCGGGCTGCGGCGAAATCTGGCGCCGATCGCGCGCCCGCGGGACAGGCCGACGTCACGACATTGATGGCGGCCCTTGCGCCGAAGCGATAAGGTTCTAGCTAAGCTCATAGCCCTTCGAGGAAAGAGCCGATGGTCGAGAAATCCCGCTTCGAAACGCCGCCGCCGCTTCAGCCTCAGCCGGAGGACCTCGGTTTCGATCTGGATCGGATCCTCAAATCCGTCGTATCGCTTCAGGCCGTCATACCCGAGGACGCCTTCACCGCGCCGATCCTGGGGACAGAGCGCGCGGGAAGCGGCGTCGTCATCGGCGAGAGCGGGCTCGTGCTCACCATCGGCTACCTCGTCACCGAGGCGGAGAGCGTATGGCTCACTAGCGCTGATGGGCGGGTGACGCCCGCCCATCCGCTCGCCTACGACCAAGAGACCGGCTTCGGCCTTGTGCAAGCGCTCGGCCGGCTCGATTTGCCGGCGCTGGAGCTTGGCAAGGCGGCCGAGCTGAAGCTTGGCGATCCTGTTGTCTTCGCCGGCGGCGGCCGCAAGCAGTCGGTGCGCGCTCGCGTCGTCGGCAAACAGGAATTCGCGGGTTACTGGGAGTATTTGCTTGACGAGGCGATTTTCACCGCGCCCGCCCATCCGTTCTGGGGCGGCGCCGGCGTGGTAGGGCCGGACGGCAAGCTCCTCGGCATCGGTTCGCTGCACGTCCAGCAGGCGGCCGAGGGCGGCCAGCAGGTGGACATCAATATGAGCGTGCCGATCGATCTTTTGCCGCCGATCCTTGACGATCTCACCAAATATGGCAGGGTCAACAAGCCGCCGCGGCCGTGGCTCGGCATTTTTTCCGGCGAGAGCGAGGGCCGGATAGTCGTCGCCCATGTGGATGAGCGGGGTCCGGCGGCCGCCGCCGGTCTCCGTCAAGGCGACATCATCTCGGCGATACGCGATTCGAGCGTCGACAACCTCGGCGACCTCTATCGCCAGGTGTGGAGCTGCGGCCCCGCCGGCGTCGAGATTCCGATCGAAATCGTGCGCGACAAGCGGAGCCTCTGGCTGCGCGTCAAATCAGCCGATCGCGCGCGTTATCTCAAAAAGCCGCAGCTGCAGTGATTGTGGTCGAGCGTTTCAACTTCGACATGTCGCGCTCTAGACCTTGATCATGCGCTTGCCGCGGTTCTCGCCCGCGAGCAGCCCAATTAGCGCGGCGGGCGTGTTTTCGAGACCGTCGATCACGTCCTCTTCGACCTTCAGCATGCCTGCTTTGACCCAGGCGCTGAGATCGGCGATCGCCCTGTCGCGCTGCCTAAAAAAATCGCTGACGATGAAACCCTGCATGGTCAGTCGTTTGACGACGATGAGTCCGGGCACGCCGCGCGGGCCTGTCGAGGAGGGCGCGCCGTCATATTGCGAGATCGCGCCGCAGCAGACGATGCGCCCGCGAATGTTCATCTGGGGCAGCACGGCCTCGAGAATTTCGCCGCCGACATTGTCGAAATAAACGTCGACGCCCTTGGGCGTAGCTTCGCGCAAAGCCTTGAAAAGGCCGCCGGCCTTGTAATCGATCGCCGCGTCGAAGCCGAGATGAGCCGTCAACCAGCGGCATTTCTCGGCGCCGCCGGCAATTCCAATCGCGCGGCAGCCCTTGATTTTTGCGATTTGTCCGACAATCGAGCCGACCGAACCGGCGGCCGCTGAGACGACGACGGTTTCGCCTTCTTGCGGGCGGCCGACGTCGATCAGTCCAAAATAGGCGGTGAGGCCGGCGATCCCATAAATGCTGAGAAGATGGCTCAGCGGTTCGACCAGAGGCAGTTTCATCAGAACCTTGGCGGGCAGCGCGGCATAGTCCTGCCAGCCTGTATCGCCGAAGACGAGATCGCCGACCTTCAGATCCGGCGATTTTGACTCGATAACCTCGGCGAGGCCGCCGCCGGCCATCACATTGTTCGCCTCGAGCGCTGGTCGGTACGTTGCGCCCTGCATCCAAGCGCGACTTGCCGCGTCAAGCGAGATGTACCGCACCCGCGCCAGCGCCTCGCCGTCTTTCAGCGCGGGGATCGCCTCTTCGACGAGACGAAAATGCTCCGGGCCGAGCTTTCCGGTCGGCTTCTCGATGAACAGGATTTTTCGGTTCACGTCCCTCATGCCGGCCTCCCTCGCGTCTTTCCTTTCGGCAGGAGTGTCACGCTCATCCTGCTTCGGCGATCTTCCTTAAATAATCCCCGTACCCCGATTTGTCGTAACGCCTGGCGCTTTCGAGAAGGCCCTCGCGCGTGATGAAGTTCTTGTAAAAGGCGATTTCCTCAGGGCACGAGATTTTGAGGCCCTGCCGGCGCTCGAGAATCTCGACATACTGGCCGGCCTCGAGAAGGCTTTCGTGCGTGCCTGTGTCGAGCCAGGTGAAGCCGCGCCCCATGATTTCGACTTTGAGTTGGCCGCGCGCCATATAGGCGCGGTTGACGTCGGTGATTTCGAGTTCGCCGCGCGCCGAAGGCTTGATCGCGGCGGCGATATCGAGGACCTGATTGTCGTAGAAGTAAAGCCCGGTCGCCGCGAGATCGGAGCGGGGCGCCGCCGGCTTCTCTTCGATTGACAAAGCGCGTCCCTCGGCGTCGATCTCGATGACGCCGTAGCGCTGGGGGTTCGACACGCGATAGCCGAAGACGGTGGCGCCGCGGTCGCGCTTCGCCGCGATATCGAGCAGCTCCGGCAGGCCGTGGCCGTAGAAAATATTGTCGCCGAGAACAAGCGCGACCCGGTCGGCGCCAACAAAGCTGCGGCCGATGACGAAGGCTTCGGCAAGGCCGCGCGGCGCGTCCTGTACGGCGAAGCTCAGAGAAACGCCGAAGAGGCCGCCGTCGCCGAGCAGGCGCTTGAACATCGGCTGATCGTCCGGCGTTGTGATGATGAGAATGTCGCGGACGCCAGCCATCATGAGCGTCGAGAGCGGATAGTAGATCATCGGCTTGTCGTAGACCGGCAGCAATTGCTTGGAGAGGGCGAGGGTCAGCGGATAGAGCCGCGTGCCCGAGCCGCCGGCGAGGATAATTCCTTTCATTGCGCGGTCGTTCCTTCCGCGAGCAACATCGCCACGGTCTCGGCGGCGCGCTGTCGCCAGCCGCGCGCGCGATAACCGAAGGTTGCGGCAAAGCGGCTGCTGTCGAGCTCGGAATTCGCCGGCCGCCGCGCCGCCGTGGGGTAGTCCGCCGTGGCGATCGGCTCAACCGGCGGCGAGCGCCCCGTTATCTTGGCTTGCTCGGCGACGATCGCCTCGGCGAATTCATGCCACGTCGTCGCGCCTGGACCGGCGAAATGGTACGTGCCCCAAGCGGCGCGGCCGTCGTCTGCGGCCGCGCCAACCGCGAGCGTCGCCTCGACAATGTCGCGCGTCGCCGTCGGCGAGCCGCGTTGGTCGGCCACCACCCGCAGAAAATCGCGTTCGCGGGCTAGCCGCATGATCGTCTTCAGGAAATTTACGCCGTGCCGGCCGAACACCCAGGCTGTTCTGAGGATCACATGTTGACGCGCCGCCGCGCGCACGCGTTGCTCGCCCTCCGCCTTGGTCCGGCCATAGACCCCGAGCGGCGCGATAGGATCGGATTCGACATAGGCGCCGCGCTTTTCGCCGTCGAACACATAGTCTGTCGAAATATGGACAAGCGGAACCCCAGCGAGGGCGGCGCCCTGCGCGACCGCCTCGGCGCCAAAAGCGTTGACCGCCCGCGCGGCGTCAGGCTCGCTTTCCGCGCGATCGACCGCAGTATAGGCCGCCGCATTGAGGATGAGGCGCGGTTGCGTCTGTTCGATCGCCCGTGCGACCACCGCAGCGTCGGTAATGTCAAGCGCCGCGCGGGTCATGCCGATCGCCATGACGCCACGCTCGCCGGCAAGCTCCATCGCCTCGCGGCCGAGCTGGCCGCCGGCGCCGATGATCAGAAGCGGCCCTTTCATGCGACATGGCCGAGCCGCTCGCCCCGATAGACGCCGGAGCGGATGCGCTGCCACCAAGCCGCATTGTCGAGATACCAGCGCACGGTCTTGGCGAGGCCGGTCTCGAACGTCTCTTGCGGCGCCCAGCTGAGTTCGCGCCTCAGCTTCGATGCGTCGATCGCATAGCGCCGGTCATGGCCGGGCCGGTCGGCGACAAAAGCGATAAGGGAGGTTCGCGGCTCGCGCTCAACGCGAGGCGCCATCTCGTCGAGCAATCGGCAGATCGCCTCGACGACGTCGATATTGGCGCGCTCGGCGCCGCCGCCGACATTGTAGCTCTCGCCGACGCGGCCCTTCTCGGCGATCGTGATCAGCGCCCGCGCGTGATCCTCGACATAGAGCCAGTCGCGGACATTGCGGCCGTCGCCATAGACGGGCACCGGCTTGCCCTCCAGGGCGTTGAGGATCGCCAGAGGAATCAATTTCTCGGGAAAATGATAAGGGCCGTAGTTGTTCGAGCAATTCGAGCAGACGACGGGCAGTCCATAAGTGTGGCCCCAGGCGCGCACGAGATGATCGGAGGCGGCCTTCGAGGCGGCGTAGGGGGAGTTCGGCCGGTACGGGCTGAACTCATGAAAGAAATCGTCCGCGCCGAGAGAGCCAAAGACCTCGTCGGTCGACACGTGATGGAACCGAAAAGCGTCTCTCTCGATGACCGGCAACTTGCGCCAATAGTCGCAAGCCCCCTCCAAAAGAGCGAAGGCCCCGACCACGTTGGTGTTGATAAACGCGGCCGGTCCGTCGATCGAGCGATCGACGTGGCTTTCCGCCGCCAGATGCATCACCACATGCGGCCGGAAATCGTCGATGACGGCGCGTATTGCCGGCGCATCGCAAATATCGACCCGCTCGAAACGATAGCGAGCATCCTCCGCGACAGGCGCGAGATTGTCGAGATTTCCCGCATAAGTCAGCTTGTCGACCACGCATACGCCATGGTCGGTCTCTCGAATGAGGCGGCGAACCACCGCCGAGCCGATAAATCCAGCCCCGCCCGTGACGAGGAACCGCTTGCTCATGAAATCCTCAAGCGAATGGCGAAACGAACGACTTGAACGAAGGCAAGTTGGCGTCTTTGCCAGAGATAATAGCCTCGGCGGGCGCCGTCGGCCACTCCACGCCGATATCGGGATCGTCCCATCGCAAGCCGGCGTCGGAAGCGGGCGCGTAAAATGCGTCCACCTTATAGGCGACTTCGGTATCCGGTTCGAGCGTGCAATAGCCATGCGCGAAGCCGGCGGGGATGAAGAATTGCGCGCCGTCTCCCTTGCTTAAGGTTATGCCGCGCCAGCGCCCATAAGTTCGGCTGCTGCGCCGCAAGTCGACGGCGACGTCGAAGATCGATCCGCTCAAGACCCTCACGAGCTTTGCTTGCGCGGTCGGCGGGGTCTGAAAATGGAGGCCTCTGATCGTGCCCGCCCGCGACGAAAAAGCCTCGTTGTCCTGCACGAAAACGGAAGGCACGCCAGCCTCGGCGAATCCTCGCGCATTGTACGTCTCGACGAAGTAGCCGCGAGCGTCGACGAACTTTTTCGGCCGCAGCAGCAACAGCCCTTCAATGTCCAATCGTTCCACGGCGAACGCCATGCCGAGTCCTTTTTCGCGAGACGAAATACGAACGAGGCGACAAATTGCCGCGCCCACTGGGCGCCGTCAATAAAACGCGCTTCCATTCATCACGGGACGGTTGCCTCAATCAACGCGGCCGCGCGCCGCAACGGGGATGGTCTCGACTACAGAATCTTGCGAAACAAGCGTGATCTTATCGAACAAATTCGAGACAACGCAGGCGTGGTTGGGGACGATGCGAACGCGCTCGCCGATCTCGGGCTTCTTATCGCTCTTTGATAGATCGATCACACCGTGCTCTTCGCTGAGCGAGCGAATGACGGCGTCGGGATAACCGAGGACCAGGCCGAAGCCGTCGAGGCCGAGCGTGTCGCTGGTCAGCGTCTTCGAGCCGGCGTCGACAACGGCGCGATCCGGCGTCGGCCTGCTGACGACCGTGGCGAGCACCGTCAAGGCGCAATCTTCCAAGGCGCCGGCGCCCTTCAAGACCTGATAGCGGTCAAGATAGATATAGGTGCCAGGGCGATATTCAGTGGCGACTTTCACGTCCGAGGCGCGCCACATGTCGGGCGTGCCGCCGGTTGAGACGATCGCCGGCGGCAGGCCCTCCTGCTTCAGGAGATCGACCGCGTCGCTGAGCCAGGCGGCGCTCGCCTCGACTTTCCCCGTCGCGGGATAGGTCATCAAGCCGGCGAAGACGAGGCCGGGCGATGAAGCGATCGTCTTAGCGAGTGCGAGCGCCTGTTCGGCGGTCTGTACGCCGCAACGTCCCATGCCCGTGTCGCATTCGACGAGTACGGACAGTGGCTTTGCGGCGCCGGCGAAAGCTTTGGACAGGCCGCGGATCGTGACTTCGCCGTCCGCCGTTACGGAAATTTTCACGCGGTCGGCCAGGGCCCGAAGGCGCGCCAGCTTGCTTTCGCCAAGAATGTTGTAGGGGAGGAAGATATCCTTAACGCCGGCGTCGGCCATGACTTCCGCCTCGCCGAGCTTCTGGCAGGTGACGCCGACGGCGCCCATCTCGACCTGCCGGCGCGCAAAACGCGGGAGCTTGTGCGTCTTGATATGCGGGCGCAGCTTGAGGCCATTGGCGTTGGCATAGGCTTGAGCTCGCGCAAGGTTCGCTTCGACGCGATCGAGGTCGATCAGCACACAGGGCGTATCGAGCGTTTCGAAGGGCATTCCCATCGATCTCCGATGCAATGGGCGGCGGCGCCCGCCATCTGATGGGAGGAATTCGCCCAATGGGAATGAGATTTCAAGCCCCGCGGCGAGCGAGGGCTCGACATCGTCGCGGTCGAGGCTTATCGGCCGGTCCAAAAATTATCCCTTCGCCGGTTCGCTGATCAAAGACGCCATGCGCATTTTCGCGGCTTCCTTCGCCACGGAGACCAACACATTCTCGCCGGTTCCGACCGACCGCGCGAGCTTTGAAAGGGCATTCTACGCCGGACCGGGCCGGCATCCGGAAGCCCCGACCCTCTGCTCGGCGCCAATGGTCGCGCTACGGCGGCGCGCGCGCGAAGAAGGGTTCACGCTCATCGAAGGGACCGCGGCCTGGGCCGAGCCCGGCGGCCTGCTCCAACGCAAAGCCTACGAGGAACTGCGCGATGAGATTCTCGACCAGCTTCGCGCCGCCTTGCCGGTCGACGGTGTGGTTCTCGGTCTCCACGGCGCCATGGTGGCGCAAGGCTATGACGATTGCGAGGGCGATCTCCTCGAACGCATCCGCGTCATTGTCGGCCGCGACGTGTTGATTGCGGCGGAGCTCGACCCGCACAGCCATCTCACCAAGAAGCGCGTCGCCAACGCCGATATTCTCGCCGCCTTTCTCGAATTTCCTCACGTAGATTTCGTCGAGCGCGCCGAACATATCGTCGACTTGGCGCTCAGCGCGTTGCGCGGCGAAATCAAGCCGGTGATGGCGGGTTTCGACTGCCGCATGATCGACGTCTTTCCGACCAGCCGCGAGCCAATGCGCGGATTCGTTGATCGCATCCGAGCCATGCAAGGCCAAGGCGGAATTCTGTCGATCTCGTTCATCCACGGCTTCATGGCCGGCGACGTCCCCGAGATGGGCGCGCAAATGCTCGTCGTCGCCGACGGAGACCGCGACAAGGCCGCGGCTCTTGCGACCTCTCTTGGGCTCGAAGTCTTCGCCATGCGCGGACGCACGGCGATGCCAATGCTCGACGTCGACGCCGGGCTCGACGCAGCGCTTTCCTTGGCGGCTGCGGCAAAGGGCAAGCCTGTGGTCGTCGCTGATGTCTGGGACAATCCCGGCGGCGGCGTCGCCGGCGACGGCACGATCATCTTGCGACGCTTGATCGAGCGAAAGATCGGCGGCGCGGCGGTCGCGTCGATCTGGGACCCGATCGCCGTCTCCTTTTGCCTCGCGGCGGGCGAAGGCGCGAGGATTGAATTGCGTTTCGGCGGCAAGGCTGGCCCCGACGGCGGCGCGCCGATCGACGCCTTGGTCGACGTTATCCGAGCGAGGCCAGAATCCTGGCAGAGCTTTGGCGCGAGCCGCGTCTCCCTCGGCCCTACGGCGCTGATCCGGCTCGTCGGCGCTGATCTGGAGGTGATTCTCAACACCAATCGCGCGCAGGCGTTCGAACCGGATATCTTCTCCAATCTCGGCGTCGATCCCGGCGGCAAAGCCATCCTGCTCGTCAAGTCGACCAATCACTTCTACGCGGGCTTCGCGCCGATCGCCGCCGGCGTCATCTATATCGACGCCGGCGCGCCCTACCCGTCGCGTCCCAAAGAGACGAAGTACCAAAAGCTGGCGCGCGAAATCTGGCCGCGCGTCGATAATCCGCATGGGCTTTAATCGCCCGCGCCGCGGCCGTCACGACGGCTTACCCGCGAGCTAGTCGCGCCTGCGCGTATAGAGCGCTTCGACCGCCGCGCCCTTCAAGCCCGGCATGTCCGCTTTGACTTGGTAGCCGATCGCGCTCTGCACATAGGCAAGGTGACATCGTGAGCGCGGACGAGCGCGCCGAGAAGAGCCGTCGCCTTAGTCATCGCCATGTGCAAGGCGCATTACGAAAAGGTCGGGCTCGGCGCGGCGATGATCGACAAGCTGATGCGGTAGGCGCGTGTCATTCCCGCGTAAGCGGGAATCTAGGCGGCGTTGGGCGTGGCGCGCCGGCTGACTGGATTCCCGCTTGCGCGGGAATGACACTATGGCTCCTCAAAGCTCCGGCAGCCAAACGTCGAGCACGGCGCAGCGTTTCTCCTCGCGCACGGCCCGAAGCGCCCTTTCGACGCTCTCTTCGACTTCGCCCGCCTTGCGCACCGTCCGCGCGAAAGCGCCGCCGGCCGCCGCGGCGATTGCCGCGTAGTCCGGCGGCGGATCGAAGCTCAAGTCAAGGTCCGCGGCCTTGCTCGCATAGCCGTCGGGATGGATGGCGAGAGCGGAAAACTTCGGCGCCTTCCAGCCGCGATTGTTATAGACGACCTGCAGGAACGGCGTCTGATAGCGACGCGCCATCCAATGCACGGTCGAGGGAACGGAGAACATATAGGAGCCGTCGCCGGTCAGGCTGACGACGACGCGATCAGGCGCGGCGAGCTTCATGCCGATCGCCGCGCCGCCGCTCCAGCCAAGCGAGCCGCCGGCCGCTGGCGAAAAATGAGCCCGGCTCACTCGGCGCCATGTGATCGCAGATCACGTGATAATTGGTGATGCCTTCGTTGAGGACGATCGCGTCGTCGCCGACTTGGCGGCGGACGCAGGCCGTCAGAAATTCCGGCGAAATCGCTTCGTCGACCGGCCGCTCGCGTTTCGCAATCTCTTTGGCGCGCTCGTCATGGCGTACCCGCCAAAAGCGCCGCCGCGCCTCGGCCGCCTGCTCGTCAAAACCGTCGCAATCGATACGCGCGTTGATCTGGGCGAGCGCCGCCGACGCAGCGGCGCGGAACGAGCGTCGCGCATTGATGCGCCAGAGCGGCATCGATTCCTTCAGAGGGTCGACGTCGATATGGAATATCGCGGCGTCGTCGCGAGGGCGGCTAATCGTCGGGATCCAGGGCACGTCGCTGTCGATAACCAGAACCACATCCGCCGCCGCAAGCGCTTGATTCTGGAACGGATGATTCCAATGATTGCCTTGATACATCGCCTCGCGATGCGGATAGTTCATGCGCGAGGGCACGGATTCGAGGACGCCGACGCCCAGCCGCTCGCAAAGGCGCATCAATTCGCTGACGGCGCCGATTTTGCGCCCGACATAAGAGACGACGACGAGCGGCCGTTCGGCTTTCGTGAGCGCCGCCGCCAGCTCGGCGACCGCTTCTTCAGGCAACGGCCCAGCTTCGACCGGCCGCCAATATTGCGCGTCCATCGAGACGGGCGGCGCCATCTCTTCCATCACCTCGCGCGCGCCGGTCAGGTACACCGGTCCTTGCGGGTCGCTATGGGCGAATTGCATGGCGCGATGGA
>DATGHD010000376.1:0-11530 GCA_035308145.1 Roseiarcus sp.
CAAGGTCGGCAAGCTGGCGATCGCCGGCGTCGACGGCGCTGGTACCGAGGATGGCGCGCCGGTCACGATAAGATCGGGCGCTCTCACTCTTGAAGACGCCGATCTTGCGGAAGTGCTCAAAGCGGCGGGCGCGTCGGAAGAGGCTGGGAAAAATGGCCGCATCGGCCACATGAAGTGGGAGTCGGTCGACATTGTCGCGCCAGACAAGGCGAGCGGACCCGGCAAGACCGTCCACATCGCCTTCGGCTCGTTCGAACTCAACAGCGACTATGACGGCGACACGTTGAAGAAGGGCTCGACCGTGTTGAAGGGGTTGATCGTCGAGCCCGCCCCCGGCTCGGAATTTGCGAACAATCTCTCGACGCTCGGCTATTCGCGCCTCGAGCTTGCCGCCGCGATCGGCGCGCATTACGAGGCCGACGCCAAGGCGCTGTCGCTCGACGATCTGACGCTCGAAGGCGTGGCGATGGGATCGCTCGGATTGAAGGCCCATTTCGCCGACGTCGATCCCACGCTGATGTCCGGCGGCAAGGATGAGCGCATGCAGGCCTTGTTCGGCTGCAGCATCGCGGCGCTTGAAATCAAGATCGTCAACGCCGGTCTGTTCGAGAAGGCCTTGGCCTACTACGCCAAGCAGCAGGGGACGACGCCCGACGCGCTGAAGCAACAGATTTCGGCCGCCGCCGTCCAAATGGTTCCGCTCCTGCTCGGCGGCGATCCCTCAGCCCAGAAGGTGGCCTCGGAAGCGCAAAAATTCATCGACCAGCCGAAGAACCTGACCGTCACGATCAAGGCTAAGGGCGATCCGTTGAAGGCCGCTGATTTCATGGGCGGCGACACGAGCGCGATCGCCGCCAAGCTCGACATTTCTGCGACGGCGAACCAGTAGGATCGCGTTCAGCCTTGCTCGGCGTAAAGCAAGGCTCTTGACAGAAGAAGGCGCCTGGGCCATTTGCCCGGACATGATCCGCTCAGGCGCCGCTCGCATCCGACGATTCTAATCATCACGAGCGCGGGACTCTAAAGTCCCGCTCGCCGCGGCTGCATTGCGGCCGCTCCGCCAGAGCGCCTTTTCGAGACGATCATGACAGCGAGCGTTTTTATCGACGGCGAAGCCGGCACAACGGGCTTGCAGATTCGCGACAAGCTTTCAGACTTTCCGGGCGTCGCGTTGCGCAGCTTGAGCGGCGAGGCCCGCAAGGACCTCGACGCGAAAAGGCGGCTCATCGCCAATGTCGATCTCGTCATTCTCTGCCTGCCCGACAACGCCGCCAAGGAAACCGTCGCGCTCATCGATGAATTCCGCGAGGCAGGGCCGCGCGTCATCGACGCTTCCACCGCTCACCGCGTCGCGCCGGGCTGGGTCTACGGTTTTCCCGAGCTTGCGCCAGGTCAGGCGCAAGCGATCGCCGCCGCGCGCTGCGTCGCCAATCCCGGTTGCTATGCGACGGGCGCCATCGCTTTGTTGCGGCCGCTGGTCGGGGCCGGGCTCATACCGGCCGATCATCCGCTGACGATCAACGCGATCAGCGGCTACTCGGGCGGCGGCAGGCCGATGATCGAGTCTTACGAGAGCGGCGCTGCGCCCGACTTCGAACTCTATGCGCTTGGGCTCGGCCACAAGCACATAGCGGAGATCGTCGCGCATGCCGGCCTTGCCAGGCGGCCGTTGTTCGTACCTTCCGTCGGCAATTTCCGTCAAGGCATGCTGGTCAGCGTGCCGCTGCATCTCGACGCGCTGCCGGGAAAGCCGAACGCCGCCGATTTCTCGGCGGCGCTCGCCGATCATTATGCCGGCCAGACCTTTGTCTCGGTATTCGGCTTTGGCGATCATAGCCACGCCGCCGGTCGGATTGACGCCTTGTCGCTCAACGGCACGAATGACATGCATCTGCATGTCTTCGGCAATCCGTCGCATGGCCAAGTCGTGCTCGTCGCCAAGCTGGATAATCTCGGCAAGGGCGCCTCCGGGGCGGCGGTGCAGAACTTGAAGCTGATGTTGGGGCTCGAGGAGACGGCGCGGGCCGCTTGAGGCGCGGTCGTATCCATATTCCTTCGCAGCGGAGAAGAGACGCTCGGCAATCCGCTCGCGCCTAGCCGCCTCGAATGCTATGCTTCTCGCCATGAACGTTCCCCTCACGCGCGCCGCCGAAGGCCTCGCCCGCCGCGCCTTCACCATCGCTGAACTGGAGCGGATGGTGGAGGCGGGCGTGATTGCGCCGGACGAGCGCCTGGAGCTGATCGGCGGAGAGATCGTCCCGATGTCCCCGAAGGGCGCGCGCCACGAAACTACTAAAGTTGCCCTCGCTCTTCGTTGGGGCCGGCTCTGTCCGGCAGGCTTTGCCTTCGCCCCGGAGACAGGCCTGCGGCTCGACGAACACACTTATCTCGAGCCCGATTTTATCGTTTTCAAACGTTCGACCAGGCTTGCCGACGTCAAGGGGCCGGACGTTCTGCTCGCGATCGAAGTTGCAGATTCCTCTCTCTCCTATGATCTCAACCGAAAGCCGTTGGTTTACGCGGGCTTCGGCGTGCCCGAGCTCTGGGTCATCGATGCGGGCCGCGCCTTTGTTCATCGCCATATCGATCCGTCGCCAAGCGGTTATGGACGCGTAGAGACGAGCGGTCGCGCGGATCGCTCGATTCCTACCTATGCTCCTCCTGAGTTCGCCTTCGCGCTCGATGAGTTAGAGCCGATCTGAGGGCTAAAACGCTCAGCGGTTCGCCACCCTTTAACTCTGGCGCGCGGTCGCCACGCGCCAAAACGCGCGCGCCGCAAGCTCGACGATCGTTCCGATCAGATAGGCGAGCGCGCAACAGAACAGCGCCGCGATGATCACTTTGGCCGTCTCGTCCCCCGACATGCTGAACCAGCCCAAAGTGAGAAAATCCATCATCAAGGTGAAGGGGATCGCGAGCAATAAGAGAGGCAAGTCGGCGAGCCACGTTCCCGCGTTGTCGAGATAGTCGATATAAGCGGCGACGAACGCCGCGGCATAGAGAGCGGCGAGCGCGGCGCCCAAAAGAGAGCGCCACGCGCGCCGGCGGCGCGGCGCAGCGATGGGCGCGCTCAAGCGTCTTTCGTCCACGCGACCAAGCGTTGCGTCTGGCTGCCCAAGCCCTCGATGCCGAGCGACATCGTATCGCCGGCCTTCAAGAAATGCGGCGGCTTCTTGCCGAGGCCGACGCCTGGCGGCGTGCCGGTCGTTATGACGTCGCCCGGCAGAAGCGTCATGAAATGCGAAATGTACGAAACGAGCATTTTCACGCCGAAGATCATCGTCGCGGTCGAGCCGGTCTGCATGCGCTGACCATTGACGTCGAGCCACATGCCGAGCTTCTGCACGTCGGGGATTTCGTCAGGCGTCACCAGCCACGGCCCGAGCGGCCCGAAGGTCGCGCAGCCTTTGCCTTTCATCCATTGCCCGCCGCGCTCGATCTGAAACCCGCGCTCCGAAACGTCGTTGCAGACACAGAAGCCTGCGACATGTTTGAGCGCGTCATGTTCGGCGATGTAGGACGCCCGGGCGCCGATGACCACGGCAAGCTCGACTTCCCAATCTGTCTTCACCGATCCCTTGGGGATCGTCACGTCGTCGTTCGGTCCGACGATTGAGGACGGCGCCTTATTGAAGAGGATCGGCTCCTTGGGGATCTGTGCGCCGGTTTCGGCGGCGTGATCGGCGTAGTTGAGGCCGACGGCGATGAAATTGCCGACGCCGCCAACGCAGGGACCGAGACGCGGCGCGCCACGTACCAAAGGCAAATCGGCAGGCTTTATTTTGGCGATCTTGGCGAGGCTTTTCGGCGAAAGGGCGTCGCCGGCGAGGTCGGCGACAATTCCGCTCAAATCGCGAAGCTTGCCGGCGCCATCGAGGAGCCCAGGTTTTTCTTTGCCGGCTTTGCCGTAACGAACCAGTTTCATTGCCGCGTTTCTCCCCTCAAGATCGATGATCTCTGATGTTAAGTCCGACAATCGGTTAGCCGATTTTCCCCCCCGGCGAAACCTTAGGGTTGCGCGGCTCAAATCGCGGCGAGGCGGCGTCAAGCCGACAATCGAAAAGGAGCGGCGGCGCGCTTCGTAAGCTCTCAAGCAACGGTCACATCGCGCGAATGTAAAATGTAAGCAGTGGCGAGAATTCGCGGAAACGGAGGCCGAGCTGCAAAGCACCGGCGAGCTTTGTCCTATGTGGATAGCGGCGATCGCGATGGAAATCCTACGATTTGTTCACTTGACTTCGGAATCGCCAACGCTTTGATATGCGGCGCAAATCGACGACGAACGCCTTTTCGGGAAGGGGCCCGCGCAGAGATAAGCGCGCCCGAGCGGCGTTCGGGGCTAAGAACAGTTGCGCCAATGAGTTGAAATGCATTGATGGCGATTGCTCATCGCCAAAGTTTGTTTGAATTCTAAAAGAGAAGAGACAATTTCAAATGGCTGATCAAGAAAGGATTGCGCTGTTCATTGACGGCGCGAATCTTTACGCAACCGCCAAGACTCTGGGCTTCGACATCGACTACAAAAGATTGCTCCGCGAATTCCAGAGCAGAGGCCGATTCATACGGGCTTTCTATTACACGGCGCTGGTTGAAGACCAGGAATATTCGTCGATTCGCCCGCTTGTCGACTGGCTCGATTACAATGGCTATTCCGTGGTGACGAAGCCCACCAAAGAATTCGTCGATTCGACCGGCCGGCGCAAAGTCAAAGGCAACATGGACATCGAGCTTGCCGTGAACGCGATGGAGATGGCGCCTTTCATCGACCATATGGTGCTTTTCTCCGGCGACGGCGATTTCCGCTCGCTGGTCGAGGCCGTGCAGCGCCGCGGCGTGAGGGTTTCCGTGGTTTCTACTGTCGCGACGCAGCCGCCGATGGTCGCCGACGAATTGCGCCGCCAGGCCGATGAATTCATCGATCTGGCGCATATGGTCCCGCGGATCGGCCGCGACCCGAGCGAGCGGCAATCTCGTCACGGCGATCTGCGGCGGCCGGCGCCGCAGGCGAGCCTTGCTAACGATGATTTGATCGACAGCTAAAGGCCGATGCATTCGAGCGTCGCGGAGGGCGAATGGCCTTCGACGTGAGCCCGCCGCGCGACTGCTCCTTGTGTCCACGGCTCGCGGCGTTTCGAACGGCCAATCGCGCGCAATTCCCCGACTGGAGCAATGCGCCGGTCGAGTCTTTCGGCGACAACAACGCGCGGCTTCTCATTGTCGGGCTCGCGCCAGGCTTGCGCGGCGCCAATCGAACCGGGCGTCCCTTCACCGGCGATTTCGCCGGCGAACTTCTTTATGCGACGCTGCTTGCGTACGGCTTTGCGGCCGGCGTCTACGACCGGCGGCCGGACGACGGCTTGACGCTGGTCGATTGCGCGATCGCCAATGCGGTGCGCTGTGTTCCGCCGCAGAACAAGCCAAGCCCGGATGAGATCGCGAATTGCCGGCCCTATCTGACTGGCGCGGTCGCCGCGCTGAAGGAGCTGAAGGCGGTCATCGCCCTGGGGCGGATCGCCCATGACAGCGCGCTGAAGGCGATGGGGTCGCGCCTCAAGGCCTTTCCCTTTGCTCATGGCGCTGTTCACGCGCTGCCCTCGGGCGTCGCGCTCTACGACAGCTATCATTGCTCGCGCTACAATACGAACACCGGCGTCCTGACCCCGGAAATGTTCGCGTCCGTCTTCCAAGCGGTCAGGGCGCGTCTCGACGCCCTTGCGAATCGCGCCGGGGTTGCTTTGACCGGCCCGGCGGTGTAGGAGCCGGCCAATCCCAGATCGCCGGAAGTGCTCGGCCGACCTTAACTCTTAAGGAGTTGCCCGCCATGGCGCGCGTCACCGTCGAAGATTGCATCGACAAAGTTGAAAATCGCTTTGATCTCGTCCTGATGGCCAGCCATCGCGCTCGCGTTCTTTCATCGGGCGCGCAAATCACGGTGCCGCGCGACAATGACAAGAACCCTGTCGTCGCGCTCCGCGAAATCGCCGACCAGCGACTGACGCCGGAAGACCTCAGGGAAGATTTGATCCACTCGCTCCAGAAGAACGTCGAAGTCGACGAGCCGGAGGCCGAGACGGCGCCGCCCTTGGTTGGTCCCGACATTGCGCCGAGCGATGCGGGCGATGGGCAATTCGACCGCATGACCGAAGAGGACCTTTTGCGCGGCCTCGAAGGTCTGGCCCCGCCGCCTGAGCCCGAAGAAGAAGCCGAGTAGGGCGCGCCTCAAAGGCCTCACGCATTGCGGTTGAATGCCGAGCGCGCCGTCGCAAGACGGCGCGGCCATTTGCGCTTTCCACAAAGTTTCACGGCGCGTAACAGATTTTGCTAGGTCGGCGCCCGCGTTTTGCTATCTTCGAATCTTAGAGAATCACTTGCGGCGGACCGGCGCGATCTTAGAGACGCGCGGCGAGTTGTCTGAACTTTTAAGTTTCGCTTGCGGCGTAGCGGGACGATGGGCCGAATCGCAAAGAGGGAAATATCGGGCGACAGGCCTGTCGCTGTCTCGTTCGCTCTGCGCTTTGTGATGGGGACCACTGCGCGGATTGATGCGGCGTTCGGGTGGGGGCCGACTTAGGTGAGCGACAACGATACAAAGCTGCGTCATGAAATCGGCGGCGACGCCCCGGAGGCGACCCTCGAAAGGCCGCTCGGACTTGTCGAAATCGCCGGCTATGTCAAATGGTTCGACGTGGCCAAAGGCTACGGCTTCATCGTTCCCGACGGCGGCAAGCCGGATGTGCTCATTCACGTCACCGTGCTGAGGCGCGACGGGTTCCAGACTTTGCATGAAGGCTCGCGCGTGGTGGCCGAAGCGGTCCAGCGCGACAAGGGCATGCAAGTCTTTCATGTGATTTCCGTAGAGCCGGGCGATGGAACCCATGCTTCGCAGCTGCCGCCGGCCCGCACGCATGTCCAGGTGACGCCGACGAGCGGCTTCGAGATCGTCATCGTCAAATGGTTCAACCGGGTGCGCGGCTTTGGCTTCTTGTCGCGGGGCGAAGGCACCGAAGACATATTCGTACATATGGAGACGCTGCGCCGTTATGGCTTCGCCGACGTCAAGCCGGGCGACAGCCTTCTTGCGCGGTTTGGCGTCGGCCCCAAGGGGCTGATGGCCGCCGAAGTGCGCCCGTTGGAGAACTCCAAAGTCTTCTCCTCGCATTGAGCCGACGGAACCAACTGCCGAATTCGCCATTTTCGCCGCGTGCGCCTTGCGCTAAAAAGCAATTGGCAAGGGCGCGTTCGCGCCACGCGCTGAAAATTCGGGAGCGAAAGTTTGTCCTTTGCGTTCTTTGACGCCGCCAGGCCTATGCGGCGTTTCGGCCTCGTTGCGTGCCTCGCGCTTCTTCTTTCGCCGGTCGTCGGCGCGCCGGCGCAGAGCCTCGACAAGCTCGAAATCATCACCGCCAGCGGCGAGCATCGCTTCACCGTCGAGGTCGTCGACGACGAAGCGAGCCGCGAGCGCGGCCTGATGTTCCGCCGTTACATGCCCGCGGATCGCGGCATGCTGTTCAACTTCAAGGAAGAGGGGCCAGTCTCCTTCTGGATGAAGAACACCTACATCCCGTTGGACATGGTCTTCATTTCGCGCCAGGGCGTGGTGATGAATGTCGCCGCCAACGCGGAGCCTTTGTCGGAGCGGCAGATCCCGTCCGGGGGGCCTGTTTACGCGGTCCTCGAGATCAACGGCGGCGTCGCCGCGCGCATCGACCTTAAAGTCGGCGATAAGGTCAAGAACTCGATTTTCTCGCCATAGCGAGAAACGGCCCGGCGTCTCATTCGGCAATGAGCCGCTTGCGCAGCGAGACCTTGACGGGCGCGAATCCTTGCGCGCCGAAGAATTGCTGGGCCTCGCGATTGGCCGCCCAAGCCTCCAGCGCGATCTCGCGGACGCCGCGAGCCAAGGCGCGTTGCGCGACATAAGCCATCAGAGCGGCGCCGACGCCCTTGCGGCGCGCATCAGGGGCAACCGCCACATGATGGATGAACAATCGCGGCCGCGCCGGCGCAAACGGCGTCTCAGGACGCGGCTGCTCCTCAAACCATAGATAGCTGACCGGCGCGTCATCGATCGCGGCGATCACGATCGCGCCAAGCCGAGCATGAAAAAACGCGCGGGCCGCTGATGGGTCGACGCTCCCTTTGAAGTCGTCCGGATAGAGGCTTGCGTGAAGGGTTTGTACGGTCTGATTGAGCTCGGCGAGAATGTCGAGGTCGGCTTCGCTCGCCCGTCTCACATTGACCTTTATCACCGCGTCTCGCCTCGCCAAGAATTGTCCAACTCGGTTGGCGTCTCATCCGCATCAAGCGTCCGAGCTGAAATACAGCGTCAATTTTTTCCACGCTTCAAAGCGTGGAAGATACTCCGGCGGCACGGAGAGAGGGTTGCATTTCCTCACCGCCTGAACGGCGCTTTCCGCGTAAGGCCGCCATTCGGGATCGCTCGGCGGATTGACCAACACCGGCGCGCCGTCGAGCGAACCGTCGGCGTTGTGTCGCACGCGAATCTTGGCGGCATAATTCCCGCCGGCGGGAACTTTGGCGGGCGGCGACCAGCACCGCAAATAAGCCTCCTTGAACCATCGATCGATCGCCAGATCGTCCTGCTTTGCCGTCGCCGTCTCTCGTCGAGCGATTTTATCTGGCTTGGAGACGTCGGCGGCGCTGGCGGCTTGCAATTGTCTCGTAACGGAATGCGGCAGCTCGCTCGGCGACGTCTGCGCCGTTGATCCAGCGACCGTGCTGCGCCAGCCGATCAATTTAAAACCGCTCGCCCAGGAGAAGGCCAAAGCCGCGAGGGCCAATCCTACGAGAATCCATGCGAAGCGCGCCGCGGCGCGTCGCGCTTCATTCGGGCGGCCTTTAGCGCCTCTCCGAGCGCCAGCGCCGTCAGATGATTTACGACTGGACGCGGCCAACCCGATCTCCTTTAAGATCGATTTCGGCGATACGCAGGCGCGGTCTTTCCAAGTCGACCCGCCTCCGACGCAACAATCTCGCCAGAACCGCTCCGGATTTATCTGATTCCTGCGCTGCGCGCAGGCGCTCGCCAGTTCGTGAAGAAACCATATTCGGTCGCATCGCATGGGCTGAACCAATCGCGATCATGAACCAATCGGGGAATCCGCCTCTCGTCTGGGTCCGGTAAACCTCAAACGTCGGCGCCGCCTTGCGTCCCGTCGCCTGCTTGTTACAATTGCGGCGAAAGTTCGCTCAGGCGTCCGCCTGAGCGCCAGGAGTTCGAGCTTGGCTCTCACCACGTCGTTGGGCGCGCCCGTTGGGCCTGCGACCCCTGCGGCGGCCCTAGACGACGCGCCGCGGCCAAGTCGCGGTCCGCATTGTTATGCGGCGCTCGACCTTGGCACCAACAATTGCCGGCTGCTGATCGCCAAGCCGACCCGCGAGGGTTTTCGCATCGTCGACGCTTTTTCGCGGATCGTGCGGCTCGGCGAGGGCCTTTCGCAAACCGGCGCCTTGAGCGAACACGCCATCGAGCGGACGATGGGCGCGCTCGCGGTCTGCCGCGACAAGATGCGCGCCCGCGGCGTGACCAGGGCGAGGCTGATCGCCACCGAAGCCTGCCGGTCGGCGACGAATGGCCCGCAATTCCTCGCCGCGGTGCGCGAGCGGCTCGGCATCGAGCTCGAAATCGTCGACCGCGAGACCGAAGCGCGCCTTGCGGCGATCGGCTGCGGCGCGCTCGCCGATCGCGCCGCGAAATCCGTGCTGCTTTTCGACATTGGCGGCGGCTCGTCGGAAATCGTCTGGCTCTCCGAGGAGAATGGAAACAACGGTTTCGACTTCGATGGCCGGCGCGTGCGCGCTTGGGAATCTTTGCGCGTCGGCGTCGTCTCGCTCGCCGAGCGTTTCGGCGGCGTCGAAGTGAGCGACGACATTTTCCAGGCGATGGTCGATTACGTCGCCGAGCAATTGCCGCCTTTCGTCGGGCGCGTGCATGGGGAAGCGCGCTGCGGCCGCTTTCATCTGTTGGGCACGTCAGGCACGGTGACGACGATCGCCGGCGTGTACCTTGACCTGCCGCGATACGATCGACGCTATGTCGACGGCCTCTGGATGATGAGCGCCGAGGTCGACTTAACCGTCGCGCGGCTCCGCGCCATGACTTACGCCGAGCGCGCCGCCAATGCCTGCATCGGCCGCGAACGCGCGGACCTCGTGCTGGCCGGTTGCGCCATCCTCGAGGCGATCCGCCGCTGCTTCCCCGCCGAGCGGCTGCGCATCGCCGACCGCGGCTTGCGCGAAGGCATGCTTACGCAATTGATGAGCGTCGACCGCGCCTGGCGACGGTACGATCAGGCGCGGGCCTGATCCGATGGGCGCGGATCGCCCGTCTGGCCGCTCTGGCCGCGAGGGCGGCCGCTCCTTGAAGACGCGCGTGCGTTCCGACGGCAAGCGCAGCCTCTCCTCAAAGCTCTGGCTGGAGCGCCAGCTCAATGATCCCTATGTCGCCGAAGCGCGGCGCGAAGGCTATCGCTCGCGCGCGGCCTTCAAGCTGATCGAAATCGCCGACCGCTTTAAGGTTTTCAAACGCGGCCAGAAAATCGTCGATCTCGGCGCCGCGCCCGGCGGCTGGTCGCTCGTCGCCGCCGAACGGGTCGGCGCGTCGACCGGCGAGGGCAAGGTGATCGGCATCGATCTTCTCGACATCGAGCCGATCGCCGGCGTCGTCTTCAAGGTGATGGATTTCCATGATCCTGCCGCGCCGGCCTTTCTCAAGGAGGCGCTGGTCGGCCAGGCTGACGGCGTCCTTTCTGACATGGCGGCCAATTCCACGGGCCATCGCCAGACCGATCATTTGCGGATCGTCGCGCTCGCCGAACTTGCCGCCGAATTCGCCCGCGAAGTCTTGGCGCCCGGCGGCTTCTTCCTGGCCAAGGTGCTGCAAGGGGGAACCGAGAGCACGCTGCTCGCCGACTTGAAGCGCGACTTTGCGAGCGTGCGCCACGTCAAGCCGAAGGCGAGCCGCGCCGACAGCGCCGAGCTTTATGTGCTGGCGACGGGATTCAGAGCTTGAGCCTTCTATCTGGTGGATCACGCTTAAAGACCGGTACGTGGCGTTGAGGCAACTCAGGGTGGAGCGAGCTTTAGCTGTCGCAGCAGCTCAATCGCAAGCTCCTCGCGGCCGTCTCCTGTCTTCACTCCTTTACGACGAGAGAGTTCTTTTCGCCAGTTCGAAACCTTTTCCTTAAATGCAAGCCAATGAATTGTTGCGGCCAACTCCAGAACAGTCATCGACTGCCGATTCATCTCCTGAATAGCGCTTTGTACGTTTGGCTGAGAGAACGTGCTCGACCTCTGCTCCTTTTTTTTACTCGAAGAACGATATACAATATAGGCGACTCCATCCGAAACGCGTCTTCTCTGCTCTTTTTCGACATCGCCGAATATGATGTCGTCTTCGATCGCGTCGGCAAGGTCCTCGGAATATGGGCCGTAGTGATGATACTCAAACGAAAAACCGCTATTCACGCCTAGGCCCTAGCAGGCTGTTGAAAAAGGCTCTGGCCAGGGG
>DATGHD010000377.1:0-10607 GCA_035308145.1 Roseiarcus sp.
GGCGGGCCGGATGGAGATTTTGGGATCAAGTACAACATCGGCGCCGGCGGTCCGGCGCCCGAAAAGATCACTGACGCGATTTTCGCGCGCTCGAAGACGATCGACCATTACAAGATCGCCGACGCGCCAGACGTCGATCTCGATAAGCTCGGCGTCACCCGCGTCGAGGCGACGGATGTCGAGATCATCGATCCGGTCGCCGACTATCTGGCGCTGATGAAAAAGCTGTTCGATTTCGAGGCGATCAAGGCGCTTTTCGATTCAGGATTCCGCATGCGCTTCGACGCCATGCATGCGGTGACCGGGCCTTACGCGCACGCCATTCTGGAAGACGAGCTCGGCGCCGGACGAGGCGCGGTGGTCAACGGAACGCCGCTGCCGGATTTCGGCGGCCATCATCCCGATCCGAACTTGACCTACGCCAAGGACCTCTACGATCTGATGATGTCGCCGGAAGCGCCGAATTTCGGCGCCGCCTCCGACGGCGACGGCGACCGCAACCTGATCATCGGCCGCGGCATCTTCATCACGCCGTCCGATTCGCTGGCGATGCTGGCGGCCAATGCAACGATTGCGCCGGGCTACGCCAAGGGCCTTGCCGGAATCGCCCGCTCCATGCCGACCAGCGCCGCCGCCGATCGCGTCGCCGCTCATCTGAAGATCAAATGCTACGAGACGCCGACGGGATGGAAGTTCTTCGGCAATCTTCTCGACGCCGGCTTGGCGACGCTCTGCGGCGAAGAAAGCTCCGGCACCGGCTCGAACCATGTCCGCGAGAAGGATGGGCTCTGGGCGGTGCTGCTGTGGCTGAACATTCTCGCCAAGCGGCGCATTTCCGTCCTCGATCTCGCCCATGAGCACTGGGCGACCTATGGCCGCAACTATTATACGCGCCACGATTACGAGGAGATCGATCTTGGCGCGGCCAACGGCCTGATGGCGGGCCTGCGCGCAAGATTTGCGACGCTGCCTGGAACCAGCTTCGGCGCGCACAAGGTCGAGGCCGCCGACGACTTCGAATATCACGATCCGGTCGACCACTCGGACACGAAGGGGCAGGGCGTGCGCATCATGTTCGAGGGCGTCTCGCGCATCGTCTATCGCTTGTCCGGCACTGGCACCGTCGGGGCGACGCTCCGCGTCTATATCGAGCGCTACGAGCCGCCGAGCGGCAATCTCGGCCAGGACGCGCAAGGCGCGCTGGCGACGTTCATAGACCTGTCGCGCTCGATCGCCGAGATCGAGAAGCGGACGGGGCGCAAAACGCCGAGCGTGATCACGTGAGGTTTGTCATTCCCGCGCAAGCGGGAATCCAGCGGAGCTAGTCCTGAGATGCGTCGGCTCCTGGATTCCCTCTTGCGCGGGAATGACGGGCACGGTCGACCTTCGCCGCGCTTCCTATAGCCGGCGACCGCCTCGCTTTCGTCAGAGATACCGCGGCAGCTCCTGCTCGAACTCCGGGAAGTAGCGCGCGATCACAGTGATATCGAAGCGCGTCAGAATCGATTCTTTCGGCTCGCGATCGAGCAAGAACTTGAAAGTCGCCTCGACAACGTCCTCCGCGCTTTTGTCCGGCGCCAGCCGTTCGCGCGTCTTCTGCGCCATGGTCACAGCATGGCGGCTCTCGCCTCCTCCGTCGCGAACGACGACTTCGAACTCGGCTGGGTCGCCGCTGTTCGCTCGCGCCACTGAAATGTCCATACCGGCCTCCGTCGCGCCGTTGGCTTGAGAGACGCCATTGCCGCTTTGTCCATACCTGCCGGCTATTTCGCCGCCCCTGCGGCCAGCCCATCGAGCAGCGCCCTATTGAAAGCCTCCGGCGCCTGGATTTGCGGCGCGTGGCCGAGATCGGGGAACTCGATCAGCTTGGCGCGCGGGATGCGCGCCGCCGCTTGCTTGCCGAGAGCCGGATAATCGCCGAGCGTCGCGCGGACCGCCGGCGGCGCGAGATCTTTGCCGATCGCCGTCGTGTCCTTGTCACCGATGATCAGCAAAACCGGCATGGTCAGCCGATCGAGCTCGTAGACGACAGGCTGCGTATAGATCATGTCGTCGATCAGCGCCGAACTGGCGGCGACCGCCTCGCGGCCGGGTCCGCGGTACATCCCCGCCAGCATTTGGACCCAGGGTTCGTACGCCGCGCGCCATGTTCCCGCGTAATAGGTCGCGCGCTCGTAGTCGCGGAGGCGCTCGGCCGTTGTCTGCAATTCCCGCTGACGCCAGTCATCGACGCTGATCCAGGGGACGCCCTTGGCCTTCCAGTCCTCGAGGCCGATCGGATCGACCAGCGCGAGTTGCTCGACGGCGTCCGGATACAAGAGCCCATAGCGGATCGCCAGCATGCCGCCGGTGGAATGGCCGATGATTGTCGCCCGCGCGATGCCGAGCGAATCAAGAAGCGCATGCGTGTTCGCCGCGAGCTGCTGGAAGCTATATTGGTAGGCCTGCGGCTTGCTCGATTTGCAAAAGCCGATCTGGTCGGCCGCGATGACGCGATAGCCGGCCTCGCTCAAGGCGTCGATCGTCTCTCGCCAAGTCGCCGAGCAAAAGTTCTTGCCATGCAGCAGCACGGCGACGCGGCCGTTCGGCTTTAAGGGCGCGACGTCCATATAGGCCATGTCGAGAGCCTGCCCTTGCGAGACGAAGGCGAAATGCGCAACCGGCCAGGGATAATCGAAGCCCTGCAGTTCGGGCCCATAGGTTGGCCCGTCATCCGCTGCGGCCGCGAAAGCGGCCAAGAAGAGAGCGAGCCCCGCGACAAACGGGACGACCCGCGCGGCGGCTCTGGGCGAAATCGGTTGCGTCATTGTGGCTCCTCGCCGTGGCGACAACATTCATTGCGATTGAGGATCAAAGAGACGGTTGGTTTTGCGAATCTCAGAAATATGCCGCCATGTCATTCCCGCGAACGTGTCATTCCGGCGAAAGCTCAGAATCCAGGCTGAGCCAGCCTTCGAGCGCCAAGGTTCTCTGGATTCCCGCTTGCGCGGGAATGACAAAAGCCGAATTTTGCAAACTCGTTGCGGCCTTGGCCCGTTTTTGCGAAAAGCAACCTTTCCCGGCCGCCTGAGGCGCCGGGCTGCGCCCCATCGTCAGGTCAACGCCCATGCCCGCCTATCGCTCGCGCACTTCCACCCACGGCCGCAACATGGCGGGCGCGCGCGGCCTTTGGCGCGCCACCGGCATGAAGGACGGCGATTTCGGCAAGCCGATCATCGCCATCGCCAATTCCTTCACGCAATTCGTGCCGGGCCACGTCCATCTCAAAGACCTCGGCCAGCTCGTCGCGCGCGAGGTCGAGAAGGCGGGCGGCGTCGCCAAGGAGTTCAACACGATCGCGGTCGATGACGGCATCGCGATGGGCCATGACGGCATGCTTTATTCGCTCCCCTCGCGCGAATTGATCGCCGACAGCGTCGAATATATGGCCAACGCCCATTGCGCCGACGCGCTGGTCTGCATCTCCAATTGCGACAAGATCACGCCGGGCATGCTGATGGCGGCGCTGCGGCTGAACATACCCGCGGTGTTCGTCTCCGGCGGGCCGATGGAGGCCGGCAAGGTGGTCCTCGCCGGCAAGGCCAAGGCGGTCGATCTCATCGACGCGATGGTCGCCGCGGC
Organism: Roseiarcus sp.; assembly: GCA_035308145.1. Classification (GTDB taxonomy): domain Bacteria; phylum Pseudomonadota; class Alphaproteobacteria; order Rhizobiales; family Beijerinckiaceae; genus Roseiarcus. The sequence continues at coordinate 3,622 of DATGHD010000377.1, forward strand.
CGACGACACCGTCTCTGAAGCCGAGGTCGGGGTGATGGAGCGCTCGGCCTGTCCGACCTGCGGCTCGTGCTCGGGCATGTTCACTGCCAATTCGATGAATTGCCTCACCGAGGCGTTGGGCCTGTCGCTGCCCGGCAATGGCTCGACGCTCGCGACCCACGCCGATCGCAAGCGGCTCTTTGTTGAGGCCGGCCATCTCATCGTCGATCTCGCCCGCCGCTATTACGAGCAGGACGATCAGAGCGTGCTGCCGCGCTCGGTCGCCTCCTTCAAGGCCTTTGAAAACGCGATGTCGCTCGACATCGCCATGGGCGGCTCGACCAATACCGTGCTGCATCTCCTCGCGGCGGCGCAGGAGGGCGAAGTCCCTTTCACGATGGCCGACATCGACCGGTTGTCGCGGCGCGTGCCGTGCCTCTGCAAAGTCGCCCCCTCGAAGTCCGACGTCCATATGGAGGACGTGCATCGCGCCGGCGGCATCATGGCGATCCTTGGCGAGCTCGATCGCGCCGGCCTGATCGATGCGAGCGCCGGCACGGTCCACTCCGAAACGATCGGCGACGCGCTGGACCGCTGGGACGTGCGGCGAACGCAGAGCAAGTCGGTGCATGACTTTTACCGCGCCGCGCCCGGCGGCGTCCCGACGCAAGTCGCCTTCAGCCAGGCGCGCCATTACGACGCTCTCGACCTTGACCGCGAGAACGGCGTCATTCGCGATGTCGCGCACGCCTATTCCAAGGACGGCGGCCTCGCGGTGCTCTACGGCAATCTCGCCGAGGAGGGCGCCATCGTGAAGACGGCCGGAGTCGATCCCTCGATCCTCGTCTTCGCCGGCCGGGCGCGGATTTTCGAGAGCCAGGACGACGCGGTCGCCGGCATCCTCGGCGGCAAGATCGTCGCCGGCGACGTCGTGGTGATCCGCTACGAGGGTCCGCGCGGCGGGCCGGGCATGCAGGAGATGCTCTATCCGACCAGCTATCTGAAGTCGAAAGGGCTCGGCAAGGTCTGCGCGCTGTTGACCGACGGCCGCTTTTCCGGCGGCACGGCCGGCCTCTCGATCTGCCATGTCTCGCCCGAGGCGGCCGAAGGCGGCGCGATCGGGCTCATCGAGGAGGGCGACCGCATCGAGATCGACATCCCGAACCGCCGGCTTCACCTCGCCGTCGCCGACGAGACTTTGGCGGCCCGCCGCGCTGCGATGCAGGCGAAAGGCAAGGCGGCTTGGAAGCCGGCCAAGCAGCGCAAACGCGCCGTCTCGACCGCGCTCAAGGCCTATGCGGCGCTGACCACCAGCGCTTCGCGCGGCGCGGTGAGGGAGATTCCCGAGCGGTTGAGGTGAAGCCCAGCGCTCATTCGTACGCGAGGCTCCAACCGGGCGCGCGCAGCCAGCACTGCTCGTCCGGCAGATCGTCGCGGCGATAAAGCCGCGTAACGCGTCTCGGATTGTCCTTCTCGAACGCAGCGGCCAGCGCCCGTTCCGACGCTTCCTCTCTCATGCCATGGCAAGGATAAACCAGGATCGGCGAGAGCCAACGCGCCAAGAAATTCTCAGCTTTGCGCGTGATGACGAAGACGGCGCCGCGCTTGTGAATGGGCAGCGCGTCGGCGGCCATGAAACCCTTTTCCGTGGTCAAAGAAAATCCGACCACAGTCGGAGTCTCATATGGAGTGAGCCAGGACATCCCTTTGCCGCGCGACTCTATTTGAAATAATAAACATGGTCGTGGGCTGTGCGAGCGGTAGATCTGGATAAACTCCCTCTTGTCGCTCCTGGCGAGGGTTGAGGCGCAGATGAAAACCGTCCCGCTCAACGATGAAACAGAGGCCGTGGCGCGGCGGCTGATGTGGTTTGAGAGCGCGGCCGAAGCCTTGAGCGATTCTGTCCGGCTCCTCGCCTATGCCTTCGCCCGCGCGATGCATGAAGAGATGAAGGCGCTTCGCGCCTATCTTGACGGAGGACGATCTTCGCGAAGCGCTCGACCGCGCTCCGCCGGGAATCATTGATCCGAGATCGTGGGCTTATTGGAATTTGCGTCTTGGCCGGTACCCTGCGCCGCCGCAGAAGCGCAGGTTTGAGTGAGACGAAAGAAGGCGGAAAACGAGCAATGCGGAAAGAGGACAGAAGTATCGGCGCCATGTTTGGCGGGCAAAGGACGGACACGTTCCTTGGCTTGCCTACTTGCTCGGACATCGGCAAGCTCGACGCCGAGGTCGCAATCATCGGCGCGGGATGCGCGACGCCGTACCCAAGCGTCGGCGCCTATTGCGCCGAAGCGCCCGCGGCGATCCGCGCCGCCATGGCGAATTACGCGGCGACGCTCTCGCACTATGATTTCGATTTGGGCGGCCCGCTGCTTGGCGAGGCGCGCGCAAGCGGCGTCGATTGCGGCGACCTGCCACTCTATGAGGCGGATGCTGAGGGCAATCGTGATCGAATCCGCCGCGCGGTATCGACGATCCTTGATCGCGGCGCCGTGCCAATCGTCATCGGCGGCGATGATTCCGTGCCGATCCCTCTGTTCCAGGCTTTTGACGGACGCGGCCGGTTCACCATTCTGCAGCTCGACGCCCATATCGACTTTCGCGACGAGGTCAACGGCGAGCGCTGGGGCCTCTCCAGCACCATGCGCCGCGCCTCGGAACTCGCCTCGATCGGGCGCATCATTCAGGTCGGCCAGCGCGCGGTCGGCTCGGCGCGGCCGGCCGATTATGACGCCGCGGTGCAATCTGGCGCCAAATTCGTCTCCGCGCGCCGATTGCATGACGAAGGCGCCCGGCAGGTCCTGGACCTCGTGCCGGAAGGCGCCGACGTGCTGGTCACCTTGGATTGCGACGCCTTGGATCCTTCGATCATGCCAGCGGTGATCGGCCCCGCGCCCGGCGGATTGACCTATTGGCAAGCGATCGAGCTGATCGAGGGCGTCTCGAAAAAAGCGCGGATCGCCTCGTTCGATCTCGTCGAATTCATGCCGGCGCGAGACATCGGCGGTTTGGCCGCGCTCACCGCCGGGCGGATCATCGCGCATGTGATAGGATTGTTGGCGCGGGCGGCCGGCAAGTAACGGGCGGCGAAGCCTGCGCTAATTGAGGCTGTCACTTGGGCGTACCCAGCTCAAACCAAGTCTTCGACATCATCATCGCCGGCGGCGGGATCGCCGGCCTGGCGCTTGCCGCGTGCCTGAAACAGGCGCTGGGCGCCGGCGCGAAAATTCTCATCGCCGATCCGAGGCTCGGCGCGAGCGAGGGCCGCGAGCGGGCCTCCGCCATCGCCCCGGGCTCGCGCCGTCTGTTGAGCCATGTTGGCGTCTGGGAGCGGGTCGAGCCGCGCGCTCAGCCGATCGTCGAAATGGCGATCATGGACGGGCGCGCGCATGACGCCGTGCGTCCGACCGAGCTACGGTTCGCAGAACGCGGCGAGCCGCTCGCCCATATGGCGATGAACGACGACATTGTCGCCGCGCTTCACGAGCGCGCCGTCTCGCTCGGCGTCGAATGCGCAAGAGCCTCCGTCGCCGGCTTTTCGCTTCTTCGCTACACGATCGAGGCGAGCGTCGGGCCCGCGAGCCCGCGCGCGCGGCTTCTCGTAGCCGCCGACGGCGCGCGCTCGAAGCTTCGCGCTTTTGCCGATATCGCGACGATTGGCTGGGACTACGGCCAATCGGCGATCGTCGCGACGATCGCGCATGAGCGCGATCATCACGGCCGCGCCGAGCAGCATTTTTTGCCCGCCGGGCCCTTTGCGAGCTTGCCGCTGCCGGGCCGCCGTTCGAGCATCGTCTGGAATGAGGCCAGGGCCGACGCCGACGCTCTGCTGTCGCTCGGCGAGGAGGATTTCAAGCGCCAGCTCGAGGCGCGCTTCACCTTGAAGCTCGGCGCAATCGACGTCGCTTCCAAGCCGCTCGCCTTGCCGCTCGCCTATCGGATTGCGCGGCGTTTCGTTGCGCCGCGCCTGGCGCTCATTGGCGATGCGGCCCATCTCGTGCATCCTCTCGCCGGGCAGGGCCTTAATCTCGCCTTGCGCGACGTCGCATCGCTTGCCGAGCATATTGTCGAAAGGATGCGGCTCGGGCTTGACCCCGGAGGGGCGGACAATCTTTCATCGTACGAACGGGCGCGCCGGTTCGATGTCGGGGCAAGCGGCCTTGGCATGGACGTCATGAATCGTCTCTTCTCCAACGATCTGCCGCCGTTGCGGCATTTACGCGATTTCGGTCTTCGCCTCGTCGATCGCGCGCCCGCGCTGAAGCGCCTGCTCATCGAAGAGGCGGCTGGCGAGCGCGGCGCGGCGCCGCGGTTGCTGACCGGCCAAGCCCTCTGATCGGAGCAGACATGGATCAAGGAAAGTCCGATTGGCGCCCCGCGACGCTTGCCGCGCAGGCTCTGGGCAAAATCGATGAAGCGACCCGCGCCGTCGTGCCGCCGCTCCATATGACGTCAACCTTCATCCGCGATCCCGACAACCTTTATCGCAGCGGCAACAAATATGGCCGGCCGGACAACGAAACCGTGCGCCATGGCGAGGCGATCATCGCGGCGCTCGAAGGCGGGCAAGCGGCGCTTCTCTTCGGCTCGGGCACATCGGCGGCGGTCGCGCTGTTCTTAGGTCTGGGCCATGGCGCGCATGTGATCGCTCCACGGGCCATGTATTGGTCGCTGCGCAATTGGCTCGTCAACGAAGGGCCGGCTTTCGGCCTTTCCGTCGATCTTGTCGCGGCCGATGATCTCGAGGCGATCGCCGCCGCCGTGCAGCCCGGCCGCACCGAACTGATCTTTCTCGAGACGCCGTCCAATCCCTTGTGGCTGATCAGCGATATCGCCGGCGCGGCGGCGATCGCCCATCGCGCCGGCGCGAAGCTCGCGGTCGATTCGACATGCGCGACGCCGTTGCTCACTCAGCCGCTGGCCTTAGGCGCCGACGTCGTGATGCATTCGGCGACGAAATATCTCAACGGCCATTCCGACGTGATCGCCGGCGCGCTTGTCTTCGCCGCCGAGGACGAACTCGCCCAGCGCATCAGGCAAATCCGGACGGCGCATGGGCTGATCCTCGGCCCGTTCGAAGCCTTCTTGCTCATCCGCGGCATGCGCACTTTGGATCTCAGGGTCAACGCCGCTTGCAAAAGCGCGTTGGATCTCGCCGAGCGCTTGTCGAACCACGCCGGCGTCGCCTCGGTGCTCTATCCCGGCTTGCCGACCCATCCCGGCCATGACCTCGCGCGCCGCCAGATGAGGGGCGGCTTCGGCGGCATGCTGTCGATCAGAGCGCGCGGCGGCGAGAAGGCGGCGATCGCCGCCGCAGCGCGCGTTAAGCTTTGGAAGCGGGCGACGTCGCTCGGCGGCGTCGAATCGCTGATCGAGCATCGCGCGACGATCGAGGGGCCTGGCTCGCCCTGTCCGCCGGATCTACTTCGTCTTTCGGTCGGCGTTGAGGACGTCGAGGATCTGTGGCGGGACCTGGATCAGGCGCTCGGAAACTGACATACGGATCCTCGCATAGTGTGAGAGCCTGGTCCTCGGTCCCTGTCGAAAAGGGACGCGATATGCTATTATGCAAAGTATGAATGCTGATGAAATTCTGGCGACTTTGAAGCGGCACGAGGCCGATCTGCGGGCGCGTGGCGTGATCCACGCCGCTCTGTTCGGATCACGGGCCCGCGGCGAGGCCTCTCGCTTCAGCGACACCGACATTATGATTGAGGTAAATCCCGACGCGGGAGTTACGATTTTCGACTACGTTGGGATCAAGGACTATATCGCAGGTCTCTTTGCTGGTCGTGTCGATGTCGTCAGCCGAGAGGGGCTTAAGCCTGAGGTCCGCCCGAATGTGACGTCCGAAGCGATCTATGCCTTCTAGCGCGGCCGCAACGCTGCACGATATGAAGCGTCATATCGAACTCGCTCAACAATTCGTCGCCGGATTTGACTACGCCGCGGTTCAAGCTGATCAGCGCACCATTTTCGCGGTTATCCGTTGTCTCGAAATCCTCTCGGAGGCTTCGCGGCGCCTGCCCGACGATCTAAAGTTGCGACACCCCTCGATCGAATGGCGACGAATGGCCGGCGCGGGCAATATCTACCGTCACGACTATGAGGACGTGGCCGCCCATTACGTGTGGGACACCGTGAGGCTGGCGCTTCCGCCCTTGCTGGCGATCATTGACGCAGAGCTAACGCGGATCGGCTAACGCCTCGTCACTCGTCGACGCGCTACGGAGAAGCAGATAGCTCACGCCCGCCAGGGAAACGTCCACGTCTCCGTCAATGCCCGATTCCCTGATTTGAGAAACGCGCGGAGGTCGCTGGACTGGCCGGGGTCGATCTGGACATCGATGCCGGCTCTGAAGCCGCGGATATGCGGATTGGGCGTCAGGAATGATCGCGTGATCTTGCCGCTTGAAGCCGACGGCACCACTTCAACGAGCGCCGGATCGGCGGCGAAATAGCCAAGCTCGCCGCCCGAAAAGTCGATGATGAAGCGCGTCGAGCCCGGCGCCAAGGGCTCGGGCGAGCCGAGCGCGCGCGGGTGGGTGCGATAGGTGTTGATCGCCCGACCTCCCGGCGTCAGGCGCGCGTCATTCATCAGCGAAGTGATGCGATAGCCGTAGGTCACCGTGTGGCCGGCCTGGATGGGATCCTTGGGGACCCATGAGGCGACGATATTGTCGTTGCTTTCGTCGGTGGTCGGCAATTCGACAAGCTCGATGCGGCCGTCGCCCCAATTCTCGCGGGGCTCGATCCAGTAGCTCGGCCTCAGTTCATAGGCGAGGTCGATGTCCTGATAATCCGCGAAATTGCGATCGCGCTGCAGAAGCCCGAAGCCGCGAATGTCCTTGTCGAGAAAGGTCGACATGACGGCTTCGGTCGGATTGCTCAACGGGCGCCAGATCCATTCGCCCGAGCCGCTGTGAATGAAAAGCCCGTCGGAATCGTGCAGCTCGTTGCGAAAATCGTCGGCAATTCGATGATCGTTCTTGCCGAGTAGAAAC
>DATGHD010000378.1:0-6200 GCA_035308145.1 Roseiarcus sp.
CTTTCCAAGCCGATGATCATGACCTGCGGCTCCGGCGTCACGGCGGCAATGCTGGCGCTCGCGGCGGAGGAAGCCGGCGGCAAGGTCGCCGGCCTTTATGACGGGTCCTGGGCGGAATGGGGCGGGCGCGCGGATTGTCCGGTCGCCACCGGGCCGGCGAAATCACAACAGGCTTGACAGCTTAGATCGGCAGGAAAAGTGCCGATACCCTACATCGTCAACAGCTTCCAAATTCTTCTCTTGATGCGATCAACCACAGGCCCTGGCGTGAGTACGATAGTCGGCACAAGGGCAGCCAAAATAATCGCCTCAATAGGCTCTCGTGGCGCCGGTGATAAAAATCGAAAACAAAGCCCAACGACGATGGACGCAACTAATAAGCAGATTAACCTCAGCCGGTAAGCAGGCACAAATACGATAATAAAGGCGCCGCCGAGAAGGCTGGCGGCGAGCGCGATATCGCGAGCGATCCAAAACGAGTGAAGCATCGCAACCACTTATGCTTGAAAAGTTTTACGCCTCCCCTAATCCGTTCGGTCGGCTTTTCGGATCTCGCGCCAATCCTACACACGGCGGACGCCCACGACAAATATCAGCTTGTTTGCTGGGCCCTAGAGGCGCGTTTTCGCTAGTGGATTGGCAAAATTTCCATAGGAGGGCGCGACATGCCACTGTACTTTTATCTCCTTCAATTCGTCGCAGGCCTGCTGCTCGCCAACGGCGTCCCGCATTTCGTGCACGGGATCAGCGGCGCGCCATTCCAAACTCCCTTCGCCAAGCCGCGCGGCGTCGGCGAATCCTCGCCGCTCGTCAATGTCCTTTGGGGCTTCGTCAATCTCGCGATCGGTTTGGCCTTGCTGCTCAACTTTACGCCGGCGGGCGATGAAGCTCTTTTGGGTTGGCTTCTGATCGGCGCCGGCGCTTTGCTGATGGCCGTGTTCCTTTCGACTCATTTCAGCCGCGTCAGGGCCAAGAAATAGCGGCGCCGCCCGATCTTATTAGCGCCACAGATTCGGCCAAGCTGCTCCCGCCCATTCGAGCAAGTGGATTTCCTGGCCCGACTTAAGTAAGGAGGCGGCATGCGCAGACGCGATTTTCTCCTTGGCGCGGCGGCCGGCCTGACCGCTGCTTTCCCTGCCTTTGCCGATGTCCCGAAGCCTTTCGAGCCGAACCTCTGGCCGCCGATGGCGAAAAAGGACGATTTCGTCGCCTGGATGGCGGCGAATCGCGGCGAGGACCCGATTTACCTCGGCCGGCGCTGGGACCGTTACCAGGAGGTCCTCGCCTTCAACGACCTTTGGACGCCCGCCGACAAGCGCGCCTTTCTGATGACGCCGCGCCAGGAATTCGTGCTGCCGGAGGATCGCGAGCGCGCCTATGTCGGCCATTATCTCGACATCGGCTTCGGCGTCAGCATCACGCCGCCCGGAACCATGAGCCGCATGACGAGCGCGATCGCCGTCAAGCCGAGCGACAGGGTCTTGGAAATCGGCACCGGCTCCGGCTTTCAATCGGCTTTGCTGAGCTATCTGACAAGCAAGCTCTGGACGATCGAAATCATCCCCGACCTCGCCGCGCGCACGCGCGGCGTCTATGATCGGCTCATCGCCGCGGGCTATCGCGAATATGCGGCGATCACGACCAAGACCGGCGACGGCTATTACGGCTGGGACGAGCACGCGCCCTTCGACAAAATCATTGTCACCTGCGGCATCGACCATATTCCCCCGCCCCTGCTGCAACAGCTCAAACCAAACGGCATCATGGTCATACCGGTCGGGCCGCCCGGCGCGCAGCACATCTTGAAGGTCAACAAGGCGCTTGGCGCCGACGGCGCCATCAATGTCGCGCGCTCCGACATTTTCGGCGGCAAGGTCATTCCCTTCGTGCCGTTGTCGGGCGGGCACCAGCCCGACGGCTGATCGGTCGACAGGCGCCTGCGCGGCTCATTTCCCTGTGCATGGACCACGTCGCTCCGCATATCGCGTTTGAACGATAGGGCGGGCTGAGCTAGCGCTGTCTTGCCGCCAAGACTTAACGCCGATGACCTTTCACGCCGACCTTCACATCCATTCGAAATATTCGCGCGCGACGAGCCGCGACCTCGATCTCGAGCATCTCGCCTGGTGGGCGGCGCGGAAGGGAATTTTTGTCGTCGGCACCGGCGATTGCGTCCATCCCGCCTGGCTCGCCGAGCTCAAGGACAAGCTTGTTCCGGCGGGCGGCGGCCTTTTTCGCCTCAAAGCGGAGATCGAAGCCGAGATTTTGAAGACGCTGCCGGCGTCGTGCCGCTTCCCCGTCCGCTTCATGCTCTCGACCGAGATTTCGACGATCTACAAGAAGGGCGAGAAGACCCGCAAAATCCATCACCTGATCTACGCGCCGGATTTTGCAAGCGCCGACCGCCTCGCAGCCAGCCTCGCCCGCGTCGGCAACATCGCCTCCGATGGCCGGCCGATCCTCGGGCTTGATTCGCGGGACTTGCTCGAAATCGCGCTTCAGTCCGGCCCGGACTCGTACCTTGTTCCCGCGCATATCTGGACGCCATGGTTCGCCGCGCTCGGCTCGCAGTCGGGCTTTGACTCGATCGAAGAATGCTACCGCGATCTTGCCGGCCATATTTTCGCGGTCGAGACGGGGCTTTCTTCCGACCCGCCGATGAACTGGCGCGTCTCCTCGCTCGACCGCTTTCGATTGACCTCGAACTCGGACGCTCACTCGCCCGGCAAGCTTGGCCGCGAGGCGACGCGCTTTTCCTGCGAGCCCGACTATTTCGCGATCCGCCGCGCCCTTGAAACCGGCGATGGCTACGAAGGGACGGTCGAGTTCTTCCCCGAGGAAGGCAAGTACCATCTCGACGGCCATCGCGCCTGCAACGCGCGGCTCGAGCCGAGCGAGACGATCGCCAATGGCGGGCTCTGTCCGCTCTGCGGCAAGCGGGTCACCATCGGCGTCGCTCATCGGATCGAGACCCTCGCTGACCGCGGCGAAGCTCTTCCGCCGCCAACCGCCGGCGCGGTGACGAGCCTCGTGCCGTTACCGGAAATCCTCGCCGAAGTGATGGAGACGGGCGCGGCCTCGCAAGGCGTCGCGCGCGCCTATGATCGCGTCTTGGCCTCGCTCGGGCCGGAACTCAACCTGCTCGAGGAAACGCCGGTCGAAGATATCGCCAAGGCCGACGCCTTGCTTAGCGAAGCGGTGATCCGCCTCAGAAGCGGCGCGGTCATCCGCGACGCGGGCTACGACGGCGAATATGGCGTCATCCGACTCTTCGAGGACAAGGAGCTCCGGCGCTTGACCAAAGGCGGCCTGCTGTTCGACGCGCCCTCCCCGCGCCGTACTCGCGCCGCGGCGGCGCCATCGGCGCCTCGGCCGCAACGGGCGTCCGCGCCACCGCCGGTCGCGGCCGGCGAGTCCATGGCCGATGGCGCAGGCGCGCTTCAAGGCCTCGACGACGACCAGCGCGGCGCCGCCGAGGCGATAGAGGGACCGATCGTCGTCCTCGCCGGGCCCGGCGCCGGCAAGACCCGTATGCTGACCCGCCGCTTCGCTCATCTCGTATTGGAGCGCGGCGCGCCGGCTGCCTCCTGCCTGGCGCTGACCTTCACCCGCCGCGCGACCGAAGAGCTTGCCATGCGCCTCGCCGCGCTCATTCCACGCGGGAGCGGCGAATGCGCGGTTGAGAGCTTTCATTCGCTGGGCCTCGCCGTGCTTCGCGCGCATGGCGAAGCGATCGGCTTGCAAGCAGACTTCCGCATCGCCGATGAGCCGCGACGCGGCGCGGCGCTCGCCAGGGCGCTGCAAATTCCGGAAAGCCGCGCGCAGCGCCTCTTGCGGATGATCTCGGTTCTCAAGCGCGCGAAAGGCCAGGCGACCGGCGCCGCCGCCGAGGCGATCGCCGCCTGTCGGCGCCTGAGCAAGGAGCAGAACTGGATCGATTTCGACGATCTGATCCTTCTCTCGGCCGATCTCTTCGAGGCGCATCCCGAAATCGCCGCTGCATGGCGCCAGCGCTTTCGCCATATCTCAGTCGATGAATTCCAAGACGTCGACGAGCAGCAATATCGGCTGCTTCGCCTGCTCGCGCCTGCTGACGGCAATATCTGCGTCATCGGCGACCCCAACCAGGCGATCTACGGGTTCCGCGGCGCGGACGCCGGCTGCTTTCAGCGCTTCGCGAAGGATTTCCCGACGCATCGCGCTTTCCGTCTCGCCCGCAACTACCGATCGACCGGAACGATCGTCGGCGCCTCCGCCGCGGTGATCGGCGGCGCGGCGCCCGCCGAGGCGATGCGCCCGATGGAGGCGCCGATCCTCGTGCATGCCGCCGAGAACGAGCGGGCGGAAGCGGAATTCGTCGCGGCCGAAATCGAACGCCTGATCGGCGGCCACGACCTCCTCGCGGCCAATCGCGGAGATCCTCGCGAGCCCGGACCGTTGAGCTTCGCCGATTTCGCGGTCCTTTATCGTACCGACGCGCAAGCGGCGGCCTTGCGCGAGGCTTTCGACGAAGCCGGCGTCCCATTTAAGAAAAGTTCGCCCGCCGCGATCGCCGGCCAGCCCGCGATGCGGGCGATTTTACGCGCTTTGGCGCAGCAGCCGAGCGAGGCCGATCTTGCGGCGCGCCTCGAGGCCGCCTGCGATCTGGTCAGGCGCGAGAGCGCCGAGATCGACCCCGCCACGCTGGCCGAGGCCAGGCGCTGGCTCACGGCGCTATCCGGCGCAGGCGATGAAACGCGTCTGCGGGAAGCCGTCGCGCTGGCCACCGAAGCCGATTTCTTCGACAAGCGCGCCGATCGCGTATCGCTACTGACCATGCATGCGGCTAAGGGGCTCGAATTTCGAGTCGTCTTTATCGCCGGCCTGGAAGAAGGCGTGACGCCCTTTTCCTGGACCGCCTTCCGCGATAGCGCCGCGGAGGATAACGCCGAGCGGCGCAACGCTGAGGCCGAGGAGCGCCGGCTCTTCTATGTCGCGATGACCAGAGCCAGGGACCGGTTGATCCTGACCCGCGCGACGCGCCGTTTCTGGCGCGGCGAAATCCGCGCCCTGCCGCCCTCGTCGTACCTTGGCGAGATTCCAGAGACCCTTGTGACGCAGAATCTCGCGCCGCTGCGCAAGAAGCGCGTCGCGGCCCGGCAGTATAGTTTGTTCTGAATTTGCCGAGCTGAGAGCGAAGCGCGCTGCCGCGCCGCCGGCCGTGAAGCCGCGCCTTAAGGCGACGAGGACGCTTACAAGAGCTCGGGCCGGAATTGCCGGCGCCGGCTGATGATCTTGCCTGAGACCATGAAGACGCCGTCGCCCGTATAGTGGAGAGTCTTGGGCCATTTCGGCGCGCGGGCGACATGGGCTTTGACGACTTCGAAAATGAAAAAATTGTATGTCTCGATGAGCGCGCCGTCGGCGAGGCGGCACTCGAAATTGGCGAAGCATTCGCGAATGAGCGGCGCTTTAACCCTCGCCGCCTTCTCCACCGTTAGGCCGAAGACTTCAAACTTGTCGATTTCGGCGCCGGATGTATTGCCAACGCCGACGACTTGGTCGACGAGCGCCGCGGTCGGCACGTTGATCACGCATTCGCCGCTCCGCCGGATCAGGTCGAAACTGTAGTTGCCGCTGGCGATGACGCAGCCGACAAGCGACGGCGTGAACTCCATGACCGTGTGCCAACCCATGGTCATGACGTTGCGCTTGCCGTCGAGGGCCGAGGATACAAGTACGATCGGGCCCGGCTCAAGGTAGCGCCGGATTCCCGCGACGGGAAAGTCGACCTTGGCGAAGCGCTTCGGCGCTCTGGCGCCGCTCATGTCAATAGCCGTCCTGGACGCAGCGGAATCCTGAGGGCGTCGACGGGGTCGGAACCTTGTGGAAGCCCGGCTGACAGGAGGCGTTGTAGTCCCTCACATTGTCGCAACGTCCGGTCGGCGTGCGGTGGAAGCCGTAACCGCAGCCGTTGGCGGCGAGTTGGAAGCCGCCCGCCGCATCGTCGCTCGGCGCCGGGGCCGCCTGAGCGACGGCCGTTATGCTGGCGAGAGCCGTAATGGCGAGGAGGGTTCTGACGAGATGCGACGAGGCCATGGTGGCGATCCTCCTGTTGCATGTTGCGCCGCTCGACCTTCGCCCGCGAAACAAGGCTCGCGCCTGGACTTAAGCTTGCTGATGCGCGGGCGGCGCAAATTGCGGCGCGCTGAACGAGTGCT
>DATGHD010000379.1:0-3416 GCA_035308145.1 Roseiarcus sp.
GGGGCGCAGCCGCGAAACCGGAAGGCGATTGATGAGCGAGGCGAGCCCGGCAGGCGTTCCGTTCGAGCCGGGAACCGTGTGGCTGGTCGGCGCAGGGCCGGGCGATCCGGGCTTGCTTACCTTGCATGCGCTCGAGGCTCTGAAGAACGCCGACGTCATTGTCTATGACGCGCTCGTCTCCGATCGCGTGCTTTCGCTCGCCGCGCCCGAGGCGCGTCGCGAATTTGCCGGGAAACGCGGCGGCCGACCCTCGCACAGCCAGCGCGACATCACTCTGCGGCTGATCGATCTTGCGCGACAGGGCCTTCGCGTCCTGCGGCTCAAGGGCGGCGATCCTTTCGTGTTCGGCCGCGGCGGCGAGGAGGTCAAGGCGCTGGCTGAGGCGGGCGTGCGCTTCCGCATCGTGCCGGGGATCACCGCCGGCATCGGCGGGCTGGCTTATGCCGGCATTCCCGCGACGTCGCGCGAGACAAACCAGGCGCTTATCCTTGTCGCGGGCCATCCGGCCGCGGACGGGGAAGATCGCATCAATTGGGAGGCGCTCGCGGCCATCGGACAGCCGCTTGTTGTCTATATGGGCCTGTCGCGCCTTGCCGAAATCGCCGGCCGCCTCATTGCCGGGGGCATGGCGCCTGAGACCGAGGTCGCCGTTTTGATCGAGGCGACGCTGCCGGACCAGCAGGTGATTGAGACGACGCTCGGCGCCGCTCGCGATGGGCTCCGCCAAGATCGCGCCGCGGCGCCGGCGCTGGTCGTGATCGGCGCGATCGTCGGGCTGCGCCGAGCCCTGCTGTCGAATTTGATCACGTGATTCCGCCAGGCCTCGTCATTGCGGCGCCTCGCTCCGGAAGCGGCAAGACGACGCTCGCCTTAGGGCTCATGCGCGCCTTCCGGCGGCGCGGGCTCAAGGTTGTGGGCTTGAAATGCGGGCCCGATTACATTGATCCCGGCTTCCATCAAGCAGCGACAGGGCGGCCGGGCGCCAATCTCGATTCCTGGGCGATGAGCCCGGCGCTGCTCAGGGCCATTGGCGAAGAAGCCGCGCGAGACGCCGACCTCGTCCTTTGCGAAGGCCTGATGGGATTGTTCGACGGGGTTCCGGCGCCGGAAGGACGGAGCGGATCGTCGGCTGACATCGCCGCCGCATTCGGCTGGCCCGTGCTTCTCGTCCTCGACGTTAGCGGCCAGTCGCAGTCGGCGGGAGCGGCGGCGCTCGGCTGCAAGCTTTACGATTCACGCATTGAAATAAGGGGCGTCATTCTGAACCGCGTCGGCAGCGATCGGCACCGAAGGCTTGCGACGCAAGCGATCGAGCAGGCCTCGCTGCCGACGCTCGGCGCCTTGCCACGCTCGACCGAAATAGCGTTGCCGGAACGGCATCTCGGCTTGGTGCAGGCGGGCGAGACAAGCGAACTGGAAGCAAGGCTCGATCGGCTTGCGGATTTCGTCGAAGCCCATGTCGATGTCGATAGGATTTTTGCGCTGGCGGCATCGTCGCCAAGCAGCGCTTCGGCCGAAGCCGCGCCGCCCTTGCCGCCGGCGCAAAGAATCGCTGTAGCGCGCGATGAGGCTTTCTCCTTCCTTTACCCGCATCTCGAACAAAGCTGGCGGCGCGCGGGCGCCGAGCTCAGGTTCTTTTCGCCGCTCGCCGACGAGGCGCCGCCCGCCGATTGCGATTTCTGCTGGCTCCCCGGCGGCTATCCCGAACTGCATGCCGGCCGCCTAGCCGCGGCGCGGAATTTCTTGAGCGGCGTACGTCGCTTCGCCGCGACAAGACCGGTGCATGGCGAATGCGGCGGCTACATGGTTCTCGGCCGCAGCCTGATCGACTCGTCTAGCGCGGCCCATGACATGATCGGCCTGCTAGGCCTCGTCAGCTCGTTTGCGACGCGGCGCATGACGCTCGGCTATCGTCAGGCGACGCTCCTTCGCGACGGTCCGCTTGGCCGCAAAGATACTCGCTATCGCGGCCACGAATTTCACTATGCGACGATTGTCGAGCCCGGCGGCGACGAGCCTTTCGCCGAAGTTAAGGACGCCCATGGCTCGACGCCTGTCTTAGCGGGCGGACGCCGCGGCGATGTCACGGGGAGTTTTTTCCATCTCATCGCGCCGGTAGAACAGGGAAGGACAGGCTAACGCGCCGCGTCCTCACCTCATCTTCGCTCTGCGTCTGGCGTTAGCCAGCGCCGCCGCCTGAAGCGTTGTCGGGCTGTCGACGACCTGCGCATATTCGCCGTGCATATGCGCCAGCGACAGAGCATGCACTTCATCGGCCGGCCAGAGCCGGCCGACAAGGTCGCGCTTTTCGACCGCCCAGCACGCGTCGGCGACGACGAAGACGCGATAGCCGAGATTGCCGCCATGGCGCACCGTCGCCTCGACGGAATTGTGGGTGAGCGCGCCGCAGACGACCAAAGTCGTTGCGCCGATCTCCTCGAGCGTCTCCTCGAGCCGCGTGCCGACAAAAGCGCTATTGGTCGATTTCGCGACGACCCTTTCGTCGGCGAGCGGCCGCGCCGCTTCCTTGAAACGATGGCCGGGCGCGTCGGGACGATAGGGCGAGCGCGCCTCTGTGGAATCGTGCCGGATATGGACGATCGGCAGCGTCTCGGCTCGCCAGGCGGCGAGGAGCGCGGCGATGATCTCCTCCGCGTTCTCGTTGTTGCGTTGGCCCCATTGCGCGTCGTCGATCGCCTCCTGGACGTCGATGACGATCAGCGTGGCGTCGCATGGCAGGCGCATGGCGCTCCTCCTTAGCGCGGCGCGAGGACCCAGTAATCAAGATCGAGGATTACGGCCGGATCATAGCCGTCGCCTTGCCTCAAAGGAAAGTTGGCGCAGGGACGATTCTTCGTCGCGATCGTGCGGACGCGCAAGGCGCCGACGTCGCCGCGGTCCGGCAAGGCTGTGCGCGAAAGGATTTCGCTCCAGGCGAAGACCGTGTCGCCGGCGAAGAGCGGCGCGACGTGTCGTCCGGCGTTGATACCCGCGATATGGAAGGCGTTGGCGAGGCCGTTGAAGCTCAGCGCGCGCGCCAGAGAGATGACATGGCCGCCATAGACCAAACGACGGCCGAAGCGGCCTTGGCCTTCAGCAAACTGATTGAAATGGACCTTGGCGGTGTTCTGGAAGAGGCGCGTCGCAATCTGATGCTCGGCTTCCTCGACCGTCATGCCGTCGACGTGGTCGATGCGCTCGCCGGGTGCATAGCCGCCGAACCGCTGCGTGCTGCCGGCCAGCCCGTCGTCGTACGCAGCACCCCGCAGGGGCGGACAGGCCTTGCCGATGTCAGCGACTGCAACGGTCTTTGCAAGTGGCGGCACGAAGTCTGCTGGCGCGGCCGCTGCTTCGTCGCGCTTTCGCACCATGACCCAGCGGATATATTCGAGCACCGGCGCGCCGGACGCGCCGAA
>DATGHD010000380.1:0-7481 GCA_035308145.1 Roseiarcus sp.
GCAGCCAAGAAGACCAGCGCCAATGCGCCGGAACGCCCTAGAAGAGACTTCATCGTTGGTCCTTTCGATCCTATTCGGCGATGCCCGAGGCGGCGAGGCCCTCGCCGAGCGCGCTCATGACGAGACATTGCGGCCTTATAGCGACCGGGCGAGGGATAGCCATGCCGCGCCGGTCTTTCCCACACCAGGGCGGCAAAATCCAACAAAAACTCGCGGGCTTATCGCCATCATGACGCAGGCCAACGCGCGGCGGAAAGGCATGACCCAAAGAGCCCGCTTCACTAAGCTCTTGGCCATGGGTTTGTGCGCGATTCGCTGGGGACTGGCAGCCTCCCTCCTTCTCGTCATGGCCGCTGGCGCGGCGCCCCTCGCCGCCGACGACGCACAGCCGACTTACGCGATCGCCATGCATGGCGAGCCCGCGCTTGGCCGCGACTTTCAGCATCTGCCTTATGCGAGCCCCGAGGCGCCAAGGGGAGGTCGCCTGCGGCTCGCCTTTCTTGGAACTTTCGACAGCCTCAACCCTTACAATGTCAAAGCGCTGAGCACCGCCCAGGGCCTCGTCGGCAACGTCTATCAATCCTTGATGTTCCGCTCAGCCGACGAGCCGTTCACGCTTTACGGCCTCATCGCCCAGTCGATCGAAACCGACGCGGCGCGCGATTGGGTCGTGTTCCGCCTCGATCCCAACGCCAGGTTCTCCGACGGCGCTCCGATCACCGCCGCGGATGTCGCATTCACTTTCGCCCTGCTCAAGGAAAAAGGACGACCGCAACAGCGCGCCGCCTATGCGTTGGTCAAGAGCATCGAGACGCCGGACGACTATACGGTCCGCTACGACCTTTCCGGCGCCGACGACCGTGAATTGCCGCTGACTCTGGCCACGATGCCGGTCCTTTCCAAAGCCCATACCGACGTCGAACGCTTCGACGATCAGACCTTACATATTCCCATCGCCTCGGGCCCCTACCTCGTCGCGGAAGTACAGCCCGGGCAAAGTCTCCTCCTGAAGCGCAACCCGGATTACTGGGCCCGCGACCTGCCAATCATGCGCGGCCTCTATAATTTCGATGAAATCAAAATCACCTACTATCGCGACGCGGCCTCGATGTTCGAGGCTTTCAAGGCCGGACTCTATGACTTTCGTGTCGAGACTGATCCGACACTCTGGCTCAACGCCTACAACTTTCCCGCTCTGAGCGAAGGCCGGATCATCAAGCAATCGCTGCCGATCGGCGTGCCAAAAGGCATATCCGGCTTCGCCTTCAACACGCGTCGACCGATTTTCGCCGACGTTCGCGTGCGCGAAGCGCTCGCCATGATGTTCGATTTCGAATGGATCAACGCCGAGTTCTTTGGCGGCGTTTATCGTCGGTCGCAAAGCTTCTTCGACGACAGCGAATTGTCCTCAGCCGGCCGCCCGGCGTCGGAAAAAGAGCGTGCGCTGCTGGCGCCCTTTCCGGGCGCGGTCCGCGCCGACGTCATCGAGGGGCGCTGGGCGCCGCCGGTTTCAGACGGCAGCGGCCGCGACCGGGACATGGCGCGCAAAGCGCTTAAGGAGCTCGCGAGCGTCGGGTACGCGCTCAAGAACGGTTCGCTCGTCGACACGGCCGGCCGGAGGCTCGCCTTCGAGATTCTCGTCAAGAGCCGCGAGGAAGAGCGGCTGGCGCTCGCTTATTCGCAAAGCCTGGCGCGAATTGGCGTCGCCGCCAATGTCCGCCTGGTCGACGACGTGCAATATCAGCGACGCCGCACCTCATTCGATTTCGACATGATGATCGGCGGCTGGCTCGCCTCGCCCTCGCCTGGCGCCGAGCAACGTGGACGCTGGGCGTCGGTCTCCGTCAATATGCAGGGCGCCTATAACATCTGCGGCGTCGCCTCGCCGGCGATTGACGCGATGATCGCGGCAATGCTCGCGGCGAAGAGCCACGATGATTTCGTCGCGGCCGTCCGCGCGCTCGATCGGCTGCTGATCTCCAGTTTCTATATCGTTCCGCTGTTCTACTCTCCCGACCAGTGGATCGCCTATTCGAGCAATCTCGGCCAGCCGGAAAAAACGCCGCTTTTCGGGGTCACGCTTGATTCCTGGTGGAGCAAGGCGCAGTGACGCGCTAAGGCCTCGAGCTTTGGGAGTTGCCGATGAGCCAGGACGCGCAGGCTTTGGCGATCGACGTCGTCAGCGACGTCGTGTGTCCGTGGTGCTATCTCGGCAAGAAGAGGCTCGCCCGCGCGCTCGCCGCCGAACACGGGGACATTCCGGTACGCTGGCGTCCCTATCAGCTCGATCCCAGCATTCCCGCCGGCGGCCTCGATCGCAAAGCCTACATGCGCAACAAATTCGGCGACGATGGCAGGCTCGAGGCCGTGCACGAGCGCCTTCGCGCGCTCGGCGCCGAAGAAGGCATCGCCTATGCCTTCGACAGAATCGAACGCGCGCCGAACACGCTCGACGCTCATCGCCTGATCCGTTGGGCCAGCGCGAGCGGCGCGCAAGACAAGGTCGTCGAAAGATTGTTCAGCCTCTACTTCGAAGAGGGCCGCGACATCGGCGACCGTCAAGTTCTCGTCGAAACCGCGCGCGAAGCGGATATGGACACCGAGGCGGTCGAAAAACATCTCGCCGAGGGCGTCGACGAGCGCGAGGTGCGCCAGGAGATTGCGCAAGCGCAGAGCCTCGGCGTAACCGGCGTTCCCTTCTTCATTTTCGCATCGCGCTTCGGCGTGCCCGGCGCGCAAAGCGTCGAAGTGCTTTCGACCGCGCTCGACCGGGCGCGAAAAAGTCTCGCCGGCATCGAGGCGGCGTAAGCCGCGTCAAGACGCCGCGACCTTCCTCTCGTCGACGCGCTCGCGGCGCCATTCTCGGCCGCCAATGCTGAGCGTCTCGACCTCGAGCCCGCCTTTCGGCTCGAATAGGCCCTCGGCGACGACGATCTCGCCGGAAACCATGGAGACGCCGAGGATGGCGTAAGCCGCCGACAGCATGCGCGCCGCCGAACCGGTGTACCATGACCAGCCGCCACGGCCATCGTGACCATAGCCGTCATAGATGTCGGCCGGCTGTTGATTGGGCGCCAGTCCGTAGCGGGCGATGCGGTCCGGATCGGTCTTGCCGAGCGGCGATATCTTCTCGAAGATTTCGAAAGCGCGACCGATGAGCCGCGCCGCCTCGTCTCGATCGCCGGCGGCGCGCGCCTCATCGGCAAGCCGAACGAAGCCGTCGACGATCCACGATGCGCCATGACTATATTGGCCGCCGTTTTCGCGGACGCCTGGCGGATAGTCGGCGATGCGGCCCGGATAAGGCGATGAATGCTCGAAGAAGGGCGTCTCGGTGAGCAAGACGCGATCCGGGCGCTCAACGCCCTTAAGGCCGCCTTCGGCCGCGGCGACGCCGCGCTCACGGTCGACCGCGCCGGAATAGGCGGGCCAACCCGTGGTCATCGCATTCGGCATGGCCAGCGCCTCGCCGCTGTCAGAAAAATCGAGCGCGTAATGCGTCCCTTGCCAACCCACTTCCAAGGCCGAACGCAACGCCTTTGCAGCCTCCTCGCATTTGCGCGCATAGGCGTCATCGCGTCGCCCTCTGGCGAGCGGCGCGAACCGAGTAAGCACATCGAAGAAAAAGAAGCCCATCCAGACGCTGGTGCCGCGGCCCAGCCGCCCGAGCCCATCGATGCCATCGTTCCAGTCGCCGGCGCCAAGAAGCGGCAAGCCGTTCGCGCCCATACGGCGCAAGGTGTGATCTATGGCGCGCTGGCAATGTTCGTAAATATCTCCAATCTCAAGCGATTCTCGCGGCACGACGACCCAGGTGTCTTCGTGCTCCGGCACCGCCGGCGCTTCGAGATAGGCGACTTTCTCATCCAGCACGCTGGAATCGCCAGTCGTCGCGATGTAGCGCGTCAGCACGTACGGCAGCCAGAGATGAGGATCGCTGGCGCGCGTGCGTTGGCCGAGACCTGTCCCTCCGTTGGGAGCGCGATGCCACCATTTCAGCACGTCGCCTTCCGGGAATTGTTGTCCGGCATGGAGCACGATCTGCTTTCGCGTAAGACGCGGCTCGATGAAGACGAGCGGCAGCACGTCTTGCAATTGATCGCGAAAACCGAAGGCGCCGCCTCGCTGATTGGGGCCGACGCGGCCGAACAAGCGCGAAGCCATCGCTTGATAGGGCAGCCAGGTATTGACGAGGCGGTCAAAGTCGGGACGGTTGGTGCGAACATTCACCTTCGACAGCCGCGTCTTCCAGGCCTTCCGCGTCGCGATCAGGGCCTCTTCGACGGCGGCGATCGTCGCTTTGCCCGCCGCCGCCAGCGCCGCCTCCCGGCTCTCGGCTTGGCCGAAGACCATGACAATCTTTCTCTCTTCGCCGGGCGCGATCTCGACATCGGCGGCGAAAGCCGCGACCCGGCGGCCGTCATCGCGCTGCGCAGCGTCAGGCGCGCCAGTCTCGACAAAAGCCGGCGAGAGGATGTTTCGCCCCGCCCCGCCAAAGAAACGCGTGCGGCGCGCCTCCAGCGTCGCGCCGACAAGGCTTGTCGCAACAAAGGCGACGCCGCGCTGGAAGTCGTTGCGCCGGTTCTCACAGAGCAGAACCTCGCCGACCTGCTCGCTGTCGATATGACCCACCGTCGCATTCTGCGTCTCGCCGAGAACGAGGTCGAAAAACGGCGCAACTCGCAGGCGGAGCGGACGCTCGCCAAGATTGCGCAAAGCGAGAATGCGCATGTCGCCCGGAAAATCAGGCGGGACGAAGACGCAGTAATCGCTCGCGAGCGCGCCGCGAGTCTTGCGGAAGGTCGCGACGCCCGGCTCGTAGGCAACCGCATGCGTGGCGTCCTGGCGCTGGAATGGCGCAAAACCAGGCGCGTCGGTCTCTCCTGTTTCGAGGTCGCGTAAATAAATGACCTGTCCCGGCTGGCCGATCGTCACGCTATCGAAGCGGAAAGGCGTCAAGCCATTTTGCTGAGCGTTGCCGAAGAAAGAATAGACTTCTCCGTCGTTGGAGACGACCGCGCCCGCGCCGATTTCGTTCGCCATCACATGCGCCCAAGGCCGCGGCGTACGATGGGTCAGGCGCAATACCGTCCCGTCGTCGGAAAAAGCGAAGGGCCAGCGAGAAGCCGCCGCGGGCGTCGGTTCGACCATCCGCGTATGGTGCACGCGATCGGCGAGTTCCTTCTCGGCAATTGGCGGCAGAGCGAGCCGATGCGCAATGAGACCGGCGGCGGCCCGCTCGTTATCGGCGCGGCCGATGATGAATTCGATTTCAGCCGCGCCATTGGCGACAAGATTGACGTCGAACGACAGGCTCGCCGCCGGATCGAAGGTCCATAGCTTGCCCTGATCGTCAAGGCGGCGCGGGCGCTCGTCGGCGAGGCCTTGCGGATCGGCAATCGATCCTTCGCCAATGAAGCGTGCGCGCGAGTCTTCGTAGCCGACCAGCAAAACGCTGTCCGTCGTGGCTCGACAGGCGAAGAAGGCCATTTCTTTGCGTCCGGCCCGCGCCGAGCGCAGGAGCCTATTGCGCGCCAGGATCGCGTTGAGGCCTCTGACGAAGAAAGTCTCAACGTGCATGCCGGCGAAATCGAGATCGCGTATATAGGCGCCCGTCTCATGCGCTGCGATTTCGGCGAAGCTGGCGAGACGCAAACGCCGCGCGCGCCCCGCTGTGTCGCGCAAGCGTAGCCGCCAGGAAATGATCGCGCCCTGCGGATCGGGCCCCGCCGTGAGCTCCGCCGCGATTTCGCCGACTTGAGCCGAGAGGACGACGCCATTGTGGCCGCTTTGCTCGAAACCATAGACGCCGGCGCGACGCGCCGGCTCGTAGCCGACTGACCAAGGCGGCGCATCGCCCTCGCGAAGATAGAAGAAGACGCCCCGCGGCTGCATGGGTTCGAGCGGACGGCGCGTTATGTCGATCGCGAAGCCGTCGCGTTCCTCGCCCGTCACGAAAGCCGCGCCGCGGCCGTCGCGGAGGATGTCGAGTCCAACAGCGCCATTGCTCAGCGATAGGCTTGGCGGAAAATCGCTGAGCATCGGCGGCGCGCTGGCAAGCGGGGACGCCGCAACCCCGGTCTTCTCTCGCAACCGCACTCCGATGATCAAAGCAGCGGCCGCGAAAGCCGCGCCCGCGCAGCAATAGGCGATCGCCATCGTCTCAATCGGCCCAAGCAGCGGCGCATTGGAATTGCGAAGCGCCTCCGCGCCAGTCCAGGCATGGTCCCAATCTGCGCCGCGCGGGATGTAGAAGGGGATCAGCAGCGGCGCCCAGGTCGCAAAGCGGCGAATGCCGTCGGGAATGACCCGCGTTCGGGCGGCATGGCCAAGGAACCGTCCCGCGGCTTCGTCGGCGCGATCGCCGCCGACGAAAGTCAGGTTCACAAGGGTGGCGACGCGCAATCCCATGTGATCGAACCAGATCAGCACGCGCAGCCAGTCATAGGCGAGCAGACCAAGGAACACCGTCAGGCTGAAATCATGAAAATTGACGGGCGACAGGCCAACGTCCGCGCCGATCGAGACGAGCGAGCGCACGGCGCCGTCTTGATTGTACCAAGTCGGCTCGGGAGATTGGCGAAGGAAGGAATTGATGACCGGCGCCATCCATAGACCCCAGCGCATCACCCGCACGCCTTGCGCAAGCAAGCCCTCGATGCCGTCGGCGCTGATCAGATTCTCGATCGGCTTCAGGCTGCGATCGAACAGAGCGGTCAGAAGCACGAAATTGATGCTGAACAGCGGCGCGGCGATCGACCAATTGATCACGCCGGCCAACGATTCCGTGTAGAAGAGGCGCACGCCGCCGACGATCTGACCAAGATCGATCGCGCCGTATTTGTTGAAGATCGGATAGGTCGTGAAATCGGCAAGCGCGCGGCCGGTCGAGACGTAGTTGATGTCGGCATAGGCCCAGAACTTGTCCGTCACGACTTTGATTTGCGCGGCGTCGAAATACCAGCCAAGCGCCCCGGCAAGAAAGCCGCCAAGCCCGACGCCGAGCGCGTAGAGACGCCACGTTTGCGCGGCGCGACGCTCGCCGTTGATCACGCGCGCCCAATCGAAGAGGAGATCGACGCCGGCATAGGCGAGCGCGCCAAAGACAAAGAGCGTCAGGAATCGCGCAGTTCCGCCCGCGTCGCGAAGATCGGAGGTGAGCGCAAAGGCCGCGCCAACGCCGGCGACGGCGCCGCGCGCATAAGCGCGCGGGTCGCGATAGGCGGCTCTCAGCCTGCCCAAGAACGGCGGCGTGCCGTCGGCGCTGCCGACGATGGTCGCAGCCAAGGGAAAAGCAAGAGCGCCGGCGAAAGGCGACAAGAGCAGCGCGTTCTCTTTGACAAAGGTGACGAAGGCGGCGTTGCGCAGCGGCGCGGCAAACGCCGTAATGCCGAGCATGAAGAGCCCGCCGTAGATCGCGCCCTTGACGAGTCCTGAACGCCAATGGCCATAGACGGAAACGAATGTCGGCGATTTGCCGC
>DATGHD010000381.1:0-2563 GCA_035308145.1 Roseiarcus sp.
TGGCCGCCTTCGCCTTGAACTACGCCTCGCAAAGCGCAACCGACACGCGCTTCGAGCTCGGCGCCTGGGCGGACAAAACCATCGCCTATCCCGACGGCAACGCCCTCAAGCTTTTCGCCCGCGCGGCTTGGGCGCATGACTGGGAGAGTAATCCGCAATTGCAGGCGACCTTCATCAGCCTGCCGGCCGCGAGTTTCATCGTCAACGGCGCCAGGCAAGCCCAAGACCAGGCTTTGCTCGCCGCCGGCGCAGAATGGCGCTTCGCCAACAACTGGACCGCCATGGCCAAATTCGAGGGTCAGTTCGGCGCCGGAACTGAGGCCTACGCCGCTACAGGCCGCCTCACCTATAGTTGGTGAGCGGACAAGCTAAGCGCCGAGGCTCCGCGCATAGGCGCGCGAGGCCCATTGATCGAGATCGTCCTCGAGAGTGTGCGCGGGATTTGACCGAGTGATCGCGGGGTCGAATTCGATCTTCCCTTTCGCCCATCGGACGCGCCCAAGCTCCTTGCCCTCCAGCATCAAGCTTGCGGCGTCGCGATTCATATAGAAGAGGGCGAAGCCGAATTTCGTGCCGCCGCGATTGCCGACGCGGATGCCCTGCGGCCTCAGCCGGCGCTCCTCGTAAGCCTCGAGCCCGCTCAGGAATTGATCCAGGGGCATTGCCTCGGCGCCGTCAGCTTCAAGCTCCGCCTCGGCCTCAGGCGCGACCGAAGGCGCCTCCTGCCGCGGACGGTTCGCCCGCCGATGGCGCTGCGCCAACACCAGCGCCTGCTCGCCGGTCTCAAATCCGGGCCGCAGGGCCGCGCCCGGTTGTGCGCCGCCGGTAAATTCGATGCCGGCGGATTCCAGAACGCCGCGAACCTCGGACACGTTCAAGGCGAGCAGCCTGCGTTTTTCCCGTTCAAACAGGCTCACCGCAGTTTCGCCGACGCCGACAAGGGCCGCCAGATCGTCTTGCGACCAGCCGAGAAGCTCGCGGGCGGCTTTGACTTGTTCGGGCGAAATCGACGTTTTTGGACGATCCGTCCATCGACGTCCCATCGGCTTCGCGCGCCGCCCGGACGGCGCCGCAATCTCCGCGACGGCGTCGCCGTCGGCGAATGTTTCAGCGTCGGCCGGCGACGCCTGATCATCAACCCCAAGCATCTCTCCATCGCCGGAGGTTCTCATCCGCACGCCGGGCTCGGTTCCGTTGAGGAATTCGACGCCCGCCGCTTCAAGCGCGCGGCGTACGGCCGCCACATTATTGACGTGGCCGGAAGCAGCGCCTTGGCTCGCCTCCATACGCCGCAACGTGGCGACGGAAACGTTTGCGCGGCGCGCGAGCTCTTCCTGGCTGACGGCGGCCAAAGTCCGTCCTGCTGCGATTTGCCGGCCGACGATCTGCGTGTTTTCGCTCATGATGAGATAAATGATTCGATGCCCCGCTCTTGTTAGCGAAAGAGCGCAAACGAAAGTTGAATATTTCGCTCGGAAAGCATCGATTGCCGCCGTTTCGTTCCGGCAAAATCAATTGAAGCCCTGCGACGTGCGCAAGCGCGTCTTAACCACGCGTTAGTCGCGGCAAATTATTATTAAGGCTTGAAGTTTTCTCCGCGGCTTGGGGGCCGTGAGCCAATGTCGTCGATTGCGTTCCGGCGGCGCGTGGTGGCGCGTAAACTCGGCCCGGTTTGGCTGTTGAGCTCGTTCCTCGCGCTCGGCGGCTGTTATGATTCGGACGACATAACCGGCTCGATCAGCCGCACGCCGGCCGTCATGCCGACAAATGACGTGGCGTCAAGCGCTTACGCTGACGAATGGAAGAAGCGCTACGACGCCAACCCTGGCGAAAAAGTCGCCTCGATCAACTATGCCCGGGCCTTGCGCGCGCTCAACCGCTACGATCAAGCGGTCGCCGTGATCCAATCGGCGGCCGTCAAGGCGCCAAACGATTTCGAGATCCTCGGCGCTCTTGGCAAGGCGCTCGCCGACGACGGCCAGTTGCAAAGAGCCGCTGACGTGCTCTCACGCTCCTATGCGCCGGAAAATCCCGACTGGTCGGACATGTCCGCCCAAGGTTCGGTGGCGGATCAGTTGGGGGACCACGCGGCGGCCCAAGGATTCTATCTCAGCGCGTTAAAGATTGCGCCTAACGAGCCAAGCATATTGAACAATCTCGGCCTATCCTTCGCCTTGACCAAGCAATTGCCCGAGGCTGAAAAGATCTTGCGCCAAGCCGCCGCCGCGCCCGGGGCCGATCAGCGGGTCCGCGACAACCTTGCCCTGGTGCTTGCGCTGGAAGGCAAGTTTAACGAAGCGGAAAGCATATCGAGACGCGACATGTCGGCCGAAGCGGCGGCCGCGAACGTCACGGCGGTCCGCCACATGATTGCGCCCGCCAATCCTTGGAAAGAGATCAAGGAGGGCGACGCCAAGCGCCGAGAAGATTCAACGGCGCTAACAACGGCGCCGGCGAGTACAGCCGAATAGACGAGAGCGGCGGCGTCCCGGATCATCAGGCGACGCGCGGCAAATGCATCCCTTCCGACCGATGTGGCGTCGCGATCAACTCCGCGGCGGCA
>DATGHD010000382.1:0-5034 GCA_035308145.1 Roseiarcus sp.
CGATTTTCAGGAGTTCGTCGCCCGCCGCATGGCCGAGGCTGTCGTTGACCAATTTGAAATTGTCGATGTCGATCAAGGCCACGCTCGCCCAGCGGTCGTAGCGCTCGGCAAACAGCATCGCCTGGCTCAGCCGATCCATCAAAAGCGCGCGATTGGGAAGACCCGTCAACGCGTCGTGATTGGCCATAAAGCGGATCTGGTCCTCCGCACGCTTCCGCTCTATCGCGATGCCGGCAAGCCGCGCTATCGCCGCGATGACCTGATTCTCCTTGTCGGTCGGCCTGCGAACCTCGGAAGAGTACATAGCGAAGGCGCCGAGCGGCTCGTCCTCATGGGAGAGGATGGGCGTCGACCAGCAGGAGCGGTAGCCATAGCGCGCGACGAGATGGCGATAGTCCTCCCATAGAGGATCGCTCCCGATGTCCTCGACGATCACCGTCTGGCGCCGATAGAGCGCCGTGCCGCAGGAACCCACTTTCGGCCCGATCGGAACGCCATCGATCGCTCGACAATAAGCCTCGGCGAGGCTCGGCGCCGCGCCGTGGCGCAGATGGACGCCGTCCGAATCGAGCAGCAACGCCGAACAGACGACCCCCTCCAATTGCGCTTCGGCGAGACGCATGAGGTGATCCAGCACATCCTCGAGCGGCGCGCTGGTGGCGATCATCTCGAGGATACGCGCTTCGCCCGCCCGCACTTCGTCAATCCGCTTGCGCTCGGTTATGTCGCGGGAAATGCCGACGATCCCAATCACCTCGCCCTGATTGTTGCGAAATGGAGTCTTGCTCGTCAGAAGCCAGCGCGTCGCGCCCTCGGTCGTCGTGACCATCTCTTCGAGATCGATGACGGGACGTCCCGTCCGCACGATTTGCTGCTCGGCGTCGAAGAATTTCTGCGCGCGTTCGCGCGGATGCAGATCGAAATCGTCGAGGCCGATGATTCCGCGTCCATCACCGCGGTTGTTGTCGGCCGCAATGACCTTGTTGGCCACGAGGAAGGCGCTGTTGACGTCCTTGACCCAAAGATAGTCGGGAACCGCATCAATCAGCGCTTGCTGCGAAATGCGTTCTTCCAGGTATTGCTCGACGAGGCCGCGCAGCCGCGCGATCTCCACGCGCAGGCTCTGCTCTTCGCTTTGCGGATTGGACGAAGCCTCCGCGCCACGGTCGCGGCGGCCGCCAGTGACGCGACGCGCGGCTCTTTCAACAAGTGCTTTCATCGCGCTCGGGGCCTGGATATTCGCGTGTCAACCAGAATTAGACAGGTTTGCGTTAACAAGCCTTGAAAATGCACGCGCCCGTCGCGGCGTCGCTGCGCCGGGTAAGCCCCCAGGTCGGCGTCAGCAGTTGCGCCTTGTTCCGGCGCATGGCAATCGACCCCGAATGACCGAAAATTCTAAAGACGCCATTCGCGCAGCGCCGCGGATTTCCTTTGTTTCGCTCGGCTGCCCGAAGGCTTTGGTCGACAGCGAACGGATCATCACGCAGTTACGCGCCGAGGGCTATGAGCTGACGCGAAGCCATGTCGGCGCCGACGCGGTGGTGGTCAACACCTGCGGCTTTCTCGACAGCGCCAAAAAGGAATCCCTAGAGGCCATCGGCGCCGCCATGGCCCATAACGGAAAAGTGATCGTCACCGGCTGCATGGGCGCCGAGCCGGAGCCGATCCGCGACGCCTTTCCCGCTGTGAGCGCGATTACCGGCCCGCAAGCCTTCGAGAGCGTCATGGCGGCGGTTCGCGCCCTGGCGCCCGCCCCGCACGACCCTTTCCTTGATCTGGCGCCAGAGGCCGGCGTGAAGCTGACGCCTCGTCATTACACTTATCTAAAAATATCAGAAGGTTGCAACAATACATGCACGTTCTGCATTATTCCGAAACTGCGTGGCCGCCTAGTTTCGCGTCCGGCCGGCGAGGTATTGCGCGAGGCGGAGAAACTGGTTGGGGCCGGCGTCAAAGAGCTGATCGTCATTTCCCAGGACACCAGCGCCTATGGGCTTGATATCGATTATCAGGCGAGCCTTTGGCGCCGCATTGGCGAGACCCGCGAGGTCAGGGCCAAATTCCTCGATCTTTCGCGCGAATTGGGCTCGCTCGGCGCCTGGGTGCGTCTGCAATATGTCTATCCTTATCCGCATGTCGACGAGGTCGTCGCCTTGATGGCCGAGGGCAAGATCCTGCCCTATATCGACGTTCCCTTCCAACATGCTTCGCCGCGCGTCCTCAAAGCCATGCGCCGGCCGGGGAATCAGGAGAAAACGCTGGAGCGGATCAGGGCCTGGCGCGCCATCTGCCCTGACCTGACCATCCGCTCGACATTCATCGTCGGCTTTCCGGGCGAAAGCGAAGAAGACTTCGCTTTTCTCCTCGACTGGCTCGACGAAGCCAAGCTCGACCGCGTCGGCGCCTTCAAATACGAGCCGGTCGCGGGCGCCGCCGCCAACGACCTCGGGCTCGAGCAAGTTCCCGCAGAGATCAAGGAAAGCCGCTGGCGGCGCTTCATGGAGCGCCAGCAAAAGATCAGCGCCAAGCGTCTCGCCGCCAAGGTCGGCAAGCGCCTCGAGACGATCATCGACGAAGGCGGCGCCAAAGGCGGCCGAGGCCGCTCGGAAGGCGACGCGCCCGAGATCGACGGCAAGGTCCATATTTCGTCGCATCGGCCGCTCAGGGCGGGCGACATCGTAACGGTGAAGATCGAGCGGGCGGACGCGTACGATCTTTATGGCGTCACGGGGTGAGGTGAACGCGCCACTGCCGGGCTATTCGCGCGGCGGCTCGTTTGCGCTTGGTCCAGCGTCGGCCACCGGCGGCGGCGGCGCGGCGAGAGGCGCTTGAACGCGAGCCCTCGTCGCCACGGCGGACGGGGCGACGGGCGTGGCCGCTTCGGCGGTCTTGCCGTATTCGCTTAAGTAAAGCGCCGCGACCTGTTTGTCCTCGTCGCCGGCCGCCGCGAAATCCTTGGCGTAGAGATCGCTCACCCACTGGTCTTTGGGACCGTGCGCGGCGTCCTTGGCGACGCTCAGCCACATCAGGCCGCGCGCGCGCTGGCGCGGCACGCCGTCGCCGACAAAAAGCAGATGGCCGAGGACGGCCTGGGCCGGGTGATGATGCTTCTCCGCAGCCAGCGACAGCCAACGGGCGGCGCGCATATTGCTCTTGGGAATGCCGCCGACCCCGTCGAGATACATTCGCGCGAGGTTGTACTGGGCGTCTGGATCGCCAAAATTCGTCGCCGCATATTGAAACATCTGGAACGCCCGGTCGGGGTCAGGTTGGACCGGCGAATTGGCGATGCCGTTCAGGCAATATATCCCGATCGCCACCACCGCATTCGAGACCGCCCCGATATCGCGACGGTCCGTTTCGTCTTCATTGTAGTTGCGGACGATCTGCTCGAAATACTCGTAGGCTTTGAAATCGTCATGCGGAACGCCGTCGCCATCGGCGTACATGCGGCCGAGCTTCCATTGCGCCAAGGACTGGCCGCCCTCGGCCGCATATTTGAAGGCTTCGACCGAGGACTTCGAGTCGCCTGCGCGCATCTCCTCGACGCCCATGCGCAAAGCCTGCTGGGCGCTCTTAAACAGCTTTAAGGGGATCTTCTCCATGGACGACGGCTGCGACCCGTCCAAGGCCCAAGCCCCTCCAGGAGCAACCAGCGCAAAAGCAAAAACCGCCGGCGCAAAGCGCCTGATCCAGGCAAGCCGATCAGCTCCGGCGCAAGGCTGCAAACCGCCGCAGCCGGCGCCTTCGCCGCCAATGTCCAACGCGCCCATACAAGCTCCGATAACTCGCCTCTTCACGATCGGACCGCTCTTTCGGGCGGGGTGAACAGGCGGCGAAAGCCCAAGACTTTCGACATCTTGTCAAAAGGAAATTAGCGCGTGGTTTATGGCGCAATCGCGGCGCGTTAAAGCGAGAAATTAGGCTTAGTACACTTGCTAAACTCCTGTTGCGAAATTGCAACGAATCCGCGCCGGCGTCGGCCTTAGCTCGTCCCGATCCGCGCTAGCGCCGCTTCGATCTTGGCGATCCGGGCGACGGCCAACTCCCGTCTTTCGCGGTTCTCCTCGATCACTTCCTCCGGCGCGCGATTAAGGAAATCGGCGTTGGCGAGCTTGGCGTCTATCCGCTCGACCTCCTTAAGCTCCTTGTCCCGCTCCTTGGCCAGCCGGCCGCGCTCGGCGGTCAAATCGACGACGCCCGCCATCGGCAATGCGGCGACGCCGCCGCCGGCGAAAATCTGCGCCGAACCGGCCGGCGCGGCGTCGGCAAAGGTGATTTCGGAGATCCGCGCGAGGCGCTTGATCGCGCCTTCCCATGTCCGCGCGTGAAGGGCGACCGCGGGGCTTGCCTCGACAAGAACCAAGGGAAGCTGCGCGCCTGCCGGCACGCCAGTCTCGGAGCGAACCGAGCGAATTTCCAGGACAAGCTCGATCAGCCAGCCGATCTCGTCCTCGGCCGCCCGGCCGTCGAGGTCGCCTGGCGTCGGCCAGGCGCTCACCGCGAGGAGTTGCGGCCGGCCAGCCGCCCCGGCGGTCGCCGCCCAAAGCTCTTCCGTCAGGAAGGGCATGAAAGGATGAAGAAGCTTGAGAATATCGTCGAGGACATAGGCGATTGTCGCCTGGGTCTCCTCCTTCTCTGGACTATCCGCCCCCTGCAGGACGGGTTTCGCGAGCTCCAGGCACCAGTCACAAAAGACGTTCCAGATGAACCGGTAGGCGGCGCTGGCCGCGTCATTGAAGCGGAATGTCTCGATCGCCGCGCTGACTTCGTTAACCGCCCTGGCGGCTTCGCCCAAAATCCAGCGATTGAGGGTCGCGCGGACGGTTAAGGGATCGTAATCGGCGTTTCGCGCGCAGCCGTTGATCTCGGCGAAGCGGGCGGCGTTCCAGAGCTTTGTCGCGAAATTGCGATGGCCCTCGACCCGGCTCTCGGCAAGCTTGATGTCGCGTCCCCCCTGCGCGGCCATGGCGGCGAGGGTGAACCGCAAGGCGTCGGCGCCATAGCGATCGATCAGCCCGATCGGATCGATGA
>DATGHD010000383.1:0-7557 GCA_035308145.1 Roseiarcus sp.
GCGATGGGCCGGGTCGGCGAGGTGATCATCCGCACCTGGCAAACGGCCGACAAGATGAAGAAGCAGCGCGGCGCCCTGCCGGGCGAATCGAAACGCAACGACAATCAGCGCGCCAAGCGCTACGTCGCCAAATATACGATCAACCCGGCGATCACGCATGGCGTTTCGAAACACATCGGCTCGGTCGAGAAGGGCAAGCTCGCCGATCTCGTTCTCTGGACGCCGGCCTTCTTCGGCGTGAAGCCCGATCTCGTCATCAAGGGCGGCGCCATCGCGGCCGCGCCGATGGGCGATCCCAACGCCTCGATCCCGACTCCGCAGCCGATCCACTACCGGCTGATGTTCGGCGCCTATGGCCGCGCGCGGACGGGAACCTCGCTGACCTTTGTCTCGCAAGCCGCGATCGACAAGCGCATCGCGGCGCGCCTCAAAGTACAGAAAAAGCTCGTCGCGGTGGAGGGAACGCGCGACATTTCGAAGAAGAGCCTCGTCCATAATGACGCGACGCCGGACATCAAGGTCGACCCCGAGACCTATGCGGTGACGGCCAACGGCGAGCTTCTGGTCTGCGAGCCGGCGGAGACTCTTCCGATGGCGCAGAGGTACTTTTTGTTCTGAATAGCCAGAACCATACCTAATGTGCGGGAGGGCGCTTTGGGATTCACGAACACATTCACGAAGGCAGACGCGCTTAAGATCGCCGGATTAAGTCCGAACGATCAGGCAATCCCGTTTGAAGCTAATCAGTGGCTCGGTCGGTTCCCCGAATGTTTCCATCTTCTGCTTGATCTTGAACCAAGATTAAGTGGCGGCACTATTACCAGGGCGAACGTGGTTGGAATTGGCCGGAAGCTGCCGCGAAATCGGCGCAAAGTGACGAGCTTTTAGGCGCATTTTTCCTTGCCGTAATGATATGGGGATTCGGACAGACGGGATACGGGGCTTGGCGTGTGCAACAAATGCTCAACGCGACTGGTTTGGCCTCGAGGCTGCGCCAGGTGTCTCAAACCTTGTCGGGGGCTGCAAAGGCCAATAATAGGCAAGCAGCGCTTGAACAGATCGGACGGGCTTACTCACTCGGCACGATGCCGAATACTAACAGAAGCGCTATAGATCGGCTCGGACCTGCGTTTTTTACAAAAGTTCTTTATTTTTTTGGGCGCGTACACAATTGTTCAACGGCTCCTCTCATCCTCGACAGCCTTGTGGTGGCTGAAATTAGACGCCGCGCCCCGAAAGACATAGAAGCGTACGTTCGTGCAAACGGAGCGGGGTGGTTCCGAGATGGTTATATTGCGTTCATCGACGAGATCGACAAATGGGTACAAGCGCGAGGCCTAACAGCAGATCAAATTGAGACATTCCTCTGGAATAGCGGTGGTCGACAAGGTTCGTGACGCTCTTAGCCACGATCTCTTCCCTGCCGCCGGACTTCTGGTATAAGTTATCTCAAGCAATCAAGGGGGCACTGGCGCCAAAGCCCCGCGATTCTTGGCCTACGGTTAGTCTGGCAAGCTTCGTACCTCACCTTACTGTCTTCCTCCGGGCGTGAACGACGCCGAACGAGTTCGCCTTCATTCGAACAGCGATCGGCGCGAAGTATGGCGTAGGGCGAGAATGGCGACGCCATCTTTCTCGATTTGATAAAAAAGCCGGTACGGAAAATTCACGAAGGCGACGACGCGAACCCCGGGTCGTTGTTCGACTTCGGGGGCCGCATTTGGATAGTCCCTGATTTGTTGCTCGATCGCGGTCAGCCGAGCCTCGAACGAGGCCCGCGCCTTCGGCCAATGGAGCCGCTGATAGGCTTCGATCTCTCCGAGGTCGGCCAGCGCGCCCGCGGTCCACCCCAGGATCATCCGTTGCGGAACTTCGCACGAACCCTTGCGACGGCCTCGCCGTCGGCGAAACGGCCCGACCGAGCATCGGACAAGCCGCGATCAATTGCGACGAGATCCAAATCCGTCGCGCGATACGCGCCGACGCGCTCCGCCTCGATCCCTCGCGCCGCTTCAAGAAGCGCCTCCTGATCTTCGGGCGGCCACGACTCGATTCGCGGCAGCATCTGTTTCAATCCACTGATCATCGAAGTAAACTAACACAGTTACGCGTTTTGCGCGAGCGCCGCGCGACCCCAGACGCCGTGCGGCTGGCCAAGGCGCCGATCAAGGCCTGTAGCGCCGCAGCCGGGCGAGGCTCGGTTCGCTGTCACGAAATCGCCAGCCCATCTCGCGTTTTCGGCAGCGCCAACCAGCCCAGCGCCCCAACCTCGATCGCCGCCGCCACCGCGGCGACGCCCGTCAGCCCTGTCGCCACGAATGGCGCGGCGAGCGCCGCGCCGCAGGCGGCGGTCAAGAGGATCGCGAGGATCATCAGCGCCGAGCCCCGCGCATCGTCGCCGCGCGCGGCGATCACCGCTTTGAGGAAGCCGGGCGGGCCGCGCAGACCGAAGCCGAGATTCCATAAGATCCAGAGCGGGATGAGCGCCCAGGGATCGACGCCGCCAAAGAGCGCGTAAGCAAGGATCGCCAGAGCGGCGACGCCCGCCAGCGCCGTTCCGCCGACAATCAGCTTTTCGGCGCCGAAGCGCGCGGCAAGCCGCCCGGCGAGGTTCGAAGCGAGGATGAAGAAAGCGATGCCTGAAACTTGCAGGCGGATGAAATCGGCGAGCGTTCCGCCGAGCGGTCCGACAATGACGGCCGGCGCGCCGAAGACGAATGTCAACAATCCGCCGAGCGCGAAGGCCTGGCTCAACGCATAGCGTAAATACGGAAGGTCGCTGAGCAGCGGCGCATAGCCGCCGCCAATCGACCGCGTCGCCCCGCGAGGCAGGCGATGGGCGAGCGCGCTCATCAGCGCAGCCAAAGCGAGCGCGACAATCCCGATGACGATGAAGGAGGCGCGCCAGCCAAAATGAACAAGAAGCCAAGCCCCGGCGAGCGGCGCGAGCGCAGGGACGAGCGACTCGATCGAGCCGATGAGGCCGATCATCGACGCCGCCCGCTCGGGCGCGAACAGGGCGCGGATGAAGCCAGGAGCAAAGACCGCGGGGGCCGAGGCGGCCGCGCCTTGGACGAAGCGGACGAGGATCAGCCCTTCCAGCGTCGGCATCGACGCGGCGGCGAGCGACAGGAGCGCGTAAAGACCGAGCGACGCGGCGAGCGTCTTGCGCGGATCGAAGCGCGCGCCGAGCTCGCCGAACAGGACGAGGCCCAAGGCGCCGCCCGCGACATAGGCGGCGAGGACATATTGCGCCTCGGCCGGCGTTCCGCCGAGCGCCGCCGGCAGGCTCGGGACGGCAGGCAGGACAAGATCAGTCCCGGCGCCGCCGAGCACGGTTCCCGAGGCGATGAGCGCGAAGGCGGCCCCGGGCGGAAGAGAGCGTCTCATATGGCCGCCGTTTTCGCGCGTCCTTAAGCAAGTCTGGCACGCGCCTGCAATCACGTCGCTCCGCCGTCGTCAATCGTTCATACCGCCGGTTTAGCTTTGCGCTAGCAAAGGGGACGACGATGAGCGACCAAACCGTCGACACGGTGGAACTCGACCAGTTGCAGGCCGCCTATAAGGCGGCGGTCGAAAAATGGATCGCCGCGATCAAGGAGGAAGAAACGCTGGCTTCCGTCAATCATACGGTCGCCGAAGTCGACCAATGGGAGGCCGCGCATTTCAAGGAAGACGCGCTTCGCGACGCGGTGATCGACGCCAAGAAGCAATATGAGGACGCGCTGCGTCTTAAATTTTTCGACTTCTAATCGGCGTACGATTCTTGGGCGCGGCCACCGCTATAAACACCGGCGGTGACGTGATTTGGCGGCGAGCGCAAGACGGCGCTCGGGACGGCGGTCGTTCTCGCGCTAGCATGACAGCGCTTTCCCGCCACGTCTCTTGACGATCTTCAACACAGAGATTTCATCGCGCGGCGCCCTTCCGGTCACAGGGAAGTCGTGTTTGACCCTTACGAGAGCAGCGTGGGTCGGACGGGCCGGCGCCGCGACTTTAAGCGTTTTCGCTGCGCGTCGATCTTAAGAGGGAGGCCATCTGTGACAGCGCGTGAAATCATTCACACCTGCTCCAACGTTCATGTCGCGCGCGCCGCGTTGGCCTCGATGGGCGGCGACGTCGCCGCTCGAGTCGTCGATCGGGCGCAAAGCGCCAATCTTTCCGTCGGCGCCTTGGTCGCGCATATGGTCAAGGATTTTTCGCGTCGCGCCGAAGACGACCAATGGGACGGCGTCGACGAGGCGGCGCGCGGCGCCGATCAGCCGATCCTTTCGGGCTTGCGCTACATCCTCGACAATGAGCTCAATAAGGACGCCGCGCTCTATTTTTTCGCTGAGGGCCGGCGCCTCTCGCCCGGGGCCTTAGGCCCGGTCGCCGGCGGCCTCCGAGGGATGTGAAAGCAAGCGTCTCGGTTCAATCAAACTATACGCGTCGCCAGCGCGCGCTCCGAAGGGGCGCACCTGGCGATTCAAAGCAACGCGCCGCTTGCCGGTCCCGCTTAACTCAATCAACATGGCGGGCCGGGAGGGCCTGAGGTTGCGATTCATCGGCTGTTGCTTGTTGGCGGGCGCCGCCATTGTCGCCGGCCCGGCCTTCGCCCAAACCTCCCGCCTTGACGAAATAATGGCCCGCGGCGCGCTCAAGGTCGGCACAACCGGCGACTATCGGCCGTTCACCGCGCTCGACAAGGCGACGGGCGTCTATTCCGGCCTCGACATCGATTTGGCCCAATCGTTGGGAGCGGCGCTCGGCGTGAAAGTCGAATTTGTCGCAACGAGCTGGCCCGATCTCGCCAAGGATTTCGACGCGGGCGCTTTCGACATCGCGATGGGCGGCGTTTCGGTGACGCTCGAGCGCGCCAAGAAAGGCTATTTCTCGATCCCCTATATGCGCGAGGGAAAGACGCCGATCGCGCGCTGCGCGGATAAGGACAAGTACCAGACGCTTGTCGACATCGACAAGCCGGACGTCGCCGTCATCGTCAATCCCGGCGGGACAAACGAGAAATTCGACCGCGCCCATTTCCACGCCGCGCGGATCATTGTCTATCCGGATAATGCGACGATTTTCGATGAACTCGCGGCGGGCAAGGCCGATGTGATGGTCACCGACGCTTCCGAGACGCGCTATCAGCAGAAACTACATCCCGGCGCGCTCTGCGCGATCCATCCCGGCGCGCCCTTCGATTTCGCCGAGAAAGCCTATTGGATGCAACGCGACGAAGCGCTGAAGGCCTTCGTCGATCAATGGCTGCATATGAGCATGGAGAACGGCGCCTTCGCGGCCGAGACGGCGAAATGGTTGCAGTGAGGGCGGAACGGTACGAAGGACGGGGCCGCCTATCCTCCCCCGCGCAGCGGGGGAGGGGAACCATGCGAAGCATGGTGGAGGGGGCTCTGGCGCATCAAGCAAATCTCCGAGGCCGCGGCCCCCTCCACCGCGCTACGCGCGGTCCTCCTCCCCCGCTGCGCGGGGGAGGAGGGGGCGTCATCGCTATTGAACGTGTCACTTGGCCTCGGCGGTACGATCTCTTTTGGCGTCGACGATGACCTATCTCGGCGTCGATTGCGGCACCTCCGCGCTCAAGGCCGTCCTGGTCGATGACGGCGAGCGCATCCTCGTGACCGCTTCCCGGTCCTATCGGCCGGCCAATCCCCGGCCGCTCTGGTCGGAGCAGAATCCCGACGATTGGCGCGACGCGATGTTCGCCGCGTTCGCCGCGCTGAAGCGCGACGCGCCGAAGGCGATGGCCGGCGTCGAGGCCATCAGCTTCTCCGGGCAGATGCACAGCGCCGTGCTGCTCGACGCCGCAGACAAGCCGCTGCGCCCGGCGATTCTCCACAATGACACACGGGCCTTCGCTGGGGCGCGCCAGCTTGCCGCGGACCATCCCGAGCTTGCGTCGATTGTCGGCGTCAAGCCGATGGCCGGCTTCACCGCGCCGAAGCTGATGTGGCTCGCCAAGCAAGAGCCCGCGACTTTCGAGAAGATACGCTGCGTCCTGCTGCCCAAGGATTATTTGCGGCTGGCGCTCACCGGCGAGAAAGCGACGGACATGAGCGACGCCGCCGGAACCTGGTGGCTCGATGAAAAGATGAGGCGGTGGTCGCAGGCGGCGCTTGCCGCGAGCGGCGTCGATCCTTCGCTGACGCCGCCCCTCATCGAAGGCGTTTCGCCCGCCGGGGCTCTTCGCGCCGAAATCGCCGAACGCTTCGGCTTGAAGCCTGGCGCAATCATCGCGGCCGGCGGCGGCGACGCGGCGGTTGGCGCGATAGGCATCGGCGCGATCAGGCCCGGCGCCGCTTTCATCTCGCTCGGCACGGCGATGCAGCTCATCGTTGCGGAGGACGCCTATCGCCCGACGCCGCCCGAACGCCTGGTCCATGGCTTCGCTCACGCCTTGCCGAAGCGATGGTATCGCATGGCGGCGATGCTGAACGGCGCCGGCGCGCTCGCCTTTATCGGCCGTTTGCTTGGCGCGGATGTTTTGCAGCTCGAAACCGAGGCTGCACGCGATTATCGCGGTCCAGGCGAAGTTCTCGCCCTGCCCTATCTCTCGGGCGAGCGGACGCCCCACGACGATCCTTTAGCCCGCGG
This sequence comes from Roseiarcus sp., assembly GCA_035308145.1. Taxonomy (GTDB): domain Bacteria; phylum Pseudomonadota; class Alphaproteobacteria; order Rhizobiales; family Beijerinckiaceae; genus Roseiarcus. The sequence goes on from DATGHD010000383.1 coordinate 6,598, forward strand.
CGTCTTTTTCGGCCTGTCGCCGTCGACAAGCCGCGCCGACCTGACGCGCGCGATGATGGAAGGAATCGCCTTCAGCCTTAAGGACGCGCAAGATTGCGTTGCCGGAAATCGTCTCGAGGCTATCGGCGTGACCGGCGGCGGGGCGAAAAGCGCGCTGTGGATGCGGATGATCGCCGCCGCGCTTCAGCGCCCGGTGATCCGCTATCAAGGCGGCGAGACGGGGCCAGCCTTTGGCGCAGCGAGACTCGCGCGGCTGGCGGCGACCGGCGAAGCGCCGGACGATGTCTGCAAGCCGCCGCCTGTCGCCGACGAGACGGCGCCTGACCCGGCCTTGGTCGAGGCTTTCGCCCGCCAGATCGAACGTTTTCGACAGCTCTACCGGGCTTTGGCGCCGGAATTCGCCCTCGCGCGTTATAAAGAGGCAGATTGAAAGGTTGAGGGACCAAGCCCGCGGCAAATTGTCCGCTTGTCGCAAGTTCAATACTGATGAGCCTAAGGCCGCGCCGACCAGGGGAAACGATCCATGCTTGAGACCGGGATATTCAACGCCGCCTATGGCGCCGATCGGTTCGGATTTTCAGATCTCGCGGCCGTGCATTGGAACCTTGGCGCGGCGAAGCTCTACAGCGAGGCGCTGAGGCGCAGCGAGGCTGAAATCGCCGAGGGCGGCGCCCTGGTCGCCGAGACCGGCGTTCATACCGGCCGCAGCCCGAAGGACAAATTCATCGTCCGCGATCAGACGACGGAAAAGGCCGTCTGGTGGGACAACAACAACGCCATATCCCCCGCGCATTTCAATAGTTTGCTCGCCGACTTCATCGCGCACGCCAAGGGACAGGGGCTTTTCGCGCAGGATCTCTACGCCGGCGCCGATCCTTCCTTCCGGGTCAAGGCGCGCGTCTTCACCGAACTCGCCTGGCACTCGCTGTTCATTCGCAATTTGTTGATCCGGCCAGAGAC
>DATGHD010000384.1:0-2385 GCA_035308145.1 Roseiarcus sp.
GCCACGCCGCGCCGATCAATTTGCAAGAAAATCGATCTCACACCCTCAAAGCCGGCAAAATCAAACAGGCACAATCGACCGTAACCGATTCAGCGGTAATGGCTTTTGGAATACTTCACGGACGACAGGCTGGGGTTAGTCGTGAAGCGCAGCGGTTCTCTGGATTCCCGCTTACGCGGGAATGACAAGGCCTGTCACTTCGCCAGCCACCGCGTTAGCCGCCGCGTCGCCTCGGCAATCTCCTCGGGCGAGCGGGCAAAGCAAATCCGTACGTACGCTTCGCCGCCAGGGCCGAAGGCCGAGCCCGGCGCAACGCCGAGGCCGGCCTCATCGACGAGCCTCAGCGCCAGCGCCCGCGTATCGTCGCAGCCGTCGAATGCCGAGAAGAGATAGAAGGTCGCTTCGGGCGGCGCGAAGCGGGCGCGTCCGCTCCTGATCAGGCCGTCGGTGAGGATATCGCGGCATTGCTTCATGCGGCCGATCTGAAGGATGAGGAATTCTTCTCCGCCTTCGATCGCGGCTTCGGCGGCGCGCTGTGCAAAAACAGGGACGCCGGAGGTCGTGTATTGGATGAGATTTTCGATCACCGCCCCGAGCGCCGGCGGCGCTTCGAGCCAGCCGACTCGCCAGCCCGTCATCGCCCAATTCTTCGAAAGAGTTTGCACGAAGAGGATGCGGTCGTCTGCCGCCATGACGTCGTGGAAAGACGGCGCGCGTTCGCCCTCATAGACCAATCGGCCATAAATCTCGTCGGCGACGATCCATAGATTCTTCCGGCGCGCGAGATCGCGCAAGGCGACGAGCTCTTCGATCGTCGCGGTAAATCCGGTCGGATTGGCCGGCGAGTTGAGGATGATCGCGCGGCTCGCCGGGGTCACGGCGGCGGCGATCCGGTCGATATCGAGGCGCCACCGCGCGCCGTCGATCATCGGTACATAGACGCAGCGCGCCCCGGCAAGCGCGATCGCGCCATAAAAATTCGGCCAGGCGGGCGAAGGGACGATGACCTCTTCGTCAGGCCCGGAAACAAGCCGCATCGCGATTTCGAGCGCGTGCATGCCGCCGACCGTCACGAAGAAGCGCTCCGGCGAGAAGGCGCCGCCTCCAGGCGCCGAGCCATAGACGCGGGTCATGTAGCGAGCGATCGCCTCGCGCAATTCGGGGACGCCGCGCTGATGGGTGTAGAAAGTCTCGCCGCGGGCCAGCGAGTTCTTCGCCGCCTCGATGATGAAATCAGGCGTCGAGAGATCGCCTTCGCCGACCCACAAGGGGATCAGGCCCTGCCGGCCGCGGCCATAATTGAAGACCTCGACAATCCCGCTCTCCTCAACCGCCCGCATGCGGGGGTTGATGAGGCCGAGCCAATCAGGCTCGACCGCGCGGGAAGTCGCGGCAAGGGAATCATGCATCGGCGTCTCGTCAGTCTCCTGCGCATCAATATAATGCGCGGCGCGGCGCGGCCCAACCCCGATTGGTCCTATCGAGCGATCAAGCCCAGTTTTCGAGCTTGCTGACGCTCAGCTTTTGACCAACGCGTCGCGAATCTCGGTGAGCAGAACCTCGGTCTTGGTCGGCGGCGGCGGCGAGGCGGGCGCCGCGGCCTCCTGCTTCTTGAGGGTGTTGATGGCTTTGATAATCAAGAAGACGATGAAGGCGATGATGATGAAGTTGACGGTGATGGTCAGGAAGTTGCCGTAGGCGAGGACCGCGCCCTGCTTCCGGGCGTCGGCGAGATTGGCGGCGGTGACGGCGTGCGACAGGCCAATGAAGTAGTTCGAGAAATCGAGGCCGCCGGTGATCGCCCCGATGATCGGCATGAAAATATCGTTGACCAATGAATCGATGATTTTGCCGAAGGCTGCGCCGATGACGACGGCGACCGCGAGGTCGATAACGTTGCCTCGCATGGCGAACGCGCGAAATTCTTGGAGCATGGAGTCCCCCTTCTTTTAGCGTTCCTTTTTTCGACCGCCGCGTTCGGCGCGCCGTACGGCAAGCCTAATCGAGCCGATACACAATTTGAAGGGGCTGCGCCCGGCGCAGCACCGAGAGCGCCGACGGCTCGGCCTCACATGACGAGCTTGACGCAGAGCAAGACCAGCGCCGCGATCCAGGCCGTTTCGCCGATCATCAAGCCGATCGGACGCCAGCCGACAGCGAACAATTCCTTGAACGATGTCTTCATGCCGAGCGCAGCGACGGCCGTGACCAGACACCAGCGCGAAAGATCATTGGCGAAGTCGGCGATCGCGTGGGGAACAAAGCCGAAGCTGTTGACGAGTACGAGGATCGCAAAAGCGATGAGAAAGCCCGGCAGGGCCGGCGCCGCGGCGCGGCGTCCCTTGGCGCGATTGACGGCGACCGAGATCGCCAAGACGGCCGGGA
>DATGHD010000385.1:0-4184 GCA_035308145.1 Roseiarcus sp.
AGGGAAGCCATGGACGGCTTTATTTCGGCGAGCGATTTACGACCCTGAAGGACCGCCGCAAGGAAATCGGCCCAGGCCTATTCAAAGCAATGCTCGATCAACTCGGCCTGACCAAAGATGATATCGAGGGGTGACCATGGCGTTTGGCTATAAATATAAATTGGAGCGGCAAGAGAACGGTTGGCGGCTCGTCCGCTTTCCGGGAATCCCGGAGGCCTTGACCGAGGGCGAGACCGAAGCCGAGGCGCGCGCCGGCGCGGTCGACTGCGTCATCGCCGCGCTGGAGGGCTATATGAAAGCCGGCCGACCGCTCCCGCGGAGCGGTGCGGCTCATGGCGGCGGCGATCGCGCGGTGCTGCCTTCGCTCGTCACCGCCAAGCTCGCGGTCTATGAGACAATGCGGGAGCGCGGCTGGTCGAAGGTCAAGCTCGCCACGGAACTCGGCATGTCGGAAAATTCGGTACGCCGGCTGCTCGACCTGCATCACGCCTCGCAGATGTGGATCATCGACGAGGCCTTAGCCAAGATGAACGCCGAATTGTCGATCGACCTGCCGAAGGCGCCGGCGGGTGGGAAGGCGGCCTGAGAGCGCTGCCTACCACTCGATCTCCGCCTCGCCCATGCGATCAAAATCGTCGGGTATTTGGATGCGCCCCTTCATGAATCCGATCGGCTGGACCGCGCGCGCCGCGGGCTCTTGCAGAGGCACGACCTTGACAAGGGGCTTGCCCGACTTGGCGATGATGAACGCTTCGCCCTTGGCGGCCTTTTCGACCAGCCGGGAAAGATGAGTCCTGACGTGGCGGATGTTGAAGGTTTCCATCGAACGCTTCCGGAGCAACTAAGCTTGATGAGCTCAGTCTAACCATCCATGCGCCGCGAGCGAGGCCCTACGCCGCCCGAAAATCGTTTCAATTTAGCTAAGTTGACTAATATCTTTTCCTTAGCTAAGTTAGCCATAATGGGAAGTTCTATGAAATTCACTATTCACGCAGCAAAGACCAATCTGTCGAAACTCATCGAGGCTGCGCTTGCCGGCGAAGAGGTCGTCATCGCCAAAGGCGACAAGCCCGTCGTGAAGCTTGTTCCCGTTGAGAAGCCGCGCTTCAAACTCGATTTGCTTGCCGGCCGGGTGACAGGTCCCCTCCCCGATTTCCTGGAGCCCATGAGCGAAGACGAACTCGCGCTATGGGAAGGTGGCGAGGGGTGACTGAACTATTATTAGATACTCACGCCTGGGTTTGGAGCATGATCGAATCCTCGCGGCTCTCGCGCGCGGCGAAATTGGGGCTCGATGGCGCTTCCACAATATTCGTGAGCCCAATTTCCTTCTACGAAATTTCGCAAAAAGCGCGCCTTGGCAAATGGCCCGCTATCTCGCCGCTCATCGAAGAACTGCCGAATCTGCTCGTCCATCAAGGCGCCAAGGCGGCGCGTCTCGAACCGGAAATCTGCTTGCGCGCCGGCCTAATGGACTGGGCGCATCGCGATCCGTTCGACCGGCTCCTCGCGGCAACAGCTTTGCACTTCAAGTTGTCGATTGTTTCGGCTGATTCTGCCTTCGACGGGATAGTAGCACGGGTCTGGTGAGGGATCGCTTTTCCTACTTGTTATCTCCTTCTACGCGCCGAGGATCGCGCGCCCATTACTAACTCGCCTTGTGCATCCCGCCGCCCGGCTGCGTAAGCGGCACGAAATTGATCACCGCGCCGCCATAAATGTCCGAGCGACTGACCGTGATCGCGCCGTCGGCGCCCGCCTGCTTGACCACCTTCAGCACGTGCCGCGCGCCGGGCGGCCCGATCGGAATGACCATGATCCCGCCGGTCTTCAACTGTTGCAGCAACGGCGGGGGAATATGGTCGATGCCGCAGGTGACGATGATCTTAACGAAGGGCGCGTGCTCCTCCCAGCCGTAATAGCCGTCGCCGGTGCGGGTCGCAATCGCCTGATATTCCGAATAGCCGCGCGCGATCAGGCCGTCATAGACAGCGCGGGTTCGCTCGGCGAGCGCATGAATGATCTCGATCGAAAAGATCTGATTGGTCAGGTACGAAAGATAGGCCGACTGATAGCCCGAGCCGGTGCCGATCTCGAGCACCTTCTCGCCTGGCCCGATCTCGAGCGTGTTTGTCATCCGCGCCACGGTGTGCGGGCCGGTGATCGTCACCCCGAAGCCGATGTCGAGATAGTGCCATTCGTAGGCTCGCGAGAGATTGGCTTTGGTGACGAATTCCTCGCGTGGCGTCAGAAGGTACGCGGCCTTGTCGCGCTCGTCCCAGACGTCGCGATGCGCGACAAGAGCCAGAAAGCGATCCCAGCGCTGGCCGAGGAAAGCGGGATCCTCGCCGCGATTGGCGACCATCCAGCGCACGTAATCCTCGCGGCCGGTCATCGGCGGGACGAGGCCAGGGCGAAACGGCGTCATCGCCGCGGCCTGCCGCGGCGAAAGCGAGAGGACAGCCGCGCCGGTGACAAAAGCTCGCCGGTTCAATCGCTGCGATCCCGTCATCGTTTCGTCCCCCCGGCCGCGCGAAAGAGGCTTGTGGCCAAGGCGAGGCCGCAACCGAGCGCAAGAGCAATCGCGCCCATGAGCGGCGCGACGAAGCCGCCCTTCACCAACCCTGTCATGATCGCAATAGCGAGGATCGCCAAGAGGGCAAGCCCGGCGTCGTCGACGAAAAGGCCGATGATCTGCCCGATCGCCGCGCGGAGCCCGCTCATGTCTCAAGCGCCCGCCGCGCGCGGGCCGCGCCGCGAAGCGTTGCGACGGCGGCAAGCGCGAACAAGGCGATAATGAGCGCAATCGCCGGGATCGCCAAATCCTCGCCGGGCCAGACCGCGCCGAGCCCCTCGCCCGTCCAGAAGATTCCGAACGAGGTCAGCATGATCCCGACGACGAATTTCAGCGCGTTTTCGGGAACGCGCGCCAGCGGCCGGTGAATGATCAGGCCGAGCGCGATGACCAGGGCGCTGGCCGCCGCGGCCCCGAGGCTGGCATAGCCGAGCATCGCGCGCCCGGCGCCGACCGCGATGACGATGAACACGACTTCGAGGCCTTCGAGCAACACGCCCTTGAAGGCGACGAGGCCGGCGAGGAAATCGGCCTGCCGCTCGGCCGCCTGACGCGCCAGCTCGTCGCGCTCGGCGGCGAATGCCCGCTCCTCATCGTGGAGCGCGATGAGACCGGCGGCGCGTAAGATCGCCTTCCGCAGCCAGCGCAGGCCGAACAGGATCAAAAGCGCGCCGACCGCATATTGCAGGAGCGCGATCGGCACGAGGCCGAGCAACGGCCCGAGCAGCGCGACAATGGCCGCCAGCGCGGCGAGGGCCGCGCCCGCGCCGCCGAGCGCCGGGCGCCAGCCGCGGATCAGCCCGACCGCCAGCACAATCGTCAGCGCCTCGACCGCCTCGACGAACGAGGCGAGGAAGGCCGCGCCGACGGCGGAGGCGATGGCGGCGGCGGAAATCATACCGCGCGTCTTTGCTCGTTGAGCGCGCTGAGCCGCCGCGAAATTTGATCCATGGGGATTATCCCCTTGACATACGTGTAGACGGGAGCCATGCGTCGGGGGCGGACTTCCTGGTGAGAAGCGCCTATTTCGTGGGAGGCTGATCTTGCGGGGCCGAAGGCGTTGACGGCGTTGACGCCGCCGGTGATGTGCTCTCCGATGATGGTGGGAATTCCAGCCGCGGCATGGGGTGCGTCGGTTGTTTCCTCTTAAATCCAGTCACACGACTCGCCACAGCAAATTGTTCCGGCGAAAACTTATCGCACCATGTTTCGTACGAGATGATCGGAACCATCTTACCTTCTACGGGATCCCGTTTCTTTCCTTGATCGTACGTATGAAACGCGTCGACCTTCACCTTAAATGCCTCAATCAAATGAGCACAGGTAGCTAGCATTATCGCGTCTCCCGTACTGAGGCGACGGGTCGCAATAATCGGTCCATCCTTAGCGTCCTTTCCTACGATCTTCTTATAAGGGAGGTCCTTGAGCAATCCAGCCAATTGCATAACATTTGGAGTGGCGTCGATTACATTGATCATTCCCTCGAAGTCTTTCAAAAACGCTTGAAATGAGCCTATCTCAGGCTTTTTAAGGGCGCTCGGCAAAACCTCCGCGAAGACTATGGACGATGTATAAATCTGTACCTTCTTTTCCTTTAGGTCTTCCAAAT
>DATGHD010000386.1:0-2592 GCA_035308145.1 Roseiarcus sp.
CTTGTTAGCGGCGAGCGCGTAAGCGAACAGGACCGGCGGCAGCACGCAAACGATCGTCGCGCCGATTTCAACGAAGACAGCGGCGTCCATCTGATGCACATCGACAACGAGCGGCATGATCGAAAGGAAAAAGACGATCACTTTCGGATTGCCAAGGGTCAGCGACAAGGCGCCAAGAAACAGCCGAAAGCCGCGCTCGCGCGGCGCGGCCGCGTCGAGCGGCGCGGCGACCGGCGCGCGCCAGATTCGCCAGGCAAGCCAGATCAGATAGGCGACGCCGACATAGCGGATGACGGCGAACAGCGCGGCGAACTCATGCGCGAGCACGGCAAGGCCGGTCGCGGCGACGACGAACCAAAGGAAATCGCCGACGAGATAGCCGGCGATGAAGGGTACGACCCCGCGCAGACCCTGGCCCAGCACCCGAGCGACGATTGCCGCAATGCCTGGCCCCGGCGTTGCGACCGCGACGGCGTATACGCCGATGAACAACAATAGTGAGGAATACGACATGACCAGAGTCTCCGCCGCCTCTTTAAAGCGGAGGCGGCCCAAAGGCTAGATGAGAGCCTGGAATCAAATTCCAGAGGGTCTCCACGAACCGAACGCCAACGCCACGGGCCTCCGTTCCAAACAATGGCGGTTTGCGCTTCCCGCCGCTCGAACGGCCAAATTCGCTTGACGATCCGCTACTGCTTCGCACCGCTTCGCCGCATGAGCCAGGCGTCGACAGACCACGCGCCTGACCCGAAGGCCGCCAGAATCAAGAACCCGCCGGCCATGGTGACGTTCTTTTGGAAATGAATCGCCTGATCGGCGTCGGCAAAGTCCTTATGAAAGAACAAGGCCGTCAGCAGCGTGAAGATAGCCAGTCCAATCGCCGTCGGCCGGGTCAGGAACCCGATCAGAATCGCCAATCCGCCGCCAAGCTCGGCGAGGATGACGAGCGGCAAGAAGCCCGGCCAGACGCCGAAGCCCGCCATATAGGACATCGTGCCGGCGAAGTCGGCGATCTGGTCGACGCCTTCATGGATGAAGAACGCCGCCATCAGAACACGGCCGAGCAAGGCGATCGGATCGGCGGCGATCCCAATCGTCTCGAACGCATGCAACAACTTAGCGAGGCGATCCACGGCCCGCCTCGCTCGCTGTCGTCGTCCAGTACGCCTGCGCCCGGTTACAGGCCGTGCGCGTAGACAAGCGCTCTTTCGAGGTCTTCATATTCGTCGCAGGTGTTCGAGCCGCAGATCGCCTTGATGACCGACAGCTGCTCCTTGGCGAGATCGAACTTGCCCTTTATCACATAGGCTTCGCCCAGATATTCGCGCACCTGCGCATAGTTCGGATCAAGCGAGACCGACTTGAGGTAGTAGCCAATGCCTTCGTCGGTCCGTCCGAGCTTGCGCGTCGCATAGCCGCGATAGTTGAGGGCCTTCGGCGTATTCGGATCCTGCGACAGGTCGAGGACATCGAGCGCGTCCTGATAGCGCTCGGCCTTGGCCAGCGCATAGGCGTAATCCGCAAGCTGGTCGTCGGGGAGCACGCCGCTGTGCTGCGGCAGGCACTTCTTATGCTTTGCGTCCCAAACCTTCCCTTTCGCGCAGGTGGTCATGTCCGATTGGCCTTGGCTCTGACCGGACGTCGCGCCGCTTTGGGTGTCGCCGGTGCTCCCGCCGGTCGCGCCTCCCGACGCAAATGCGCTCGGCGCAAAGGCGAAGGCCGAGAGAGCCAGGCCGAAAGTCGCGGCGCGCAGGCGCGCGCCCCAGCACGTCATTGTGAGCGTCATGCTGCGATACTCCATATTGACGGTCGAAGAAGAAACACGCCAAGTGCCGAACTATTCGCGCCGCGCGCCGCCGACGCGGCAGCCCCATTATAGGCCAAAGCGGCGCCTAAGGTCACTAACGCCGCGACCGGCGGACAGGCAATGGCGAGCCGCGACGAAATCAGAGCAGGTCTGGCGCAGCACCTCGCCCGCCTTTGGCGCTATGGGCTTGCACTATCGGGCGCGCGCGACGTCGCCGAGGACCTGGTCCAGGCGACCTGCCTTCGCGCCTTGGAGCGCGCCGATCAGTTTCAGGCCGGCACGCGGCTTGATCATTGGCTTTTCGCGATTCTACGATCAATCTGGCTGAACGAAGTCCGCGCCCGTCGCGTGCGCGAAGGCCAGGGTTTCGTCGATCCGGACCAGACCCTGTTCAGCGATGGGGCTGAAATCGAGACGAATATATTCGCCGGACAGGTGTTGAATGCGGTGCATCGCCTGCCGGAGGCTCAGCGCGAGACCGTGTTGCTGGTCTATGTGGAGGGGCGCACTTACAGCGAAGCCGCCGCGTTCTTGGGAATTCCGATCGGCACGATCATGAGCCGTCTCGCCGCCGCGCGTCTGACGCTCGGCAAGCTTGGCGTTAATCGCGCCTCATCGGAGGCTGATGAGACGCCGCGCGGGAAGGCGAAATGAACGAGGACAACGACGACGCCCTTTTGGTCGCGTTCATCGACGGCGAGCTCGATGACACGGCGCGGCGCGAGACCGAAGCACGGTTGGCCGCGGACGCTAAGCTGCGGGCTCGCCTCGCGCTGTTGGAGGCT
>DATGHD010000387.1:0-9364 GCA_035308145.1 Roseiarcus sp.
GGAGCGCGCCGAACGCCAGAGAACGCGCAAGAGCGTCAGCAAAAGAACGAAGAGACCAAGCGACTTGTGGAAACTGATAGAGATCGAAGCGCCGGCCAGGCTCGCTGACGAGATTCACCATCGTAAATCCCAGCGCCAGCATGTAGAGAATCGCCACGGCGCCGAGCCAGTGCAAGAGGCGAGTCGAAAGAGCCCAAGCCGCGCTTGCGCTCATTCAGTCTCCGGCTCCGCTCCCGTCGTGATGATAAGGTCGACGTCGTTGCTGATCGCCGGGAACCCCGCGTTCATGCCGAACTCCAAGCGATGCACGATTCCGGTTGCGCGAAAGTCAAGTCGCCGCTGATTGCCCGCGCGCCCGACTTCGACGTTCACCGTGAACGGACGGGTCACGCCACGCAAGGTCAAATCGCCGGTGACCCGAGCGTGTCGGTCGTCAAGCTTCTCCACGGCGGACGAGACAAAGGTGATGTCCGGATGTTCGGCGACGTCGAAGAACGTTTCCCGGAGAAAATCGTCGAAGGATGGCGAGCCGACGTCGACCGATTTGGCGGCGACGCGAAAAGAGACGCTGCTTGTCTCGGGCCTTTTGAGGTCGACGGCGATCTTGCCCGAGAATGCGGTGAAGCGTCCCTTGGTCCGCGGCCAGCCCACGCCGTCGACAACGAACTCAACGCTGGTGCGGCTCGGCTCGATCGGCGTCGTCGCCGCCGCTTGCGCGCCCACGCTTGGGATCAACGTTGTCGCGAGAACGAACGTCATCAAGCCGCGACCGGCCGTCAGGCCGCGAACGAAGCGCATCGTCTTGTCCTTCCTTTGGTCCGAGGCGATCGGCAAGTGGATGATGCTCAATGCATGAGCTCTCCGCCAGCTTAACATTTGCCGCGGCGTCTCGCTCGCAGGAAACGGCGCCGGTTGCGAGAGAAACAATCCGGACCGAAGAATTATTCGCGCCAGCCTGGCCCGTCGCCGTGAGCAGGCGTTCGCAAAAGCGTAAAAGCAAGCGTAAATTAGGCGGCGATCAGTCCGGCCATCGGCTTAACCGCCGAGGTATCGGGAAACACGGCTCGAGCCAGGACATCCTGCGACAAGCCGAACTGATCGGCCAGAACGCCCTTGAGAACGCCGCGCAAATCCGTCGTCGGCTTCAGATCGCGGCCTTCGAACAAATTGGCGGTCTTGAGGCCCGGCCAGTCGGCGATGACGCGGCCGCCCGCTACGGCGCCGCCAGCGAGGAAGGCGACCGTGCCGGTTCCATGATCCGTGCCGACCGTGCCGTTGATATGGGCGGTCCGGCCGAATTCAGTGATCGCGACGATCGCCGTATCTTTCCAGCGCGGCCCAAGCTCGCTCTCGAACGCCGCGATCGCCGCGTCGAGTCCGCCGAGAAGCTGGGCGAGGCGGCCGGTCGCGCCGCCTTCATTGGCATGCGTGTCCCATCCATCGAAAGCCAGGGCCGCGACGCGCGGTCCGTCGTCGGCGTTGATCAATCGCGCCGCGCCTTCGGCGGCCTTGCGCATGGCGAGGGCGATGTCGCCCCCTGGCTTCAAACCATCCATGCCCTGTCTTGTCGCCAGAAGATCAGCGTCGAGCCCGGCGCGTAGCGCCGTCGCCAGCGCCGAATCGCGATGCTTATAGAGATCAAGCACGCGGGCGTTGAGGTCGTCGCTCGCCGCCGGCAAGCCGGATGGCGCCCAGCCGAGAATCGGGGCGCCGCCGCGCAGCACCAAGGGGGGCGTCGCGCCGACCGCAAGGCCGCGCATGGCGACGCGCTCGCCTTTTGGCATGGCGACAAGCGCCCGGTTGAGCCAGCCGCTTTCGACTTGTCCCGGCGCTGGCATGCCGCTTTCGAGGACGTCCTGGCCGTCGAAATGCGAGCGGTCGCGATAGTTGGTGGCGCAGCCGTGAACGGCGAGCGCGTGACGGGCGGCATAGAGCCTCGCAAAGTTCGGCATGGCCGGGTTGAGCGCGAAAAAGGAATCGAGCGGCAGCGCCTGATGATCGCCATCCAGTCTCAGCGCCAGATCGCCGTGCAACGCCGCGTAGTCGGGATCGCCGGTTGGCGCGACGGCGGAAAGCCCGTCAAGCGCGCCGCGCAGCACCATCACGACGAGGCGCGGATCGCGTCCGTCCGCCGCGCGAGCGAAAGCCGGCAGATGAGCCCAGCAGAACAACGCGCCGCCCGCGGTCATCAACGCGCGGCGGGAAAGCGAAGGCGTCTCGCAAAGCAGCATGGTAAAATCACCTGCGTTGGAATTCCGGAGACATCAGCAAAAGAGCGACAGCTTGTTCGCGCGATTCGGCGCGCGTGACGGCTTCGCGCGTCGGCGCAGAGACGGTCGGCCCCAGGACGTCGTCGACAAGCGCGACGGGGTTGGGTCCCTCCTTGGTCTGGCGGGCGAATTGCGCGGCGAGTTCGACGCGCATCTTCATGCCCTCGGGCGAGGCCCAGGCGCCTGCCTCATCCGCAAAGCCGTTCGGCCCGGCCGGGCGCCAGAGGGGCATGCCGAGAAGGTTGAGCGCATTGAGCGCGGGGCCCGGGTCGTCGGCCTTTCGAGCGAAGGCGCGGTACGACGCGACGACGAATTCCCACGGATTTCGCATCTTGGTCGCGGGCGGGCGCCAGGCCGCGTCGTCTTCGATCAACCCACGCGCCATGAGCCCAAGGTCGCCGTCGCTGTCGCGGAAAGTCTTGGCGAGTTTCGCCACCAGCGGCGCCGGCGCTTCGTCGGCGACGAAATGGCGCACGAATTTGCCGGCGATGTGATCGGCGACGGCGCGTTGACGGGCGATGTCGGCGAGCGCAGCCTCGCCTTGGGCGAGCCCGCCCTCGGCGTAGACGCGGCCGAGCACCGTCGCTCGGCCCGGCTCGTGCGCATTCGGGTTGAAGGCGAAGGCGCCCGGCTCGCCGAGCTTGCCCTCGCGCCCGACGATCGTCCAGCCGGTAAGGATCCGAGCGAGCTCCGTCACATCGGATTGCGTATAGCCTGAGCCGACGCCCATCGTGTGCAATTCGAGGATTTCGCGCGCCAGATTTTCGTTGAGGCCGCGATTGCGGTTGCGGCCTGCCTGGGAATCGGGGCCGATCGACTGCGCGTTGTCGAGGAAGTTCAGCATCGCCGGATGCTGTTCGACGGCGCGCAGCATGTCAGCGAAACGGCCGGTGACATAGGGACGGATGGCCTCGCGCTCGAACGCGCCGGCGGCCGCATGCGCGATATTGCTCTTGGCGATCGAGACGCAAAAATGATTTGACCAGAAACTGACCAGCCGCTCGACGTAACCGACGGGCGCCGCGAGCGCGCGAGAGAGCCTCGCGGCGGCCTCGGCGCGAAAGATTTGTTGTTCCGGCGGCGGCGCCGGCTTGGCGTCGGAACTCATCATCATGTTTGCGCCGCCGCTCATTGAAGCGCCGCTCGCCGATGCGCCGTTCATCGCCTCATCGGCCGCCGGCGGCTTGGCGCAGTTCAACAATGCGGCCGCTCCATTTGAGGGCGGCGGCGTCAGCAACGCAGCGACACTAGGCGCGGGCATGCCGCTTCGGATGAAATTCTCTGCGACCTGCCGCTCGCGCTCGAGCCGCTTGCGCTCCTGATCGGCGAAAACCGCCTGCAGCGCTTCCGGCGTGCGCGGGAGCGCCGGATCGTTGAGCATTGCGCCTTCCGGCGCCGTCAATTCGGAGAGTATGGCTTCGCGTGGATCAGGCGTCTTGGCCAAGTCGCCGGGACGCGGGCCGAGGCCGAATCGCGTAAATGCAGTCACGGGGCGTTGGTCGTCGGTGGTCATAGCCCTACCGCGTTCGCCCCTGCGTAGCTTAAGAGAACACGCCGATCATGACCAGAACGTGAACGGCGGCTTACTTGCCCGATGCGGCGGCCGTGGCTAGGCGGAGGCGCCGCATCGGGACTATGATTGTCCCAAGGTCAATGGCGAAAGCTAAATTTAATGGCTCAAACGCGACAAATCTTGATTGTCGACGATGATGCGGAGCTTCGCGAGGCGCTCGCGGAGCAACTGGCGATGCACGAAGAGTTCGAAGTCGTCGTCGCCGAGACGGCGGCCGCCGCGCGAAGCATGGTGCAGGCCAGTCCTCCTCACTTGGTTGTGATGGACGTCGGCCTGCCGGACATGGACGGACGCGAAGCTGTCAAGCAAATGCGCAAGGATGGGTTCAAGCGCCCGATCATCATGCTTACCGCGCATGATTCGGACGCCGACACAGTTCTTGGTCTCGACGCAGGCGCCAATGACTATATCGCCAAGCCGTTTCGGTTCGCGGTTCTGCTTGCCCGCATGCGCGTCCAGTTGCGCCAGCACGAGGCGAGCGAAGACGCCGAGTTTCAGATCGGCCCTTACACGTTCCGCCCGGCCTCGAAGAACCTCATCGGCGCCAAGGGCAACCGTCTCCGCCTAACCGAGAAAGAGGCGGCAATCTTGCGCTTTCTGCGTCGCGCCGACCGCCAGGTCGTCTCGCGCGAGACGCTGCTCAAAGAAGTGTGGGGCTATAATTCCAATGTGACGACCCATACGCTGGAGACGCATATCTATCGCCTGCGCCAAAAGATCGAGGCCGATCCCGCGGACGCGCGGCTGCTGGTCACCGACGCCGGCGGGTACAAACTTTTGCCGTGATCTTGCTTGAGCCGAAAGGGCGACGCTTGATACGTCAGCCGGAACATGCGCCGGCGCTCTCGACGCCGTGTCATTCGACGCCGATTGGCAGTTCGCCAAGAAATTCGACGCCTATGCCGGCGTTATGTTCTCCGAAGCGCATAACGGCTTGGCGAGCGGCTATCTGCATGCCGACAATCTCGCTCCAACTGCGGGCGTTCGTTTCCGCTTTTAAGGAGGCGGTCGCGCCCGAGGCGGGCGGACGATTCGGCAGGCCTATCCCTCGTCCGCGTCAACGATCGAAACCGATCGGAAAGACGGACGGGTTGCAGGGCGCCGAATCGGGCGGCTATAAATTGCTGCGGTGAACAAGCCGCCGCGCCATGCGCGCGGCGCAAGGGGCTTTTGAAATGTCGCTTGAGCAGGATATCGGCCGGCTTGCGCGCACGCGTCCGTTTGATTTGCTGCCTGCCGACGCTCTGAAGTTGATCGCCTTTTCCGCCGAGCGCCGGAGCTTCTTGGCTGGCGAGAGCTTCTTCGAGCAAGGCGAGGAGGCTGATTGCGCCTTCTTCCTGCTTTCCGGGTCGGCGACGCTGACTGCGCGAAACGAAGGCGGGGCCAAGCAACGTCAAGTCGGCGCCGGCGCGTTGCTCGGCGAGATGGCGATCATTGCGCCGACAAGACGGCCGGCCGGCGCAAAGGCGCGCGAAGACGGCGTGGCGCTGCGCATCTCACGAGACGTCATGCGTAGGGTTTTGAGCGAATATCCGAGGGAAGCGGCGCGCATACGCGCCTCCCTCGCCGAACGCACGCTAAAGTTAGCGGCCGAACTCAACCACGTGCGGTTGCGCGCGAACTATTTTTAATCGCCGGCGACTTGGGTGGCGGGCCTTGTCGCTGGGAGCGGCGACCGCAATCGCTTATGGCAATTCGGTTTGATGCTTAGCGGCGGCGAAGCGATGATCCGCCGGCGTTTCAAAGACCGGCTGCTGCACAATCGCGAACTTATGCGCGTTGGCTTCCGCGGGGACGGAATGGGCCGGTCTCAACGCCACGAACCCGGCGACGGCGACCACCAAAACGGCGACGACAACCGAGCCGACAAGCTGGCGGCGAGCCACCGACTGAATTCCGCTGACGGTCAGCCCGGTGCCCGGCGCCGCGCTCTCGCTCCGCAGAAACTCGACAAATTCCGGATCGCCGAATCCCGACGCTCCGCCGGCAAAACCCGAGACCTCTTCATCGAACCGTTCGATCGCGCTCATGACCGCCTCCCTTTCACAGGGCATGCGATTGTCTTACGGTCTAAACTGGGATGTCGATTTTGGGGTTCCAGAAGCGTCACGGCGATTTGATTGGTTTTTGGGGGCGCTCGCATGCCAGCCGGCCGTCGGCGGCGGAAGCAAGGACAATGTCGAAGTGGTTGAACGCGCTCGCGCCTTCGCTCGACGATATCGGGGACCTCGCTGAAGCGGCTCTGGCGCGTTTGCCTCAATCGTTCCGCAAACTCTGCGAGGGCGTCGTCATCCAGGTCGTCGATTTTCCCGACGACGAAACGTTGGACCAGATGGGCGCCGAGAGCGAATTCGATCTGCTCGGCCTGTTTCGCGGTCACGGCGTGGCGCAAGGGCCCGCGATGGCGCAGACCGGCGCGATGCCCAACATGATTTGGCTTTATCGGCGGCCTTTGCTCGATTTCTGGTGCGACGGCCAAGACACGCTTGGCGCCGTGGTCACCCATGTGCTTATTCACGAAATTGGCCATCATTTCGGCTTTTCTGACGACGATATGGCGGCAATCGAACAATCGGCGCGGTGAATGCGCTGCAAAATCGGGCGCCTTCACAAGCGCGTCATCGTCGCTGTAGACTATTGAAGAGCCGAGGGATTCGTCCCGCGGTCGGGTCGCAGGAGCGGAGCCTCGGTTTGACGGTTCACGTCCAAGCGGTTTCGCCGGAAGCCTGTCCGGCGCTGGTGCTCAACGCGGATTTCCGCCCGTTGAGCTATTACCCGTTGTCGATCTGGTGCTGGCAGGACGCGATCAAGGCGGTGTTCCTCGATCGGGTCAATATCGTCTCGCAATATGAGCGCACTGTTCGCAGCCCCTCGTTTGAGATGCGGCTGCCGTCGGTTGTTTCGCTCAAGAACTATGTGAAACCTTCGCGCCATCCGGCCTTCACCAGGTTCAACGTTTTCCTGCGCGATCGCTTCACCTGCCAATATTGCGGCGACGATGACGAGCTGACCTTCGACCACGTCGTTCCGCGCTCCAAGGGCGGCCTGACGACCTGGGAGAACGTGGTCGCCGCCTGTTCAGTCTGCAATCTGAGAAAAGGCGACCTCTTGCCCGCGGCCGCACGGATGTGGCCGGCCAAGGCGCCGTTCCAGCCGACCATCCATGATCTCCATCAGAACGGCAGGCTGTTCCCGCCGAACTACCTGCATGAGAGCTGGATGGACTATCTCTACTGGGATAGCGAACTCGAGCCTTAGCGGACTATTCGTCTCTTCGATCGCGCGCCTCTCTTGAGCTTAAATGATCGCTGCGGTCGCCGCCGCTCATCAACGTGCGCGCCGCGCGGCTCGCCTGACGCAGCGAAGGAAATAGGCGCCCGTCAAGCCTGTTGAACGTTTGCAGGGCGGCGTGAAATCGGAATCCGCCACCGTCGCGCGCCACGACGCCAACGGCTTCGTCATTGATTTCAATGATATAGGCGTTACGCATCTGGCCCACCCCTGCGGCGTCGGCGCGATCGCGACTTCTCTTTCTCTGCAAGACTTCGGCCAAAGGGAGCTAATAGTCCGACGCGCTGGCGCATATCGACGATGCGGCATTTGACGAGCCATGGCTTAGCCGACGCTGCCGGTCGAGGCGACAGGCCCGCCCCGTCACGCAAACTTGCCTTGACCCTCGCGCTGAGCTCGCGTTCCGCTCTTGCGGAGCAAGGCCGGCCGGCTGCCGAGCGCTCGGGCGAGGTCTTCGATGCGCCTCAACGACATTTGCGCGTTAGCCTTCGCGGCGGCCTTTGTCTCTGGCCCGAACGTCGGCGCGGCGCGCGCAGGGGACGCTGTCGATGCGGAAGTGGTGCTGGCGGCGGACGTCTCGCGCAGCATCAATGATGAAGAATTCAACCTGCAACGGCGCGGCTATGCCGCGGCTGTCGCAAGCCAACGCCTCCTCGACGCGATCCGTTCCGGCCCGCATCAGGCGATCGCCCTGAGCTTCGTCGAATGGGCCGGCGCCAGCGAGCAGAAAGTCGTCGTCGAATGGACCATTATCCGCGACGCCGACGCCGCCCGGAAATTCGCCGCGGCGCTCGCGGCCGCGCCGCGTTCCTATGTCGGGCGCACCGCGATCGGCTCTGCGATCGATTTCGCCATGGGCGTCATCGGCGAGAGCGGCATCGAGGCGGAGCGACGGATCATCGACGTTTCGGGAGACGGAACCGGCAACCAGGGCCGTTCGGTGACCGACGCGCGCGACGCCGCGCTGAAAGCCGGCGTCGTCATCAACGGACTTGCGATCTTCAATCAGCGCGCCGCGGCTGAGGGCGGCTATCTTGCGCTTCACACCAATCCGCCCGGCGGCCTTGCTCAGTACTATCGCGACAATGTCATCGGCGGCCCCGGCGCTTTCGTCGTGCCGATCGACGACTTCAAGACTTTCGGCGACGCCATGATCCGGAAGCTCGTTAATGAGATCGCCGAGGCGAAATAACCGCCTCCCAGCCGCGTGAGGTCGTCCGGCATTTTAAGCTGGCGGCGTCAGCCATTCGCAGAGCCAAGCGCCGCGCCGGTCGTGCGCCAGCAATTGCGCGAGATAGGGGAGCAGCGTTCTTGCTTCCTCGAAAAGCACGTGGGGCGGATTGACGACGATCAGACCAGTTTTCGACAGAGGGACGCTCGCCGCGCTCGCTGACGGCGCTTCGCCGACGTCGAGTTCGAGCCGGAGCATGTTCGGCGCGCCGATCGCGGCGACCGCATTCAGAAACCGTCCGTCTTCGCGCTTGTCCTTGATCGGCCGCCACGCCGCGTACATTCCGCGCGGCCATTTATGAAGCGCGCGGTCGAGCGCCTCGATCAGCCGCTTGGCTTCGCCGGGCGCCTCGAAAGGCGGGTCGATAAGAACCAGTCCGCGTCTTTCTTGGGGCGGCAGCCAAGCGTTGAGCGCGACATAGCCGTCGAGCGCGACGATCGCCAACCTTTTGGCGCGGCCCATATTGGCGACAAGCGCGGCGCGGTCTTCGGGATGAAGTTCTGAGAGCGCGATGCGGTCCTGCGGCCTTAAGAGCTTTTGCGCCAGGGCAGGGGAGCCAGGATAGGTCTTGGGACGGCCCTCATCGTCAAATGGGCCGAGCGCCGCGAGATAGGGCGCGAGGAGGGCCGCGACCTCGGCCGGCGGCGCGGCGCCCTTGAGCCGCGCGACGCCGCTCCGCCATTCGGGCGAGCGCTGCGCTTCGCCGGCGGCAAGATCATAGCGCCCGATCCCGGCGTGTGTGTCCATGAACCGCAGCGCCGCCTCCTTGCGCGTCAGATAGACGAGGAGGCGCGTCAGGATCGCGTGTTTGAACACATCGGCGAAATTGCCGGCATGATAGGCGTGGCGATAATTCATCGGTTGGGCGTCGCGCCCCCTCCACCGCGCTGCGCGCGGTCCCCCTCCCCCGCTTGGCGGGGGAGGAAAGAACTGCTGGCGGCCTTATCCTCCCCCGCGCAGCGAAGCGGAGCGTGGGAGGGGGACCATGCGAAGCATGGT
>DATGHD010000388.1:0-7517 GCA_035308145.1 Roseiarcus sp.
TAAAACCCAAAACGGGGGAGAGCCATGACCATCTTCGACCCGCGCGGCCTTTCGCGCCGCGCTATCATGAAAACCGGCCTCGCCGGCGCGGCGGCGTCGGGCGCTTATCTCGCCGGCTTCGGCCGCGCTTTCGCCGACACGCTCGCCGACATCAAGCAGCGCGGCGAACTCGTGGCCGCGACCGAGATGCAATTCCCGCCCTTCGATATTTCCGACAACGGAACCTATAAAGGGGTTGATCGCGAGCTCGTCGACGCGGTCGGCGCGATCCTCGGCGTCAAGGTCAAATATCTCGACCTGCCCTGGACCAGCATTCTGCCGGGACTCGAAGCCAAGAAATTCGACATTTGCATCGCACCGGTGACGATCACCAAAGAGCGCGTGAAGCGCTATCTCTTCACCGTGCCGATCGCCAACGCGACCGCCGCCTTGATGAAGCGCGCCAATGATTCCTCGATTTCCAAGCCCGAGGACATCGCCGGCAAGACGGTGGGCGGCCAGAAGGGCACATCGCAACTCGAGCAGTTGAAGGCTTTCGCGGCCAAGCTGCCGAAGCCCGTCGACGTGAAGGAATATGTCGACAACAACCAGTCCTACGCCGATCTCGCGGCCGGGCGCGTCGACGCCTCGGTGAATTCGTTGCCGAACCTCGCCTATGCCGCTGCCCAGCGCTCCGATGCTTTTGCCGTGGTGCTGCCGCCCTTCGGCCAGCCGACTTATTTCTCCTGGGTTGGCAGGCCCGACGACAAGACGCTGATCGACGCGATCAATGAGGCGATCATCAAGACCGAGTCCGATGGCACGATGGCGAAAATCCAGAAGACCTGGTTCGGACAACCGATGGATTTGCCCAAGACGGTGCCCGAACCATCCATATGATCAGAGAAGCAGAGGGCGGCCCGAAAGGCCGCCCTTTCTCCTTCTAAAAAGCGCGATGCGCCCCGAGGTCATCCTTCATTCGTTCTGGTACTTGATGCAGGCGGCGGGCGTGACGATCGCCCTCTCGCTTGTCGGCATTGCGCTCGGCTTTGTCCTGGGCGCGCTCGTCTGCATCGCCCGCCTCTCGGGCAATCCGATCGCGACGCGGCTCGGCGCCTTTTACGTGAGCTTCTTTCGCGGCGTGCCGCTATTGGTGCAGCTTCTGTTCATCTACTATTTCCTCGCTGAATATGGGCTCGACGTGCCGGCTCTGGTGGCGGCGATTGGCGGCCTCGGCTTCTCGTCGGGGGCCTATCAAGCTGAAATCCTGCGCGGCGCCTTGAACGCCGTGCCGAGCGGGCAAGGCGAAGCCGCCGTAGCGCTGGGCTTCTCGCGCTTGGCCATCTGGCGGCGCATTCTCTTGCCGCAGGCTTTGCGCATCTCGGCGCCGCCGCTAATCAATGAATTCATCCTTCTCTTGAAAGCCTCCTCGCTCGTTTCGGTCGTCGGCATCGCCGAGCTGACGCGCGTCTCGATGAATATCGCCTCGATGACCTATCGGCCATTCGAGGCCTATCTCGGCGGCGGCCTCATCTATCTGGCGATCAATCTATGCCTTGCCGGCTTCGGCGCTGTCGCCGAGCGGCGCCTTGCGACAGGACGAAGCTGAGATGAGCTTCGACGTCCTTTGGCGTTACGCCCCGGCGCTGATCAGCGGCTTTGGCGTGACCGTGCTCTGCTGGAGCCTCGGTTCGGCGCTTGGCCTGGCGCTCGGCTTTGCGATCGCGCTCCTCAATCGCCTGAAGTTCGCGCCCTTGCGCTGGCTCCTGCGCCTCTATGTCGAGATCATTCGCGGCACGCCGTTCCTGGTGCAATTGTTCCTGCTCTATGCCGGCGGGCCGTCGATCGGCTTAAAGCTTAGCGCGACAATGGCGGGAATCGTCGGCCTCGCCCTCTATTCCTCGGCCTATTTCGCCGAGATTTTCCGCGCCGGCTTTACCGCCGTGCCGCAAGGCCAGGTCGAGGCGGCGATGAGCGTCGGCATGCGGCCGGTTGACATTCTTTTTCGCGTGTCGCTGCCAACGGCGCTCATCGCCACAGTCCCGGCGATCGTCAATATGCTGGTCATTCTGTCGAAGGAGACGGTGGTCCTCTCGATCATCACCGTGCCCGAGCTGATGTACCAGATGCAGACCATGGCCGCCGAGACTTTCACCGCCTTCGACGCCATTTTCGCCATGGCGGTCTTCTATTGGCTGCTGGTCGAGGCCGTGTCCCGCGTTGGCCGGCGCGTCGAGACAAGGCTCACCGCCTATCTCACCCGCGAGGCGGCGGCATGAGCGACAAGATGATCGAGATCAAGGGCGTCTCCAAACGCTTCGGCGCGCTGCAAGTGCTGCGCGATGTCGACCTCGACGTCGAGCGCTCGCAAGTGGTCTGCCTCATCGGCCCGAGCGGCTCCGGCAAGAGCACGCTTCTGCGCTGCGTGAACTTCCTCGAAAGCTATGACGCGGGCGAAATCCGCATCGGAGGCAAGCTCATCGGCTATCGCGAGGCGAGCGGCCAACGCCGGCCGATGAGTCAAAGCGAGCTCCGCGCCATGCGGCGCGAGATCGGCATGGTGTTCCAGCATTTCAATCTCTGGCCGCATATGAGCGCGTTGGGCAACGTCGCCGAACCGTTGCTGCGGGTGCGCGGCCTCGCGCCGGCGGAGGCGAACGAGCGCGCCGGCGCGATGTTGAAGCGAGTAGGCCTCGCCGACAAGGCCGACGCCTATCCCGGCCGGCTCTCCGGCGGGCAGCAGCAACGCGTCGCTATTGCGCGAGCGCTCGCCATGCAGCCGCGGCTGATGCTCTTCGACGAGCCGACCTCCGCGCTCGATCCTGAGCTGGTCGGGGAAGTCCTGGAAGTGATGCGCAGCCTTGCCGCCGAGGCATGACCATGCTGATCGTCACCCATGAGATGGGATTTGCCGCCCATGTCGCCGACCGCATCGCCTTCATCGACGCCGGACGGATCGTCGATCAAGGCCCGCCGCGCCAGGTCTTCCATGAAAGCGCCGAGCCGCGCGTAAAACAGTTTCTGCAGACGTACCATGACAGGAATAGTTTTTGAGCTCAGCGGCCTCCCCTCACCCCAGCCCCCTGCCCGCAAGCGGGAGAGGGCGCGCGCCGCGAACCTTGTCGACGTCGCGGAGGGCCGAGCCGGCGGCGGTAGAACCCTTCGCCCGCTTGCGGGAGAAGGTGGCCGCGAAGCGGCCGGATGAGGGTGCGCGCTAAGGCTTTGCGCCTACTGCCCCAGCTTTCCGCCTTTCCTTCATCGCCAGCGCCGCCATGGCGTAGCCGCCGCCGGCGCCGTCGACGAAATGAACGTGGCTGCGATCGGTGATCGAGGGCGCATAGCAGGTTAAAAGCGCATTGGTCTGGCGGAAGGCGCCGTATTCGGCGATGTCGCTCGCCTCTTCCAGGCGCTTCTCCAACGCCTCGGCGAATTCGTTCGAGCAGTCGAGCGTCATGCGAAGGCCGTCGTCGAACTTGCGGAAATCGGAATTCGCGGCGACGTCGTTGACATAGACGGCGGCGTCGAAGGCGCCCGCTTTCAGCTTGAAGTTGATGAAGATCAGAGCGGTCAAGAATTTGATCCAGATTGCGAGGCGACGCCTCAGATGCGATGTGTTCGGCGGGGCCGCCGCCGCCTCGAGGGCGATGGCCTGTCCGGGCGAGGAGAGGTTAAGATTTGAGAGCGTGATCGGCCGGCCGCCGTCCTTCGCGCTCGTCGCCATTTCGACGATCTCCTCGACAAGCGCCGGAAAGCGCGCATCCTCGCCGCGCGGCGCAACGATGAGCGAGAGGATCGTCCCGTTCGCCGCCGGCGCGACGCTCCAGCGGCAGGAGAGATCGGACAGGTCCGGCCGCGCGCCAGGCGGCGCCGGCTCGAGATGGTATTCGCCGCGCTTCGCCTCCATCTCCGACCAGGCGAGGCCGCCGCCGACGAACATCGCATAGGCGCAATGCGGGGAGGCGGCGAAGCGCCCGACGCGAATATCGCGCCCCGCCGCGCGGATCGCGGGAACCGGAATCATCGCGACGCGGAGCTCGATCTGCAATTCCTCGCGAGCGAAGACAGCCATCGCCTTGAGCGCCTCGCTCGCGGCCGGCGCATCGCCTTGGCTCACCGCGAAGCTCGCCCCATCGCCGCCGAAGACAAACGGGAACGGCTTTCGCTTCAGCGCGTTGGAGACCGCGGCGATGACGCCGGCGCCGACCATGTTGACGGCCTTGTAGCGGCCGTCAGCGATCGCCTTGGTCGATCCGACGACATCGGAGAAACCGACCATCCAATCATCCGGCAGCGGACGATAGCTCGACGGCTTCATGACATCGGCAAAACTGTCGAAGACCGGGATGTTGGCGTAGAAATCGGAATTGTCGCTGGTCATCGGATTCGCCCCGCGCACAGACGCGGGCTGGACTTTACGGCAGGAAGGGCGGCGGCGCCTATTGCCGGTTGCGCGCGCGCCGACGGTCCGGCCGTCGGACATTGCTCACCCCGCCTCGACGATCAATTCGCCGCCGACCACGAGGGCGCTTTTTTTCGGGGCGAGGAACACGAAGCGCTGCGCGGTCTCGGCCGATTTTGCGGCTTTCGCTGCGGTCGAGCGAAACGCGCTGCGAGGATCGAAAAGGCGCTCAGGCCGTCGAGATTTTCGTAGAGAACGAAACCAATCGCGCCGATGACGTTGCGGGCCTCGTCCTCGACGGGCATGCGCGTGACGACGAGTTGGCGACCGCCGAGCTCCATGATGTCGAGCAAGATCGGCTTTCCCGTCTCGGCCACGCGCCGCATCAGGCTGTTGGGAATGATCTCTTCGATCGGATGCCCCAGCGCTTCCGATTCGTGGGCGAGGCCGAGCGCCGGAAGATATTTCTCGTTGACATAGACGACCCGCCCCGTGCGGTCGATCGCAATCGCGCCCTCGCACAGTTCCTCCAAACGTTCGAACATCGTCTCCATGGCGCGCGCCCGAATGGATTCGGAGATGCGTCCGAGCGATTGACGTTCTGACACCGGCGTCGACTCCCTTTCGCAGCCTAGGGGGCCGGGGAAGGATTGAAAAGAGCGCCCGGAGACGAATCGCCTGCTGGCGACAGCAATCTCGCGCCGCGAGAGGGACTGCGCAGGACGCCGCCTCGCGCTCGGCCACGCCGCTCGAGAAAGTCGATCGACGGGTCGGCGGCCTCGCCTCGGGCAAATCGGCCGTCGATCCGTGGTCGCCGTGCAACGGCGATCTCACAGAGCGGGGGTCGCGTCAGCCGACTATCCCCGGCAGATCGAGCTGCTTCTCCCGCGCGCATTCAACCGCCTCCTCATATCCCGCATCGGCATGGCGCATGACGCCGCTCGCCGGATCATTCCACAGGACGCGGGCGATCCGGCGCGCCGCCTCGGGCGTGCCGTCGGCGACGATGACCATGCCGGCATGCTGCGAGAAGCCGATGCCGACGCCGCCGCCGTGATGGAGCGACACCCAGGTCGCGCCCGAGGCGCAGTTCAAAAGCGCGTTCAGCATCGGCCAGTCGGAGACGGCGTCCGAACCGTCTTTCATCGCTTCGGTCTCGCGATTGGGCGAAGCGACCGAACCGGAATCGAGGTGATCGCGGCCGATGACGATCGGCGCTTTCAGCTCGCCCCTCGCCACCATCTGGTTGAAGGCGAGACCGAGGCGATGACGATCGCCCAAACCCACCCAGCAGATCCGCGCGGGCAAGCCCTGAAACTTGATCCGCGCGCGGGCCATGTCGAGCCAGTTGTGGAGATGCTTGTTGTCCGGGAGCAGTTCTTTAACGCGGGCGTCGGTACGATAAATGTCGTCGGGATCGCCCGACAGCGCGCACCAGCGGAACGGCCCGACGCCGCGGCAGAACAAAGGCCGGATATAGGCCGGGACGAAGCCGGGAAAGTCGAAGGCGTCGGCGACGCCTTCCTCTTTGGCCATCTGGCGGATGTTGTTGCCATAGTCGAGCGTCGGGACGCCCCTGCGATAGAAGTCCAGCATGGCGCGGACATGTTCGGCCATCGACGCACGGGCCGCTCGCTCGACGCTCTTCGGATCGCGCTCGCGCCGGGCCTCCCATTCCGCCGTCGTCCATCCCTTGGGCAGATAGCCATTGACTGGATCATGCGCGGAAGTCTGGTCGGTGACGACATCCGGCCGGACGCCGCGCTTGATGAGTTCGGGAAAGACATCGGCGGCGTTGCCGAGAAGGCCAACCGAAATCGGCTTCTTCTCGCGGCAGGATTTTTCGACGAGCGCCAAGGCTTCATCGAGGTCGCGCGCCTCGATGTCGAGATAGCCGGTGCGCTTGCGCATCTCGATGCGGCTTGGTTGACACTCGACGGCGAGGAGCGAGGCGCCGGCCATAGTGGCGGCGAGCGGCTGCGCGCCGCCCATGCCGCCAAGGCCTGCGGTCAAAATCCATTTGCCCGAAAGGTCGCCGCCATAGTGCCGTCTGCCGACCTCGACGAAAGTCTCGTACGTCCCCTGAACGATGCCCTGGCTGCCGATATAGATCCACGAGCCGGCCGTCATCTGCCCGTACATCATCAGGCCTTTGCGATCGAGCTCGTGGAAATAGTCCCAGGTCGCCCAATGGGGCACGATGTTGGAATTGGCGATCAGCACGCGCGGCGCATCCGCATGGGTCTGGAACACGCCGACCGGCTTGCCCGATTGGATCAGCAAGGTCTGGTCGGCTTCGAGTTTCTTCAGCGCCGCCGTGATGCGGTCGAAAGAATCCCAATCGCGCGCCGCGCGGCCGATGCCGCCATAGACGACGAGCTCGCTCGGCCGCTCGGCGACGTCCGGATCGAGATTGTTCATCAGCATGCGCAAAGGGGCCTCGGTAAGCCAGCTCTTGGCTGAAATTTCCGGGCCGCGCGGGGCTCTGATGACGCGGGCGTTGTCGATGCGGGCGTTGACGGTCATAGCAGCCTCGTAACGTACTGGACAAGGTTATCCCGTCATTGCGAGGAGCGCAGCGACGAAGCAATCCAGTCGTCGGTCACAGTCCTACGAATGGATTGCTTCGCTTCGCTCGCAATGACGGAACGTGAATGCAAAATGCGACTCCTCTAACCAAGCCACGCCAGGATCGTCGAGAAAATCTCCTGAAGGACGCCGCGTGTCGCGGCGGCGTAGGTCGGCTCATAGGGCGTCGGCCAATTGTCGAGGCCGACCGTCTCGGGCTCGCGCATATAGGCGCGGCAGGCGAGCTCCATCTGCAAGGCGTCGACGCCCTCTGCGGGCTTGCCGAAGCGCCGCGTGATCCAACCGCCTTTGAAACGGCCGTCAACGACAAAGGATTGTCCGCTCGCCTGGAGAATCTTTGCGACGGCCGCGATCAAGCCGGGATCGGCGCTCGCGCCGCTGTTGGTCCCGAGATTGAAGGCCGGCAATTCGCCATTAAACAATCGCGGGATTGCCGAACGAATTGAGTGGCAATCGTAGAGGGCGACGCGATTGTGACGTTGGCGAAGGCGCGCGATCTCGCTTTTGAGCGCCGCGTGATAGGGATCGAAATAGTCGCGGCGGCGCTCTT
>DATGHD010000389.1:0-2092 GCA_035308145.1 Roseiarcus sp.
AGCGGCCGCCACGCCGCCTTGACCGCGATCGAACCGACTGGAAACTGCGCCGGATGTTCAACGTCGGGCAAATTTCGCCCCCCGCTCCATCCGTTGCCGACGAAAGTTGCGAACTCCACGGCGTTGAAGCGGACCTCGTAACGCACATATTCGCCGTTTTGCGCCACCAACGGATTGGCGGGCGCGTCGCTCGAAAAACTTGGCTGGTTGAATTCCGCGAACGGCTTGAACGCGGCGACCGTCTTTTCGCGTTTGTCGCTCCCGCAGGGATCAGGGCCGGCGAAGCTGCTCCACGGCGTCGGCTCGATGCAACGGCCGTCCGCGCCAACCGGGAATGTCTCCGCCGCGGACTTGAACGTCTCCCAGACGCGCGGCCCCGGATCGCCGAACGCCTTGGCGCGGTCCGGCGCGCCGCGCGTCGTCGCGTCGTTGGCCGCCGGCCAATTCAAGGCGATGAACGCGCGCCAGGCGAAATCGCCGATGGCGGCGAAGGCGTCGCCGCCCGACGCCGCATCGTCGAGACGATCCGGCGAGACGACAGGGGCTGCGGCGCCCGCGCACGAAGGCTGGTTGCTCGCCGCGACTGCAACGGCGAGCGAAAGCGCAAGCGCGGCGAAGCGGGGCTTCGCCCTCATCGGAAGAGCCGCAGCCCCGCGTCGACCGACCACGGCCCGGCGCCGGTCGTTGCAAGCGCGACGAAGCCGCCCGCGATGGCGACGTTCTTCTCAAACTGAATCGCCTCCTCCGGGCCGAAATGGAACAACCAAGCGGTCAGCAGGCAGAATCCGCCGAGAGCGATCGCCGCCCACCGGGTCTTGAGCCCAATCAGGATAAGCAAGCCGCCGCCCAGCTCCGTCAGTATGACCGCCGGCAGGACCACCGGAGTCACGCCGTACTGGGTCATGTAGGCGGCGACATCGTGATAAGCCACGATCTTTCCGTAACCTTCGACGATGAAGACGTAGGCGAGCAAGGCGCGGGCCATCACAAGCAATGGACCCGCGAAATGCTCCATAACGGCGAGTTCGCCATCGAGACGAAAGCGGCCAGGCGGTTCAGCCAAAGCTCGTGACGAAGTTTCAACACGCGACATGACGAGTGCTCCTTGCTGCGAACGCGCGCGGGGCGCGTTGCGGCCTGCGACTAAAGTGCGTGCGCCTCATCCAACGCCTTGGACAGCCGCCGGTAGTACTCGCAGTCTGACTGGCCGCAGAGCTGGCCAATCGTCGCCAGTTGCATCTTGGCGAGGTCGAACTTGCCTTCTATCACGTAGGCTTCGCCAAGATACTCGCGCACCTGCGGATATTTGGGATCGAGCGCGATCGATTGCAGATAAAAGCCGATTCCCGCCTCGATTTGGCCGAGCTTGCGGGTGGCGTAGCCACGGTAGTTCAGCGCGCGGGGCGTATTCGGATTGTCGAGCAGATCAAGCACGTCGAGCGCCTCCTGATAGCGGGCGGCCGAGGCGAGCGCGAACGCATATTCGGTCATCTCGGCGTCCGGAACCACGCCGCTGTGCCGCCGCAGGCAAATATGCTTCTTGCTTTCCCACACTTCGCCGGGACGGCAGGTCGTCAGATCGTCCTGATTTTGTGCGCCATTTACGGCGTGGGCCGCGCCTCCGCCGCCGCCGCCGCCGCCGCCTCCAGCGCCGCCGCCCCCACCTCCGCCTCCGCCGCCTCCGCCGCCTCCGCCGGCCGAATAGGCGGAAGTGGCGGCCAGAGCGAGAGCGAATGCGCTTGCGATGGCCGTCCCGCGCCTGCGGATGAACCCTTTATTTGTGTCTTCAGCCGACATCGAACTGCTCCCATTGTGTGACGTGCGCGGAACACTGAAACACGCAACAGAGAAGAATTATTCGCCGACCCCTTCGCGATTTCCCGCAACTGTGATTACTCTCGCGCATGAGCGGCGACGGGCGAACACAAGTCCGCAATGGACTGGAGGCGCATCTGCCTCGCCTCTGGCGCTATGCGTTCGTATTGACGCGAAGATCGCAGGACGCCGAAGACCTGGCGCAGGCCACATGCCTGAGAGCGATCGAGCGCGCGCATCAGTTCGTCCCCGGAACGAGGCTCGACCGTTGGCTGTT
>DATGHD010000390.1:0-2861 GCA_035308145.1 Roseiarcus sp.
ATCGCGGTTAAGTACCTCGCTAAGTCATTCGAAAGCGAGGAACTATCCGCACTGCCTGTTGCGCTCAGACGGCTTGCTTCGACCCTCGCCCCCACCACGGATTCCCCTTCTCAAGGCGCCCCGAACTGGTGATTGCCGGGCGGTTTAGTTGACTTGCCCAATCCCCCGCCCCTATAAGGCGCCGCGCCGCAGCGACCGCGGCAAAGATTTCCCCGGCTCGCGGCGGCCTTTGGCGGCGAGGGCGGGGTTTGATTTATTGGGCGGCTTAGCGGCCGGACCCAAGCGGCTTTTGGAGATTTGGCGGTGAAGCGGACCTTTCAACCGAGCAAGCTCGTTCGCAAACGTCGACATGGCTTTCGCGCGCGCATGGAGACGGTCGGCGGCCGCAAGGTGTTGGCCGCTCGCCGGGCGCGCGGCCGCAAGCGTCTCTCCGCCTGATTCTTAAAGCCCGCGCGGCGGTCTTTAAGCCGCCGCGCCCCAGGCGGCGCGAATGAGCCAGCGCGACCCGGAAAATCACGGCGAGGGCGCGGCTCGAGTTACGCGTCTGACGAGGCGCGCCGATTTTCAGCGCGCGGCGCGCGGCGCAAGGTGGCGAGGCAAGGCTTTTACGTTGCAGGCGCGGCGGCGCGAGGAGGGCGATGAAGCCTTAGGTCCCCGCGTTGGCTTCACCGCCACGCGCAAGATTGGGGGCGCAGTCGAGCGAAATCGCATACGCCGGCGCCTCAAAGAGGCCATGCGGCGCGCTGGCAATCTTGAGGCGAAGGCCGATCATGACTACGTGCTGGTTGCCCAGCGCGAAACTTTGACGCGGCGTTTTGTTGCGCTTTGCGCCGATTTGACCGAAGCCTTCGCCGCCGTCCACGCCAAAAGTTCGAAGCGCTCCAGCGACCGAGAAGACCCTTAAGACATGAGCAGCGAGGACAATAGGAACCTCATTCTGGCGATCGCGCTGTCGATCTTGGTGCTCATCGGCTGGAACTATTTCTATGGCGCGCCGCTCTTGCAGAAAGAGCGTCAAAGCCAGACGCAGACCGGTGCAGGTCCGGCAGCGCCTGGCGCAGCGGGAGCGTTGTCCGCGTCGGGCGTGGCCGTTCCGCCGGGCGGCGGTCCGGCGACCACAGCAGCCGAAACGCGGCCCGAGGCGCTGGCTGCGACAAAACGCGTCGCGATCGACACGCCAAGCCTCGGCGGCTCGATCAACCTGACCGGCGGCTTGATCGATGACTTGATCCTCAAGGCCTATCGCGAGACGACCGATCCCAACAGTCCGAATATCGCGCTGTTCTCGCCGCAGGGCGGCCCCGACCCTTATTGGGCCGAGACCGGTTTCGTCCCCAATGTCGGCTCGGGGATTAAATTTCCAACCCGCGACACGGTCTGGCAGGCCGATTCCGACAAGCTGACGCCGGCCAAGCCGGTCACGCTCACCTATGACAACGGGGCCGGCCTCATCTTCCGCCGGGTCGTCTCCGTCGACGACAAATACATGTTCACGATCAAGGATTCGGTCGAGAACAAAGGCGGCGCGCCGGTCACGCTGCATCCTTATGCGCTCATTGTCCGCCACGGCACGCCGAAAGTCGCGGGCTATTCGGTGCTGCACGAGGGCTTGGTCGGCGTGATCGGCGACAGCTCGGTACAAGAGATCACCTATTCGGGCATCGAGAAGGAGGCGAGCCGCAGGCGCGAATTGAAGGGCGACGGCGGCTGGCTCGGCTTTACCGACAAATATTGGGGCTCGGCGGTCATTCCCGACCAGAGCTCGCCCATCGACGCGCATTTTTCAGCGACCGGCGCGGCGCCGGCCATCGATTATCAAACCGACTACGTCTTGGATGCGCACGACGTCGCGCCGGGCGCCTCGACCGACGTCACCTCCCGCGTTTTCGCCGGCGCCAAGGAAGTGGCGACCATCGACAATTACGAGGCGCAGCTCGGCATCAAGAAATTCGACCTGATGATCGACTGGGGTTGGTTCTACTTCATCACCAAGCCGCTCTTTGCCGTCATCGACTATATCTACAAGATCGTCGGCAATTTTGGCGTGGCGATCATCCTCGTGACGATCTTGATCAAGGCGCTGTTCTTCCCTCTGGCGAACCGTTCTTACGCGTCAATGGCCAAAATGAAGGCGATCCAGCCCGAAATCGCCGCCTTGAAGGAACGCTTCCCCGACGATCGCGCCAAGCAGCAGCAGGCGCAGATGGAGCTCTTCAAGCGCGAAGGCGTCAATCCGGTCGCCGGCTGCCTGCCGATGGTGATCCAAATTCCGGTCTTCTTCGCGCTGTACAAAGTGATCTTCATCACGATCGAGATGCGCCAGGCGCCGTTCTTCGGCTGGATCAGGGATCTCTCGGCGCCGGACCCAACCAATATCTTCACGCTGTTCGGTCTGATCCCGTGGGATCCGACGGTGATACCGGTGTTCGGCCACTTCCTGACGCTCGGCATCTGGCCGCTGGTCATGGGCGTCTCGATGTTCGTCCAGATGAAGATGAACCCGGAGCCCGCCGATCCGGTTCAAAAAACGATGTTCGCCTGGATGCCGGTGATCTTCACGTTCATGCTGGGCTCCTTCCCCTCCGGCCTCGTGATCTACTGGACCTGCAACAACACGCTGTCGGTGATCCAGCAGTACGTCATCATGCGCCGCGCCGGAGTGAAGGTGGAACTGTGGGACAATCTCAGCAAGCTCTTCGCGCGCCTCCGCAATAGCGGGAAGCAAGGAAGCGCAAATCTTCCGCGCAACGACCAGGCGTCGCGTCGCGAGAAAGCGCGCGACGGCGCCGGACCCAACAAGAAGCAAGGCGACGCGGAGCGCTCTCAGCGTGAGCACGAACGCGAAACAGAGCGCTGATTTT
>DATGHD010000391.1:0-21267 GCA_035308145.1 Roseiarcus sp.
GCGCGAGGGCGCGCAGGCGCTGATCGACGCCGGCGCCGACGCCATCAAAGTGGGCATCGGGCCAGGCTCGATTTGCACCACCAGGATCGTCGCCGGCGTCGGCGTGCCGCAATTGACCGCGATCATGGAGGCGGCGGAGGCGGGGCGTAAAGCCGACGTGCCGGTGATCGGCGATGGCGGCATCAAATATTCCGGTGATCTCGCCAAGGCCATCGCAGGCGGCGCGGACTGCGCGATGATCGGCTCGCTCTTCGCCGGCACGGATGAGAGCCCGGGCGAGGTCTTTCTCTATCAGGGCCGCTCCTACAAGACCTATCGCGGCATGGGGTCGTTGGGCGCGATGGCGCAAGGATCGGCCGATCGGTACTTCCAGCAGGACATCAAGGATCAGATGAAATTGGTGCCGGAAGGCGTCGAGGGGCAGGTGCCGTATCGCGGCCCTGTCGCGGCGATCGTCCATCAGCTCGCCGGCGGCCTTCGCGCCGCCATGGGCTATGTCGGCGCCCGTGACATCGCCGAGTTCCAGGCCAAGGCGAAGTTCATGCGCATCTCTGCGGCGGCCCTGCGCGAGAGCCACGTGCACGACGTGGCGATCACGAAGGAAAGTCCCAATTATCCCTCCGGCCTATAGAGCCTGAAGCATTCATTCTCGCTTCATCCGGCCGGTGATAGCGTCGCAACCCTTGACGAGTTAGCCGGTAGGGCGACTCATTTGGGCATGGAGGATACGCATGACATTGAAAGTCATTCTTGGCGCGGTTCTGGCGATCGGCTTGGCGACTTCCGCCTATGCGACCGTCCCGGTCGCGCCCGTCAAGAGCGAAATCGGCGTCACGCGCGTCGCTGAGGGCTGCGGCCCGGGCATGTGGCGGGGCCCGCACGGCGTGTGCCATCCGATGGCCACCGGCCGCGCCTGTCCTCCGGGCTTCCATCTCGGGCCGGAAGGCAAGCGTTGCTGGCCGAACTGAGCTTGAGCAAGCGTTCGGTTAGAGCATTCGGATGATTTTTGCCCTTGGCGAAGCCGGCGTCGGCTTCGTCAAGGCCGAGTTGTGCGGTTACCCTGAAGGAGGAGAGAGCGATGATGAAGTTTCTATTTGGCGCGCTCGCCGCCGCGAGCCTTGCGACGTCCGCCAACGCCGCCATGCTAACCCCGCCGGTCAGCAATGACACGGGCGTCGTGCAAGTCTACGGCGGCTGCGGCGTCTATGCCCATCGCGGGCCTTATGGCGGGTGTCGTCCGGGCGGCCAGGCGGGAGGCTATGGATGGGGCCGGGCGTGCCCTCCGGGCTTCCATCTCGGGCCGGAGGGCAGGCGTTGCTGGCCTAACTGAGCCAAACCGGTCGTCCACTAAGGGCGTTTACTAAGGGCGCTGCCTGGGCGCCCTTAGTGATAGCGTTGGGTAATAGCGTTGCGCCCGCGGAGCGCCGGGGGCGTCACCTAAAACAGCGCATCGTCCCATCGGGCATACGAACGGCGGGATGGCCCGTCGCCGCCATACACCAGCCTTGATTTTGGCCGCCCCATACGCATTGGCCCCACCCATTGCGATGGTAGTTCGGACCGCAGCCGCCTAACGCGAACGCAGGCGTCGCCGATGATAGGACGGTGGAAAGAATCACGACTCCGAGCAGCGCCGCCGAAAGCTTTTTCATGACAACCCTCCACTTCCCATCCAATTATGTTGGATGGCGATTTTTCTATAGCGCAGGCGAGTACGCGAGTATAGGTCCGCGTGACCCTCGTGATGCGCATTGCCGAGAGCTGCGGGTTCGGTCGTTGTCATCCGATGTACAATGGCCGCGCCTGCTCGCCCGGCTATCACCTGGGACCGGAGCGTCGCTGCTGGCCGAACTGAGCGCCGAGCGGGGTTATTGCCTTTGGCGTCCTTAGTGATAGCGTTGCGCCCGCCGGGTGCTGGGGGCGCTGGCGCTCGTGCGTTACACCCTATAGGAGGAGTGCGCATGACGGTAAAATTCGTTCTGGGCGCGGTCTTGGGCGTCAGTCTCGTGACATCCGCCAACGCGGCCATGTTGGCCCCGCTGGTCAGCAAGGATACAGGCGTCGTCCAAGTCTACGGCGGCTGCGGCGTGTACGGACATCGCGGCCCGTGGGGCGGTTGCCGTCCGGGCGGCCAGTGGGGAGGCTATCACTATGGAGGCTATGGGTGGGCTCGCCCGTGCCCTCCAGGCTTCCATCTTGGGCCGTATGGCGCTCGTTGTTGGCCGAACTGAGCGCGAACAAAACTCACTTTACGTGCGTAGAGAGCGAGGCACAAACCGCCTCGCTCTTTTTTTCGCGCTGACTGACCGTTCACCAGGCGTTACGATAAATCCCCGCTTCCCGCGCGAGGCGCCGATCAGTACGTCTTGCCGGTCTCGAGTTGCGTCTTGGCGTCGAGCCTCTTCTTTGCTGGCGGAGCAATGTCGGCGCTCGGCGGGGGCGGCGGCGGGGCGCAAGCTCCCAAAGAAAACGCCAGGGCGGCGATGACGAGAGCGCGAAGCGTGTGGTGCATAACGACTCCGATGGATTGGATGACAAGCCCGACGATGGCCAAGCTATCGACATCCGGCATAGACCAGCCATCCGCCGTCACGGTCAAGCCTCGATGACGCCCGCGGCGCGGACGGCGGCGGCGATCGAAGTTCTGACCGATGTCGAGGATAAGCGTCGCCCGGCCTCGGACGCTTTGAAGGATTGGGGCCTTGCGCACCGGTTCGCGGGATCGAAGGATCGCTCTGCGATCGCCGCGCTCGTCTATGACGCCTTGCGGCGCAAAGCGTCCTCCGCCTGGCTTATGGACGATCCGAGCCCCCGCGCCAGCGTGATCGGCGCGCTGAAACAGGCGCGGGGGATGAGCGCGGACGACATCGAGGCGCAGTTCACCGGCGAAGGCCACTCGCCGGCGCCGCTCACCGAGCGCGAGCGCGATCGGCTGAGCCATGGCGCTTTGGACGCGGCGCCGGCCCATATCCGCGGCGATTATCCCGAGTGGCTGAGCGCCGCCTTCGCCGAAAGTTTCGGAGAGAGAGCCGCCGCGGAGGGCGAGGCCTTGGCGCGCCGCGCGCCGGTCGATCTTCGCGTGAATACGCTGAAGAGCGACCGCGCCAAGGCGCTTGTCCTGCTGGCGCATCTTGGCCCACGAGAGACGCCCTTTTCGCCGATCGGCCTCAGGATTGAAATCGGCCCCGATGGGCGCGGCCCGGCGCTCGCCGCCGAGCCGGCCTACGCCAAGGGCCTCGTCGAAATCCAGGACGAAGGCTCGCAGATCGCCGCGCTTCTGTGCAATCCGGCGGCCGATGCTCAGGCCCTCGATCTTTGCGCCGGGGCGGGCGGCAAGACCCTCGCCCTCGCCGCCATGATGGGGAATCGCGGTCAGATCTACGCCACCGATCCGGACGGGCGGCGCCTCATGCCGATTTTCGAACGACTGAAGCGAGCTGGCGCCCGAAATGTGCAAGTTCGCCCGCCGCAGGGCGCAAAAGATGTTCTGGCCGATCTCGTCGGGCGTTGCGACGTCGTGCTGGTCGACGCGCCCTGCAGCGGCTCAGGCGCTTGGCGGCGCAACCCCGACGCCAAATGGCGCATACGGCCTGGCGCTCTCGAGCAGAGGGTGAACGATCAGCGGCAAGCCCTTGCGCGAGCAAGTCAATATGTAAAGAACGGTGGCCGATTGGTCTACGTCACCTGTTCGCTGTTCAAGGCCGAGAACGAGGATCGGGTCAGTGAATTCCTGGCAGGACGGCCAGACTTTCTTCCCGTTGAAGCGGCGCATCTCGCGCGGAGCGCCGGGCTCCCCTCGCTCGTTTCGCAGGCGTCCGCGCTCGGGGCGGGCTTACGCCTCAGTCCTCTGCAAACCTTCACAGACGGGTTTTATATTGCCGCGCTCGCCCGGCTCTCGGGCGGCTAAGGCGGCCGGTCGCGCCGGCTTCAAAAAGACAAACGCGTCGCTTTTAAGCGCTTCAAAGAGGGAGCAATGTCATGCAAGAACCTTTAGGCGTCCTCGGAACGCCGGGCGTCGGCTTCTTTTCGCTAATCATCATCGGCGGCCTCGCCGGCTGGATCGCCGGCATGATCACCGGGAGCCGGCATGGAATGTTGACCAATATCCTGATCGGAATTGTCGGCTCGTGGATCGGCTCGAAAATCGCCGAGCTTCTGAATGTGGCGGTGGTCGGATCGATCGCGCATTTCGTCGCCGCGCTGATTGGCTCGGTGGTGGTCCTGATGGTCTGGATGGCGATCCACGGCGGTCAACAGCCGGCGCGGCAGTAGGGCGAATAAGCGCTGGAAAGAAGCGTCCGCGATCGCCATTTTAGGCGATGGACGCCGGAGATCGGTATGACGGTGGTGGTCGACCT
Source organism: Roseiarcus sp. (assembly GCA_035308145.1). Classification (GTDB taxonomy): domain Bacteria; phylum Pseudomonadota; class Alphaproteobacteria; order Rhizobiales; family Beijerinckiaceae; genus Roseiarcus. The sequence continues at coordinate 4,359 of DATGHD010000391.1, forward strand.
TCTGAACGATGATCCGCGGCGCGCGGCCCGCGCCGCGGAGCGGCATCCAGAGAAAGCCCATCGTCCTGATCAGCCGATTGCGCGGAAGCCGCCTTGGATCCGCGTGAAGGCGCCGGGTTCCGCGCAATTTGCCGAAACCAACCGGATCGTGCGCGAGAATCGTCTCGTCACAGTCTGCGAAGAGGCGGGCTGTCCCAACATCGGCGAGTGCTGGGAGAAGAAGCACGCGACCTTCATGATCATGGGCGAGGTCTGCACCAGGGCCTGCGCCTTCTGCAACGTCCGCACCGGCCTGCCGGGCGCACTTGATGCGGGCGAACCCGAGCGCGTCGCCGAAGCCGTGGCTAAGCTCGGCCTCAACCACGTGGTCGTCACTTCGGTCGATCGCGACGATCTCGCCGATGGCGGCGCCGGACATTTCGCCCGGACGATCGCCGCGATCCGCCGCGCCGCGCCCTCGACCACGATCGAAGTGTTGACTCCGGACTTTTTGCGAAAGGACGGCGCCCTCGATATCGTCGTCGCCGCCAGGCCAGACGTCTTCAATCACAATCTGGAGACCGTGCCGTCGAAATACCTGACCGTGCGTCCGGGCGCCCGCTATTTCCATTCTGTGCGGCTGCTCCAACGCGTCAAAGAGCTCGATCCGACGATGTTCACCAAGTCGGGCGTCATGGTCGGGCTTGGCGAGGAGCGGCATGAAGTCTTGCAATTGATGGACGATCTCCGCTCGGCGGAGGTCGATTTCCTGACCATCGGCCAGTATTTGCAGCCAAGCCGCAAGCATCACCCGGTCATCCGTTTCGTGACGCCGGAGGAGTTCGCGTCCTATGCGACGATCGGCGCAGCGAAAGGATTCCTGCTCGTCTCCTCTTCGCCATTGACGCGTTCGTCTCATCACGCCGGCGAAGATTTCGCACGGCTCAAGGCGGCGCGAATGAGCCGAACCCTCTGAGCCGCGGGCGTATTGACCAAGTTAGAGCGAGGCTGTAGGCAGGCCTGTCTTCTTGAAAGAGCGCGTAGCTCAGCCGGTAGAGCATCTGACTTTTAATCAGGAGGTCATGGGTTCGAGTCCCATCGCGCTCACCAGCAATATCAAACGCTTGAATAGAAGAACCTGAACAAAGCGTTTCGCTGCGAGCGTTTTGAAGGAGGACCGCGCGGGTCGGCAAAGCGGTCTTTGTCAGGTACGGAATTTTAGGGGTCGCGCGACGGGAAGGAGGGGCAGAGGCAGTGAGGAGAGTTTTGGCCCGCGCGCTTCTCATAGCGGCAGCCGCCGTTCCTCTTGGCGGCTGCCTCACTATTTCTTGGCAGGACGACGGGGCCTCGGCGACTGCCGCCAGCGCGGCGACTGGCGGGCAAAGCGCCGCTTCTCCGCCCGCGCCGGCGCGCGTTGCTTGCTCCTATGCCCATGGTTGGGACTCGACCAGCGCAAGCAGCGACATATCCGGCTATCCGAAGGAACACCAATGCGAGAAGCCGACGCAATAGCCGCGCCCAGCGACGACTTGCGTCTCGCCCGCGTCTAAGCGCCGGGTGAGGCAGGGAGTGCTGCGACGCCGCTAGAGCGGGATGACATTCAGTTGAATCGCCTCATCGTCATTGCGAGGAGCGCAGCGACGAAGCAATCCATTCATAGGGCGGCGACCTATGAGTGGATTGCTTCGCTTTCGCTCTTAAATGACGGCGGATGGCGTGATCTAAACGCAACATGCTTTAGACGCTTGTGAAGATCGGGCAAGGACGCGGGGCGTCCCCGACCTTCAGGCGGCACTGAGGTGAGGCGCCATAGGACCGCTGATCGGCAAAGCGGCGCTCGGTTTGAATTCACATGCCTCCGGCCGCGTCGTACCTTTTGGATACGAGCTCGCGGGCCCTTAGCACGCTTGATGCGCCGATGATCCCCCCTGGCGGGCTGTCGAGGGGCGATGCCGGCATCCCGTAATCAGCGGGCGACGCCGCCGGTTCGCGGACGGCCTCTAACGAGGGCTGCGATGTTTACGACCTTACTTCGCGCTCTGGCCTCGCTTCTTTTGGCCTCTTTCATCTTGAGCGAAGGCGCGCCGGCCGATGCGCGATGCGCTTTCGATACTCCCGGCGGCGATCTTCTCGCCTGGGGCGACGGTAGTCCTCCTGACAGTCATTTCATTGATTGGGGCGACGGCTAGCGCTCGCTTTCAGCCAGGCCTGTCGCCTTCGGCGCCAAGGTCAGAAAGGGCGATGAGGGTTGAACTCTCCTCGACACTCGCGCGGCCGGAACTCCATGGGCGGCAGGATCAAAACGGAAGCGGCCGGAATAAAGTTAGCGGGTCGCGAGATTTCAACCGCCGGAAATCGACTTAGAGCGACGTCGTTGATCCTAAGCGCCGAAGAGGCGTGCGCCAGCGCGAAGGCGCTGTACGCGGCGAACGACGCGAAAAGAAGTCGCAGCAGGGCTTCCAACGTTCTCTTGAGCATGGCGACCTCACAAGACGGCCGCGCTCCCCAGCGCATCGGCCGGCCGAGCCAAATCCTTGCCGCGATCGCCGGCCCATGCCTCATCAGAACGAATGACTCGATGAACTATTCCCGGCGGCGCCGGGAAGACTTGAAACCCATGGTTAGAGCGAAGCGCGCTAGTCTAGACGCGGCGGAAGCGTTCCAGGCCCTCGCGATCAGCGTCGCGGCGGCAATCATGGCCGCCGACGTGGTCGGCGACAACCGTCTCGCGGGCGCCAACTCGACGTCGCAGGGGGGAGAGTGAGGGATTGCTCGAGCGCGTCAGACGCAGCGCTGAGGCCCCAGGCCCGCGTGGGCCTTACCAATGCGTCGTAGGCCATCGAGGCTCGCGTCGCGGCCCATGCGGACGGCTCCGGTTTGGCGCTGCATCCCGCAACGGCTTGGCCCAAACGCTTGCGCCGCCTGACTACGTCAGGGGTGGACTATCAAGCGGCTTGCGTTCCGCTTGGCGCGGGGCCTCGCCTGACGCTGCGGATTCCCCTAGCAGCCATCGTACATAGACTCACCCAAGTAACACCAATTGTTGGAATTGTAGCCATACCCCCGGTAGAACGGGCCGTATCCATAATCGTAGCACCCGGCGCCGGCGCAGCCCCAACGGCCGCCGCGCCAATGGCCGCCGTGATGGCCGCGCCAATTGGCGCCTGCCGCTGACACCGGCGTCGCAAGCGCAGCAGCAGTCAATGTCAGAACCGTCAGTGAAGCGACAGCTGTTCGTTTTAAGGAAGTCATGTCAGGTCTCCTAAGCGGTCATGGTCGCTTTGATCACGCAACTGACCGCCAAAGGCCTTTGTTCATCTCGGAGGATTCACCACGCTCATTTGATCAAACTTGCGCGCCTCCGCGGGCTTGCCCACAGGCAATCATTGCCCCTTTCTCAGCCTGACGCCCGGCTATCGCCAAAGGGCAAGGCCGCGAGCATGGACGAACTGCCACGCCAGCTCGAGATCGCGGGTCAAAGCCGAAAGGCTGCTCTTTAAGCCAACGTCGCGAGAAGGGGCGAAAGCCCTAAGCCTTAGCGCGCGACCGTTTGCCTTCGCGGCGCCGGCGGATTCGACGGCCGCTTGGCGCCGTTTAGCCGAGGATGGATGTTTAGCTCGGCTGGATCGATCTTGATGGCGGCTATAAGCGCAATCGTTGCTCTGCGAACAAGGGTTTCGCGATCGTTGACGCCCGCTTCGACGTTCTCGATGACGGCGCTCGCCATAAGAGATTTCGCCAGAGGCTCATTTCGGGGCCGAGGCTCGAAAGCATCCCACGCGGCATTCACCGCCGCGCTCATCAGTTTGATAAGCTCGGGGTCGTAGGCGCCGGAATTGAAACGCTCGGGCATAAGTGCGCAGCACCCATCGCCGGATGCGCGCTTAATCGCCGTGCTCTGCAAAAGGTTCCACGAAACTCGACGGGCGTCGTCGCTCCGCTTCCGCAAGACGCCCAGCCCTTATCGCTCCGGCGGCCGGTCGCGCGCTGCGATAAAACCGCGCCACGCTGGCAAATCACCACGGCTTAAACATGTCCTGCACTTCATGATATGAGCTGTCGAGCAGGTGCGCGAAGTGTCCGCATCCGCCGATCGTTCCCTTGAAGTCGTAGTCGGCGATTTTATCGTCCTTGCCAGCAAACACCGTCAAAGCGCATTGCGCCGGGATCGAAGTCGTCCATGCAAAGGTCTTTTTGCCATCCGCTTCAGTTTGGCTGGCCGGCGCGCCGAGCTTGTCGACGACCTCCTTCACCGGATGCCCCTTCAGGGCGTCGAGCGTTGTCTGAATGACGGGAGCGGGCGGTCTGACGCATCCCGACAGAACGAAGGCGATCGTCGCAATGTGAGCCGAGTAATTCATTTTCCCTGTCCTCAGCCTCATGCTCGACGCTCGCCGAATGGCAAGGTTGGTTCAATCACCGCATTTGGAGTAATTCATGCCGAAGCGCACCGTTCCGGCATGGGAAATTCCTGTTGGGTCTTGTCACTAAACAGTGATATTATATCAATATAGGAACAGCGATGCAGTAACTATTTTGCGACAGGGTCACAATGTGACGGGCGCTCAATTGCGGATGGCGCGAGCCGCGATCAAGATGTCTGTCCGCGATTTGGCGAAATTGGCCGGCGTCTCGCCGAATACGATTACGCGCGTCGAAGCGGACTTACAGGCGAATCGCGCGACGATCGCCGCTATTCAGCGCGCCCTTGAATCTGCCGGCGTGATCTTCGTTGACCAGAACGGCGAGGGCCCGGGCGTGCGGCTTCGCAAGGGCTTCGACGCCGCGCCCGAGTCGCCCGATTGGCGTCCCTCCGGCGAACATGGCGGACATGGGAACGACAATTGAAGTCCCTCGCCGATCTTTCGGCGGGGAGGAACGCTACGGACCCGACGCCAGGCTGTGAGGAAGCGCAATGATCACCGGCGATCAAGTCAGCACGGCGCGGAGACTTCTTGGCTGGTCGCTGATCAGGCTGTCTGGCTACTCTGGCGTCAGCGACGTGACGATAGAAAAGTTCGAACGGGGGAAGGGCAGGCTCGAAAGTTTTGCGCCAAACATCGAGGCGATCCGGCGGGCCCTTGAGTTGGGCGGCGTTGAGTTCACGCACGAGCAACCGGGCGTGAAGCTCAAGGCGAAAAGCCGGTGACGAAGGATAAAAGGCCAAAGGGACCGTTGTCCGAACACGCTCGCCAGCGCCTGATCACGATTCGGCTCGTGGCGGTCGCCGTTACTCTCGCCCTGATTTTAGCAGTGTCATTTTTGGTGAAGTACCGCGGCCGCTGACGGCCCGGGGGTGAGGATGAGGAAGAGAAGGCCGCGCAGATGAACGATGACGACAAGTCAAAACGTCTGGTCGCCCAACAAATCCTCGCGGCCATAGACGAGGTCGGCGGCGCGCTGGAAGCCCATGGCGAAAAGCTTGCGACAGGGGATGTCTACGAGGGGCTCGGCGAGGCTTTCATTGCTTTCACCGTTCGGCATTTCGGCTTCGACCCCGAAAGGCTGAGCAAATATGCAGATCAATTCGCGGAAATGCTCAAGCGCACGGTATCCGAAGCGACGATCGAGGAACTTCACTAACCTGCCGCAGTCCGCCCTCGATGGGCGACGCGCCCGGCGACGGGCGGCTGGAAATCTCGTGGGTTAGAAGAAAACCCGCTGTGCTTGGCGAAAAGCAAGGGTGCGCCGTGGAAAAAGACGACGGGCGAATCCTGGCTGCGGTGAAGCGCTATCGCGAAGACGCGATGCAGCAACTTGCGGCGATTGCGGCCGGCGAAAAAGCTCCCATCATGCGGGGAACGACCAGAGAGGAAGCCGTTAGGATACTGACCGAAAATATTGCGGCTTACGACGAGGCAATCCAGCGGTTGGAGGCGGAGAGATAATGCCCGCGGGGGGCCTCGCGGCGAGAAGCGTCGCGCTGACGTGATCGGAGCAATCCGCCGCGGATCAGGCTGGCCTTGGCGGCGAGAGGCTCACGGCGCCGCGGGCCAAAGGGGTGAATTTTGTTCTCCGGGGGATCATTTTAAGGCCGTGGCGCGTTTCGCTCTCTTATGGAAAAGCCCGCGCCCTATTCCGCACAGATTGATCAGCTTCGCCGGCGCTCGGCGGAATTCCGAGCGAAAGCCCAGAAAGCGGAAACTCCCACGTCGCGGCAAGCCTACCAAGAGCTTGCCAAGATGTATGAGCAGATGGCGGATTCGGTAGCCGATTTAGAGGCGCTGTGGGTGATGATGCGTGAGCGCGAGGCCTAGAGCTTTGGGATTCGGCAGTCTTTTGCTTGGCATGCCGTGGACCCGCAAACTGAGACCGCCGCTCACCTTCGAGGAGGGGCGGCGGCCTTTGACTCTGGCCGACACGAGAAAGCCGCGGATGACGAAGTCGAACTCCTTAGAGCCCTTAAGGCCAAGGGCTGATATAGCTGATATAAGAGCGGCGGGCAGGCTTTGGGCAAAGCGATTTAAGATGCGGCTATACATGTTCAAATCGGACGCAAGGCCAGATTTGCAGGCGTTCGCAGGAGACTCGACCGGGGATAAATTGCCGGACCAATTTCGCCCGTGGCGGGCAGTCGGCGTCGTCAGGGAAGATCGAGCCCCGCCCCATGGCCTGTCGCGCGCCCAGATCGAGGCGGCGATCAACGAAGCGGGCTTTCAACTTTGGCGCTTGAAAAACGCCTGAGGCGCACTCGATCAAGGGGAAAGGCTGGCGCCGCACAGCCGATCAACAAGGGCTAAGGCACGATAGGGCCGCCGTGTTGTGAGCGGCGGCCCTATCGGCGATGTGGCGATTACGTCCGTGATTTGCTACGCCGGGGAGGCGCGGAACCCTGAAAACAGGGTTACGTTACACTGCACGTAGCTGGCCAGCGGAGGACTTTCCCGTCCGCCGATCCTGCTCAATTTCGTATGTGACTTTTTGACCCTCAGCGAGTCCGGTGAGACCGGCGCGCTCGACGGCGGAGACATGGACGAACACGTCCTTGCTTCCATCCTCGGGCTGAATGAAGCCGAAGCCTTTCGTTGCGTTGAACCATTTGACCGTTCCTTTGGCCATGTCTCTTTTTCCTTTGCGGTTTGCTGCGTGAGGCCGGCTCGGCGCATGGCGCCAAACCGACATATCGAGATTTTGGAGATTGACGAAGCAAACCCGACATAGTCGGGGCCAGATCGATCGGCCGAAATATCAATGACGGTCAAGTAGGAGAACTTTCGCACTTTTGCAAGCCGACGGGAGCGGCCGCTAGCGCGTCGGGCGATTGTGGCGCATAGTCTTACGATGGTCGACCCCAGGCACAGAGTGACCTTCAGCCCAGTCGAGATGATGATCGGGCGCGGTTGGTATATTCTGGTGAGGCTTCCTTCGGGACGAGATCAGCAGCTTGGCGGCTTCAACACCGAGGCCGAGGCGCAAGATTGGATCCAGCGCAAGTCCGCCGACTGGCTCAAGCACTTTGAGAACGGGAAATATTCTTAAGTTCCCTGTCAGCTTGCGATTGACACGCCCGATGGCGGCCTCGCCGGCGCATTCGGCCCTATGTACGAGCATTGCCGCCGGATGGATTTTACTAGACCCGCGGAATCGGTCAGACGCGCGTGGAGATGGGCAGGACGGGCATCCGGCGCATCGCTGCGTCCGACGAGGCTGCCGCGTTTCAGGCCAGATTTGGTTACGGGGCGCTCGAAATGTGATTAAGGCGAAGGCGAAGGCGAAGGCGAAGGCGTGTGTCCGGTGAGGCTGTAATAGACTCTGACCGGCCACGCGAAGGCGTAGGGCAACTCCCGAATGACGCTCGCTGTTAAGTCACTCGCCGTCGCCGTATTCCATTTTTCTTTAATTGTCGGTGAAAGCACTACGCCGACGCCAATCAAGTAGATTATGAGGATTAGGGCGACAAACACTCGCATCCCGGCCTTCCCAGAATCGGCGGTCCATAACCGAGACCGCGACAAGTTTCCGCTCGAAAGCCGGACGAAGGTTCGAAGCCGTCGTCAGACCATTAAGCGTCTAGACGTTGGATCAAGAGAATGCGCCGTCCGGCCGACTGCGCCTCACCGCCGAGCCAACCCGCCCGGCGATTTCAACCCGTACCATATTTGGTTTGCCTCCGCTTCGCGGGGCCCGCCCGCCGCAGCGGCGGGCGGGCCGACCTTTCAGCTAGTCGCAATCGGTTCTTGACCTGGTCTCGCTGTTCCCCATCTCGTCGGTTCTCCTGACGGTCTTGGTGCGGCAACCCTCGCGGGGGGCGTCTACAGATCGGTGTTCAATCACCGGCCTGTCGTCGCGATCGGGAGCGCCAAAAATACAGGTGCCAAGCGGCCCGATGTGCGCTCCGACAGCGCAGTCCACCCGCTGAACATTGTCCGCCGCGTAATGGATGGTCGGCCGCATCGCGGCTTGCGTTGTCGCTAGGGAAGCGAAGAGGGCTCCAGCGCCGACGAGGACGGTCAGCGAAAAGCCCATCGAGTGAAGTGACGACATGGCTTGCCCTTCCGGTTGCGCCGCAAATCGCGGCGGTTGCGTCAATGCGCGGAGTGTCGCGCATAAGCTGAAACGCGGAAGAGCCGAAAAGGCTCCGAGCGACTTCGAAGGTTGACGTTTGCGAGATCTCTCCGCGCACGACGCGGCGGCTCACCCCGCGCCGGCAGGCGCCAAGAAGGATTTCTGTCAGAGCGAGCGCCTCAGCGCCGCCGCCAAAGAAACGTATCGGCTATGCGGCCACTACATCCCATGAGGCGTTTAGAATAGCCATCTCTTCCTGGGTAGCCGGATCCAGGTGCGCTTGCCTGACGGGAGCGTGTAAAATCTGATCTTGTGACGCTGATTTCGAAAGAGGGCGAACGCCCTGAGAATTTGGCCCATGCCGCGCCACGACGCGCCTGCGACGGGCTCGGCCGGCCTCGCAACCTCAGCGTTGCCGGTTCCGGCCTTGACGACCGCGCTCATTTCAAGCTTTGCCTCCCGCCGACAATCGGCGCTGGGTAAACGCGGCGATAGGGCGGCATGTTCCCACGCAAGCGCTCGGCGACGTTTCTGTTTCATGGCGCTGGCCCGCCGCTTGGCGCCGCCGGCCCAGATAGGCCTCCGGCCTTCAAGGGGCGATCTTCGAACTGCCGCTGCGGCCACCCGCGCTGACCGATCCGCCTACCGCAGCCGGTTAAGGACGCATGCAACTTAATGGCGGCGTCAAACGTACCGCCACCTTGAGGGCGGCGCCGCTATGAGCTTCGCGCCGACGACCAGCGCAACCCATCCTACAAAAGGCTTTGACGATCGTTGAGATCTTCGTCGGCCAATCTGCGCGCGCCGCGAATGACCCGACCGATCCTCGGAAGCGCGATGCGCTCCAGAATTTCTCCGACCAGCAAATGAGTCTGGGCGGCGGTGAGACTTTCGCCGACGACCTTGCCGTCGATCCACAACCGGAACATCGTCGCGGAGTCGCCGGGGTTTTGCGGTTGCACGGTGATGCTATTCGGCAACTTGAATTCCTGCGCTTGCTGCTCGCCGCATTGCTTTGAGAATATTCATCTTTCAATAAGTTGTCCACAGGAGGCCGCAGCCGCCGTTCGGTGATTTGGCCGGCGAGCGTTCTATTTCGCCGCTCGCGCCGCTCGGACGCGACGGGGCTTAGGCCACAAAGGCGATGATCGAGTCGATCAGCTGACGTTCAGTGTAGGGCTTTTCAATAAATCGACCTCTGGACGGCAGATCCGCCTCGGCAATTCGCCGCCGCCCGGAGGTCACGATGAGTTCAACCGGCGGCCATTTTTCTCGCACGACGCGCGCGAGCCTCAAGCCATCCATCGTCCCCGGCATTTCGATATCGGTGAAAACCACGCGGATGTCGTCGCGCGCGTTCAAGATGTCGATGGCCTCATCGGCGCTTCCGGCCTCGATAACTCGAAAGCCCGCGTTTCGGATTTGCGCAGCCGCGGTGAACCGCACAACAGGCTCATCCTCGACGACAAGCACGACAGGCCGGGCAGACGGAGAGGCCTCGGCCATCATTTCCGGAGCTCCATTTGGACCGGGAACAAAGACCCGTGCGGCAAGTTCCACCAATTCCAATCAATTCGCGAGCGGCTCGCTCGGTTGTCGGAAGCGCCACGCCCTCGGCGCGCCGGCCGTCATGCCAAAAATCCTCCTCGTTTTCGCTTCAGGATTCTATGATCACGCTTTGAGGGCCTTGGACTTCGCGCTCGACTTTTAACGACGAGGCGTCACGTGCGGCAGGGGTCTCTGATCGAGGCAAATCTTATGAACGGCCATCGCCTCAGCGCGGCCGAGCGAATGGGCGTCGACACGCAATCCGACGAGCTCTTGCGCGCGTTGCCCACGGCCATCTACCGGACGGACGCTGAGGGGCGGATTACGTTCTACAACGACGCCGCCGCGGCGCTATGGGGTTGCCGTCCCGAATTGGGCGAGAGCGAATTCTGCGGCTCGTGGAAGCTTTACTGGCCGGACGGCTCGCCGCTGCCGCATGACGAGTGTCCGATGGCGATCGCTCTTAAGGAAAAGCGGGCCATTCGCGGCATGGAAGCCATTGCCGAGCGCCCGGACGGAACGCGAATTCCCTTCCTCGCCTATCCGACGCCGCTTTTTGACGAAAATGGCGATCTGATAGGCGCCGTCAACCTGTTGGCGGACATCGAGACGTCACGCCAGGTCGAGCAGGCGAGCCGACACTATGCAGCCATTATCGAATCTTCAGAAGACGCCATTCTCGCGAAGGATTTGAACGGCGTCATCCAAAGTTGGAACAGAGGAGCGGAGCGTCTCTTTGGCTATACAGCCGAAGAGGCGATCGGCCAGCTAGTGACGCTGCTGATACCGGCTGATCGCTGCAACGAAGAACCGATGATCTTGGACTGCATTCGGCGCGGCGAGCGGATCGAACATTACGAGACCGTCCGCCAACGCAAAGACGGAACTCTGATCGATATTTCGCTGACTGTGTCGCCGATCAGAGGCCGCGGCGGCAAGATTATCGGGGCGTCAAAAATCGCCCGCGACATCACCGACCGCAAGCGGGCGCAAGAATGGCGGGACTTGATGCTTCGCGAAATGAACCACCGCATCAAGAATCTTTTCGCGATCTCGAACAGCGTCGTGTCGTTGAGCGCTTATTCAGCCAAGACGCCCAAGGAAATGGCCGCCTCGGTCGGCGAACGGCTGAGCGCCCTCTCGCGGGCCCATGCGCTCACCCTCTGGCGCGACCCCGGCGCTGCTCTGGGAGTCGATCGGCCCACGACGCTGCACGCCCTCGTTCGGACCGTTCTCTCGCCATACGATCATTTGGCTGGGAACGGCGCCCGCGTGACCATAAGCGGGCCGGATATCATCCTTTCCTTCGCGGCGGTGACAAGTCTGGCGCTCCTTCTCCAGGAGTTCGCGACCAACGCCGCTAAATACGGCGCGATGAGCTCCCCGAGCGGAACGGTCGACGTCGCCACCTTTCAAGAGGACGACAAATTCGTTCTGACCTGGACGGAACGCGGGGGACCTGCGGTAACGGAACCCGAAGAGCTGCATGGTTTCGGCAGCCTCTTGTCTCGCATGATGATCGCGGGCCATCTCGACGGCAAGATTTCGCGTGACTGGCGGCCCGAGGGACTGGCCATTCGGTTGTCAATGAGCGCCGCCGGCTTGTCGGAATAATTCCTTACGTCAATCTTAAGGTTTCCTAAGCTCCCGTCCGTGTCGCGCCGGCGCGACATCGTTAGAAGCCTTCCGGCGACTCGCTAATGTCGTTTGAGAAAACTCAACGTCTTCTCATTGAATTCGGCGACATTCTCATAAATAGGCGCGTGGGCGCAGCCCTCGAAAACCACGACTTCGCTGTCGCTGACGCCATTCTTCAACGTATCGGCAAACCGCGTCGACGTCACGACGTCATGCCGGCCGAAAGTGATCTGCGTCGGCGCTTTGATCTTGCCGAGTTCCGACTGAGCGTCATGGGCGATCACCGCGTTTGACTGGCTCAAGAATGCCGCAAGCGGCTGCACTGGGCGTACGCGAACGAAGGCGGCGAGCGCGTCGATATACTCCGGCTTTGACGCATAGACTTCCGGCGTGAAGCACCAGGGAAATATGCCCTGGATCACCATGTCCGTGACGGACGCCGAGCCCTTGGCGATCGTTTGCCAGCCCTCGACGACCACTTTGAGGAATGGGTCGGTCTTGGCCCAGCCGCTGTGCAAGGACAAGGACCTGACCTTTTGCGCAGAGGCGCGCTGAAACGTGCAACGTCCCGAGAAATCGTGACGGGCAGGAAATGTGCGAAAAATGTGCGGTCGAATTGACCGCAATCGCTCGCCGAGCGCGGAACCGCGCTGAAAAAACGGGCCCCGCGCTCCATCTGGCGGGGCCAAAGTCAGGAAACGCGCTAAGAGGAACCAGGGAAGCGCGCTCAAGAGACAATGCGTAAGAGGACTCAATCTTTGGCGCTGTGGCATTTGCCACAATCAACGAAGAAGGCCTGCGACGTACGGAGAGGCGCGGCAGCGAGCCGATTTTGAAAAGGGGGCTTCTTTGAAGCAACGTCAAAAAGAAATCGGCCCCGTCGCTCTGCACAACGGGGCCGACGGGTCAGCGCGCGCAAGGCTGGGGGGCAATGGGGCGCGCGCTTCCGCGATCGGTCAACGCCCTTACGATAGGAAAGTTCCGCGGCGAGCCAAAAATTTTCGCGGACTTCGACAGCCGCTCTAACCCTCCCGCGCCTGGTTAACGGATTGTCAACACGTGTCGCGATAATCGCCACAATTGCGCCGCTTGAGGGTCGCTGTTATTTTGCTTAGCCATTTCGTCAAGGCGCGGGCCAACCGTTAGGACTCCGGAAAGGAAGCAGGGGCAAATTGGCCTTCACCATGTCAGAGGTCCGTGTCCGACCAGGGACGCGGCGCGGTCGCGCCGCGGTCGAGACGGGCAAGTTGCGTTGCGTCTTGGCGAGTTTGCGTCGATGAAACCTGGCTCCCGATGGCGGACGGGATATTCATTGGCGCGGCCCGCCAATCGGTGGGCGGGCCTAGCATTGGCCGTGGGCCTAGCCGGCTGCGCGCAAAGCCCGACCTATCATCACGTCAGCAGCCGAGAGCATTTTTCCCCGGCCATCTATGGCGCGGCAAGCCCGCGCGTCGTCGCCGATGGTCAGCCGATTCCGCGCGGCGGCGGCGTCTATTTGGTCGGCCATCCGTACAAGATCGCCGGCCGCACCTACGTCCCGACCGAGAACGACAATTACACGGCGGTCGGCATGGCCTCTTGGTACGGCGACGCCTTCCAGGGCCGCCGGACGGCCAACGGCGAGGTTTACGACAAGGAATCGATCTCGGCCGCCCACCCAACCATGCCCTTGCCGAGCTACGCGCGGGTGACCAACCTCGGCAACGGCCGCTCAATCATCGTCCGCGTCAATGATCGCGGCCCTTACCACGGCGGACGCGTAATGGACGTTTCCTCTCGGGTCGCCGATGCGCTCGATTTCAAGGGCGAGGGCACCGCCCGAGTGAAGGTCGAATATGTCGGGCGCGCCTCGCTCGATGGCTCTGACGACGAAAAACTGGCTGCGACGCTGAGGGTCGACGGGGCGCTGGCGACGCTCGACGGCATGCCGGACGGCCGCCCCGTGATGATGGCCGGCGCTGTGTTCGCTCCGGTCGAGAAGCTCGCCAGCGCCATCACGCCCGCCGCGCCGGCCAAGCCGGCGCCGGTTGCTCCGGCGCCCGAGCCGGTTGCGGTCGCCGCCGAGCCGGCTAAGCCCATTCCGGTCAATGCGCCGACGCCGCCGTCTCGTCCCTTCGATCTTGGGACGATTCCCAACGCCGCCATCCCGGTCGCTTTCACCGGCTCGGTGGTCCTGCCGCCGCCGCGGCCCTTGGCGAAAGGTCTTGCCGCCGACACCGCCCTTTATTTCGCCGATCGCAGCGAATTGCGGCGCCATTTTCATCGCGGCCGGGGCCCGTTTGACCGGCTCAGCCCGCAACGCTTCATTCCGTTAAGCCGAACGCCGTAAAGGCGTGGAATTGCCGTTGATTTGCTGCGGCTGAGGCTCCAAATAAGAAGCTCCCAAGCGTTTCTTCGGGTTCGACGCGAGGCTTCGGTGTCCCCTTGGCGCGGCGCTGCGGCGCTTATCGCTTGTTCGTTTCTCTGCCTCGGGGCGCCTGACGCCACGGCGCAGAGCTTTCAAAGCAGCGCGGCTTTCGCTTACCTGATGGACTATGAGAGCGGCGCCGCGCTCTACGAAAAGAACGCCGACGCCCTGATGGCGCCGGCCTCGATGTCCAAATTGATGACCGCTGAAATCGTCTTCCACGAATTGCAGGAGGCGCGGCTCCATCTCGACGACCAGTTCGAAGTCTCGGAACACGCCTGGCGGACCGGCGGCGCGCCGGCGCACGGCTCGGCGATGTTCCTCGAAGTTCACAGCCACGTGCGCGTCGAAGACCTCATCCGCGGCCTTGTCGTGCAATCGGGGAATGACGCGGCGATCACGCTCGCCGAAGGCGTCGGCGGCACGGAAGAGAACTTCACCGCGATGATGAACAAACGCGCCGCGGAACTCGGCCTGACGCGCTCCACTTTCGCCAATCCCTGGGGCAAGGACGATCCGCATGAGCGCGTCACGCCACGCGAACTGGCTTTGCTCGCCGCCCATATCATCCGCGACTATCCCAACAACTACCATTACTTTGGCGAGACGGAATTCACCTGGAACAAGGTGCGCCAGCTCAATCGCAACCCCCTGCTGACCATGGATCTCGGGGCGGACGGTTTGAAAACTGGCGAGACCGCGGACGGCGGCTTCGGATTGGTCGGCTCGGCGGTGGAGAATGGCCAGAGGCTGATCGTCGTCATCAATGGATTGAAGAACGCCGCTGATCGTGCTGAGGAGGCAAGAAAACTGCTCGTTTGGGGCTTTCGTTCGTTCGACGCCAGGACGCTCTTCCAGCCGGGCGAGGAGGTGGGCTCGGCCTCAGTCTTCGGCGGGGCGCAGGGCGAAGTCCCGCTCGCCTCCGATAAGCCCGTCAAAGTCTTTCTTGCGCATGGCGCCGACGACCGCCTGATAGCCAAGATTGTCTATCGCGGACCGCTGGTGGCGCCGGTGGAGAAAGGCGTGGAAGTCGCGCGGCTCAAAGTGTGGCGCGACCAGCAGCTCGTGCTCGACACGCCGCTGAGGACGAGCGAGGCGGTTGGTCTTGGCTCGCTGCGCCAGCGCGCTTTCGACGCCGGCGTCGAACTCGCCCTCGATCTGTTGCGCAAGCCGTTTGCGAAGAACTGATGGCCGCGCCAAAGAGAGGCTGTTTCATAACCTTCGAGGGCGGCGAGGGGGTCGGCAAATCGACGCAGGCGCAATTGCTTGCCGAGCGCCTCCGAGACGCCGGCTTCACGATTGTCACGACGCGCGAGCCTGGCGGCTCGCCGCGCGCCGAGGCGTTGAGGCGGGTGATTTTGTCGGGCGCCGCCCAGCCCTTCGGCCCGTCCGGGGAGGCGATCCTATTCAGCGCGGCCCGCATCGATCACATCGACAAGAAGATCGAGCCCGCGCTCGCTGCCGGCCAATGGGTCATTTGCGACCGCTTCGCCGATTCGACCCGCGCCTATCAGGGCGCTGCGGGAAAGCTCGACAAAGGCTTGATCGACAGCCTCGAACGCGTCGCGGTGGGCGACACCAAGCCCGATCTCACGCTGATCCTCGATATGCCGATCGAAAGGAGCCTCGCCCGCGCGGCCGAACGGCGAGACCCCGGCGCTGCGCCCGACCGTTTCGAGGGGGAGAGTCGCGGCTTTCATGAAGCCTTGCGCCAAGCCTTTCTCGACATCGCGGCCGCAGAACCCCGCCGCTGCGTCGTCATCGATGCGGACCATCCGAGCGACGAGGTCGCCAAAGCGATTTGGGCGACCGTGCGCGAGCGGCTTCGCGTCAGGCCGCGCGCCAGAGGAAAGCGGTCGTGAGCGCATTGACCCGCGATTCGAGCCAACAAAGCGATGTCTATGACGGCGCGCCGCATCCGCGCGAGAGCCTTGGCCTAGTCGGCCATCGCGCGGCGGAGGCCGAGCTTCTCGACGCCTATCGCGCCGGCAGGCTCGCCCAGGCCTGGCTGATCGGCGGGCCTGAAGGCGTCGGCAAGGCGACGCTCGCCTGGCGTTTTGCGCGTTTCGTGCTCGCCCATCCCGATCCGCAAAGCCCGGCGGTTCGCGGCGCGCGCGATCTTTTTGTCGATCCCGGCGCGCCGGCGGCGCGGCAGATCGCGGTCCAGGCGCATCCGGACCTCGCTTCGCTGCGCCGCGCCTGGAACGCGGAGCGAAAGAATTTCTACACCGACATCCGCGTCGACGACGTACGCGGCGCCTTGCAGATGTTTCATTTGTCGGCCGGGGCCGGGGGGTGGCGCGTCTGCATTGTCGACACGGCGGAAGACCTTAATCCCTCGAGCGCCAATGCGCTTTTGAAGATGATCGAGGAGCCGCCGGCTCGCGCCTTGTTCTTGATCTTGGCGCATCGGCCTGGATTGACGCTCTCGACCATCCGCTCGCGCTGCCGAAGGCTCCAGCTCGAACCGCTTTCGCCGGAAGAAATCGTCACGATCGTACGTGGTTTTGGCGCGCCTTGGAGCGAGATCGACGAGGAAGCTTTGGCGGCGGCCGCGCAGCGCGCCAACGGCTCCGTGCGCGAGGCCTTAAGACGCATCGACCCAGACGGCGCCGAGTTCGAGGCGATGGTCGCCGCCGCGGTCGAGCGCTTGCCGCAAAGCGACGACCGCCTGGTCCATCGGCTGGCCGACGCTGTCGCCGCGCGCGGCAGGGACGGCGACTTCGAGACTTTGAGCCTTGCGCTTTATGATTGGCTGGCGAACCGGGCGCGCGACAAGGCCGGCGAGGGCGCGGCGCGTCTTGCTTCGATCGCCGAGCTATGGGACAAGGC
>DATGHD010000392.1:0-2039 GCA_035308145.1 Roseiarcus sp.
TCAGCATGCCGGTCTCGGTCATGCCGTAGCGCTCGAGAATCGCGTGACCGGTCCTGGCGCGCCAGGCGTCGTGGGTGTCGGCGAGCAGAGGCGCCGAGCCGGAGACGAAGAGGCGCATGTGTCTTGTCGTCTCGCGTGTCACGCCGTCATGAGCGAGGAGACGCGTGTAAAAAGTCGGCACGCCCATCAGGCTGGTCGCGCGGGGCATGGCCGCGACGATCGCGTCGGCGTCGAAGCGCGGCTGGAAAATCATCGTCGCGCCGGCGAGAAGCGCGACATTGGTCGCGACAAAAAGCCCGTGGGTATGAAAGACCGGCAGCGCATGGATCAGCACGTCGCTTTCCGTGAAGCGCCAGGCGTCGACGAGGATGAGGGCGTTCGAAGCGAGGTTCTCATGGGTCAGCATCGCGCCTTTGGAGCGCCCGGTCGTGCCCGACGTATAGAGGATCGCGGCGAGATCGTCGGCGGCGCGGGGAACGGTCGCAAAGTCGGCCGGCGCTTCGGCGATTTTTTTTGCGAGCGTCCCGTCGCGGCTGGCGCCAAGACTTTCGACCGCCGGAAGACCAGGCGCCTGCGCCAGGGCGAGCACATCCTCCAGCATCGCCGGCCGGCAGACGACAAGCGCGGGCCTGGCGTCGCTCAAAAAATACTCAAGCTCGGCGAGCGTATAGGCGGTGTTGAGCGGCAGCAGGGCCGCGCCGGCTCTGAAACAGGCGAGCGCCAGGACGATGGCGTCCGGCGACTTGTCGATCTGCGCCGCCACGCGATCGCCCGGCTTAACGCCGAGACTGACGAGCGCATTGGCGCAGCGGCCGACGCGTTCGAAGAATTCGCCATAGGTCAGCGAGAGGCCGGGCTCGGCCTCCATCGCCATCTTGTCGAGGCGCGGGGCGCGGGCGCGAATTATGTCGTAGAGATTGGCGGACATCAGAACGATTGCGATTCCGGACTCGGCGTCGGGGATTCCTCTCCCCGCTTTGCGGGGAGAGGTACGGAGAGGGGCTTGGGGAGTAAACCACCACGGTCGAGATTGAACGACAGGCCCCTCACCTTACCACTCCCCGTTCCGCTTCGCTCCACGGGGAGAGGGTCCCTTGCGCCGCGCCTCTCCCCGACATTCGTTGACATTCGCATTGCGGATTCTTGGCGCGAGCGGCCCCTCATCCCGCCGCTTCGCGGCCGCCTTCTCCGCGCGCTGCGGGGAGAAGGGCGTTCTCCCGCCCCGGCCGCAGTCGCGCAAGCTTGCGCACGGCGGAAGAGGCGACGACCTCGCCCTTGTTGGCGAAAGTCTCGTGATTCTCCTCGATATGATCGAGGTCGTAGAGATAGTTGACCATCAGCCCATGCGATTGCTTCAGCCCGGCGGGCGATAGATCGCCGAGCATATTGATCCGCTCGAGCCTCGCGCCGTTGCGGAGATGGAAGCGCGCCACGGAATCGATCATGCGTCCATTCTTCGTTCGCGCGTGGATGAAATAATTGGCCGCGAGAACCGGCAGTATGCGGCTCAAGGCCTCGACCGCCGCAGCCTTGCCGTGCCAATTGGGATGGTCGATGAGGCTCAGCGCGCGGCGCATCTCTTGATTGAGGTACGGCGACCCTTCGTCTTCGCGTTCGCCGGCGAGCCAACGCGCGAAAGCCGGGACCGGCGAGAGCGTGACGAAAGTCTGCAACCGCGGCAGCTCGCGTTTCAGCTCCTCGGCCACCTGCTTGATCAGGAAATTGCCGAAGCTGACGCGGGCGAGACCCTTCTGGGCGTTGGAGATCGAATAGAAGACGGCGGTCGTCGCTGCTTGCGGCAGGAGCTCGGCCCGATCGGCCGCCAGCAGCGGCGCGATTGCGCCGGGAATGGAATCGGTCAGCGCGACTTCGACGAAGATCAGCGGCTCGTCGCCGAGCGCGGGATGAAAAAAGGCGTAGAGGCGGCGATCCTGCGGCTCCAATCTCTGGCGAAGGCCTTCGAAGCCGTCGATCGCATGCACCGCCTCGCGCCGGATGATTTTCTCCAAAATATTGGCCGGCGTCGTCCAATCGATCCG
>DATGHD010000393.1:0-3126 GCA_035308145.1 Roseiarcus sp.
CGGTCTTCCACGACGATCAGCACGGCACCGCGATCATCGTCTCGGCCGCGGTGACCAACGCCTTGTCGATCGCCGGCAAGACGCTCGACAAGGTGAAGATCGTCGCCTCGGGCGCCGGCGCCGCAGCTCTCGCCTCGCTCAATCTTCTCGTCTCGCTCGGCGCCAAACGTGAGAACATTTTCGTCACCGACATCGAAGGCGTCGTCTATCAAGGCCGCGAGAAATTGATGGACCGCTGGAAGGCGGTCTATGCGCAAAAGACGGAGGGGCGCCAGCTCGCCGACGTCATCGACGGCGCCGATATTTTTCTCGGCCTTTCCGCGGGCGGCGTGCTGAAGCCCGAGCTTCTAAAACGTATGGCGAAAAATCCGCTGATCCTGGCGCTGGCCAATCCGACGCCGGAGATCATGCCGGAGCTCGCCATCGCCGAGCGGCCGGACGCGATGATCTGCACCGGCCGCTCGGACTATCCGAACCAGGTCAACAACGTCCTTTGTTTCCCGTACATTTTCCGCGGCGCGCTCGACGTCGAGGCGACGAGCATCAACGAGGCGATGAAGCACGCCGCCGTCGACGCCATAGCGGCGCTGGCCCGCGAGGCGCCGTCCGACGTCGTCGCCAGAGCGTTGGGCGGCGTCGCCGCGCCTTTCGGCCGCGCCTCACTCATTCCAAGTCCCTTCGATCCTCGTTTGATGCTGCGCATCGCGCCGGCCGTCGCGAAAGCGGCGATGGAGTCCGGCGTCGCCAAGCGTCCGATCGCCGACCTCGATTCCTATCGCGATGGGCTCGGCCGCTTCGTCTTCCGCTCCGGCCTGATGATGAAGCCGATCTTCGCCCGCGCGAAGGAGGCGCTGAAGCGCGTGATCTACGCCGAAGGCGAGGACGAGCGCGTGCTTCGCGCCGCGCAGGTGATCAACGAGGAGGGCCTTGCGCGGCCGATCCTGATTGGCCGTCCCGACGTGATCAAGGAGCGCATCAAGCGTTTCGGCTTGGGTCTCGCGCCGGGCGAGCATTTCGAAAGCGTCGATCCGGAAGACGATCCGCGCTACCGCGATTACGTCGCGTCGTACCTCGATATCGCCGGCCGCAAGGGCGTGACCCCGAGCGCGGCGCGGACGCTCATTCGCACCAACACGACGGTGATCGGCGCGCTAGCGGTCAGGCGCGGCGAAGCCGACGCGCTGATCTGCGGCCTTGATGGACGCTTCCAGACGCGGCTTCGGCACATCAAGGACATTATCGGCCTTGCGCCGGGCTTCGACGATTGCGCGGCCTTGTCGCTGGTCATCGCGCAAAGCGGCGCCTTCTTCTTCGCCGACACCCATGTCCGCTACGATCCGTCAGCCGAGGAAGTCGCCGACGTGGCGATCGCCAGCGCCCATCACGTGCGCCGCTTCGGCGTCACGCCGAAAATCGCGCTGATCTCGCATTCCGATTTCGGCTCGGCTGACACGCCCTCCTCCCTGAAGATGCGCAAGGCGCTGGAAATCCTCAAGCGCCGCGCGCCCGATCTCGAAGTGGACGGCGAGATGCAGGCCGATAGCGCGCTCTCGGTCGCCGCGCGCGAGCGCGTGCTTTTACATTCGCGCCTCGAAGGCGAGGCCAATGTGCTGATCTTTCCCAATCTCGACGCCGGCAACACGGCGCTTCAACTGACCCGGGTCATCGCCGGCGCCCTGCCCGTCGGCCCGATCCTGATCGGCCCGGCCAAGCCTGCGCATATTTTAACGCCGTCGGTGACGGCGCGGGGGATCGTGAATATCACGGCAATCGCCGCGGTGGAGGCGGCGGGATAGGCGGAAAGCGGCCTAAGCAGGATTACCCTTTCCTTCGACGGCTCAAGGCCATGGTCTCGCCATGGGGATCGGCTGGTATAAGGTTCAAGTCGAAGCGTTCGACGACAAGGATAAGAGACGGGAAGGGAGAGACGGTGGCGCCCAAGGGAAAAAATCCAGCGATCGTCGCCTTGGCGGCGCTGTTTCTGGCCATCGCCTGGATTTGGGACGCTTTGATCGCAGTCGAACGTTGGGTTCTCGGGCTCGTGCCGTGGCTGGCGCTGAGGGCGCAGGCCATCGCCTTCATCGACAAGCTGCCGATCGCCGTGGTCGTTGTGATCTATGGCGTGCCCTTTCTCATCGTCGAACCTCTAAAAGGGGTGTTGCTCTGGCTGATGGCGACCGGCCATTTCGTTGTCGGCCTCGTCAGCCTGATCATCCTGGAGACCTTCGGCCTTAGCCTGCTCGCTCTGGTCTTCGATTTGACCCGGCAGAGATTGCTCACATTGCGATGGTTCGCCTGGTGCTATGACAAGGCGTTGCTTTTCCACCACTACGCCGACGAGTTGATCGCCCCGTACAAAGAGGCGGCCAAGCGCAACTTGCGCGCTTTGCGGCAATGGGCGCGCGACTGGCTCGTCGGGCGCTGGCTGATGAAGGGGCGTGCGGATAGGAAGGGGCGAGTTGAGGATGCCGGCTTGTGATCGGCGGGGGGCGAGGTCAGACAAAGCCAATGCCCGAAGCCCCCGACCCCAAAGCAATCGTCGCGCGCGGTTACGATCAAATCGTCGACCGCTATTTTGAGCGCTTTGGCCAATCGACAGTGCGCGCTCGGAAGTTCCAGGAATTCGTCGCGGGCCTGCCCGACCGCGCAAGGGTGCTCGATCTTGGATGCGGGGCCGGCGCGCCGGCTGCCGACCTGACGAGACGCGGTTTCGCCGTCACGGGCGTCGACGGATCGGCCGCGCAGATCGAGCGCGCGAAGCGCATTGCGCCGAATGCGCGTTTCATTCACGGCGATATCACCGCGATCGATTTCGACACGAACAGTTTCGATGCGGTTTGCGCCTTCTACTCCATTACGCATGTGCCGCGCGACGAGCATCCTCTCTTGTTCGGCCGGATCGCGCGCTGGCTCAAGCCGGGCGGCCGGTTTATCGCGAGCTTTGGTACAGAAAAAGGGGATGTGATTGAGGACTGGCTAGGCGTGTCGATGTTTTTCAGCCATGAAGACCCTGAGGCGACGCTGCGCCTGCTGGCTGGCGTCGGCCTTCAAGTCGAGCGCGCCGAAGTCTTGGAGCAGGACAACGAGCCGGTTGCTTTCCTTTGGGTCACGTGCGGCAAGCGGTGA
>DATGHD010000394.1:0-20056 GCA_035308145.1 Roseiarcus sp.
GCTCGGCACGCTCTTCAACATGGTCGGATTTCAGACCAAGCTGAAATATGGGGAGCAGGCGCGGATCTTCCGAATGATCCCAGGATTGGAGCGCGCGGAATTTGCGCGATTGGGCGGCCTCCACCGCAACACGTACCTCAACGCGCCGCGGCTCATCGATCCGCTTCTGCGTCTCAAGGCGATGCCGCGCCTGCGCTTCGCCGGGCAGATCACAGGCTGCGAGGGCTATGTCGAGAGCGCGGCGGTCGGCCTCATCGCGGGCCGAATGGCGGCGGCCGAGCGCCTCGGCCTGCCAGTCTTTGCCCCGCCGGGAACGACGGCCATCGGCGCGCTTTTGAACCATATCACCGGCGGTCACATCGAGACGATCGACGCCGGACCCCGCTCGTTCCAGCCGATGAACGTCAATTTCGGCCTGTTCCCGCCGATCGAGGAGCCGCGCCTTGACGCCAATGGCGCGCGGTTGCGCGGGCCGGAGCGGGGCGTCGCGCGAAAGCGAGCGCTGTCGCTGAGGGCGGCGCGAGACATGGAGGCCTGGCTCGGCGCGCAGCGCGCGCCACCCGTTGCAATGGCGGGATAACTCGCTCCGCTATGCAATCAATGAGAAGGCGGCGCTGAGATTAGCGCCGGTCTCAGATGTGTTTCAGCCGGGATAGGCGCTTGGCTTGGAAGCGTCAGCCCGCGTGCGCCCGCTCTTTCTCTCTTTTTTCGCCGGCGTCGATCTCGGCGAGCTTCGTCTCGACGTGGCGCGAAAAGACGAATTCGGCCGGGCGCTGCTTGTCGAGCGGGATATCGGGCGCCATTGGCCCTTTGGTGCGCACGCCGCCGACCGCGACCTTCAGCATTTTCATCGGATGGGCGAGGGCGTCATTGACCGCGCTCGCCTCAAAGCCGCTGTGCACCATGCAGTCGGCGCATTTCTCGTAGCGGCCGACGCCGTAGGAATCCCAATCCGTCGTTTCCATCAGCTCCTTGAAGCTCGCCGCATAGCCTTCGCCGAGCAGATAGCACGGTCTTTGCCAGCCGAAGACCGTGCGCGTCGGGTTGCCCCATGGCGTGCAATGGTACGTCTGGTTCCCGGCGAGGAAATCGAGGAACAGCGAAGACTGATAGAACGGCCAGTTCTTCCCGCCCCGGCCGCGCGCAAAAATGTCGCGGAACAATTGCTTGGTGCGCGTCCGGTTGAGGAAGTGCTTCTGGTCGGGCGCGCGCTCATAAGCATAGCCAGGCGAAATGGTGACGCCTTCGACGCCGAGGCGCTTCGTCTCGTCGAGGAAGGCCGCGACGCGCTCGGGCGCCGCGCCGTCGAACAAGGTGCAATTGATGTTGACCCGAAAGCCTTTGGCTTTTGCCGCCTTCAGCGCCGCGACAGCGCGGTCGTAGACGCCCGTCTGGCAGACCGACCGATCGTGCATTTCGGCGTCGCCGTCGAGATGGATCGACCAGTTGAAACGAGCATGCGGCTTGAACGAGCCGAGCTTCTTTTCAAGCAGCAGCGCGTTGGTGCAGACGGTGACATATTTGCCCCGCTGGAGCGCCTTCTCGACGATCTGATCGAGCTCGCGATGAAGCAGCGGCTCGCCGCCGGCGATGACGACGACTGGCGCGCCGCATTCGTCGATCGCCCCCATGCATTGATCGACCGACAGGCGCTGATTGAGGATTTTATCCGGATAGTCGATCTTGCCGCAGCCGGCGCAGGCGAGGTTGCACCGGAACAAGGGCTCCAGCATCAAGACCAGCGGATAGCGCTTGACGCCGTTGAGCTTCTGGCGAAGCACATAAGCGCCGACCCGCGCCATTTGTCCTAACGGAATGCCCAAGCGATAAATCCTTCAAAAACGAGGCGCGACGCTCTGGCCGTCGACGCCCCCGGCTCAGCCCTTCCCTACAGCAATCGGCCAACGACGGGAATTGGCTTTTCCTCAGGGCTGATATTCGGCGCCTTTTCGCCAAAATGGCCCCGGCGTTCGGGCCCCCCGCGCGGTTAATGAGCCGGCTCGCACCGGTCGAATCTCGAAAGAAAAAGCAAGTCATGCGGCAGAATGTTCCCTGGGCTCCCTTCTGCATTGTCGCCGCCGGCTTGATAGCCGGCACGCTGTCGCGCGCCGTCGAATATGCCTGGGGCGCGATATCGATTGATGCTTCGGACTCGACGACCTCGCCGGCCTATGGCGTCGGCGGGGGCGATAGCGAAAAAGAGGCCGTCGACAACGCAATGAAATTCTGCGTCAAGGTCGGCGGCAAGGGTTGCAAGACCATGGTGAGCTACGAGCAATGCGGCGCTTTTGCGTCGAACGGCCACGACGCCGGCTGGGGGAAAGCGCCGACCAAGGGAAAGCCGAGGCCAACGCGATGCAGGCTTGCGAGAAGAGCGATTGCGCGATGATGATCTCGGACCGCAACTAAAAGCGCAGAGAAGTTGAGCCAGGGATTGGCTCCGCCGAACGCGGCCTGCTAAGCCGGTCGAGCTTTGAGGTTCGACCTGCTTGGCTTCCGGCGTCTTCGACAATCGCCTCTTGCGCTTTGCCGCGCTCGTCGATTTGCCGCGTTCGGCAGAGGCGGGAGGGCACGTCAAATGGTGGGAGCGGCTCGCCGCCGCCGCCGCTCAAGCGGGGGAGGAGCTTCCCTTCGATCTCACCGTCTATTTCTCCGGCGACAATCCTGATGAGACGCTTGGCCCGCGCGTCCGGCTTCGCTGCCTCAAACCGGTGTTCAGCACCGCGCGGCTGAAATTCCTGCCTTACACGCCCGCTCACACTGACCTTGCGCCCTATCATCCGCGGTTGGCGCATGAACTGGCGCGATACGATCTCATCCATACGACCGACGGTTTCTTCGCCTTTGCGCAAACCGCTGAGCGGATTGCGCGGAGGCGGGCGATCCCCCTGACGACTTCATTCCATACCGACACGCCGGCTTACGCCCGCATCTTCACGCGTCATACGATTGACGGACTTTTTGCGCGCTTGCCATGGCTCAGACGCAAATTGATTGAGGATTGGCGCGCGCCCGAGCGACAGGCCGCGAGAATGGAGCGCCGGCTCGAAGCGCATTTGCGCGCCGCGAGCTGGGCCTTCGCCACGCGCGCCGAAGATCGCAACCTCGCCGAGCGCATTTTGGGCCGTGAGCGCGTCAGCGCGCTAAGACTCGGGGTAGACAAGACGATGTTCGACTGGCGCCGTCGCGCGATCGACGCCGTCCGTCGTGACTACGCCATCCCCGAAGATCGCGTCGTCGCGCTCTTCGTCGGACGCGTCGACATTGGCAAGAACGTCCCGGTCTTGATCGAGGCGACCGCCCGAGCGATTGCCGCTGGCGCCCCGTTGCATCTGATCGTCGCCGGGGACGGCCCGATGCGAGACGCATTGCGGCGCCGTCTCGCCGGCCATGTCAGCGCGCCGGGCTTCGTCTCCGCCGACGAATTGGCCCGCCTCTACGCAAGCGTCGATTTCGTCGCGCTGCCTTCCGAGGTCGAGATCGGCGGCATGGCGGCGATCGAAGCGGTCGCCTCGGGCTGCCCGACGCTGGTCGCCCGCGGCGGGGGCTCGGCAAAACTGTTCGATCACGCTCAGGCGATTGGCGAGGTCGAAGGCGGCGCGGCGGCTTGGGCCGCCGCCTTGACGGACATGGCGCGCAACGCCGATCGCCGCAGTACGATGCGGGAATCGGCGATCGAATTTGCGGATCGCCGCCTGGCGAGCTGGTCGGACGTGCTCAACGAAGATCTGGCGCCGGGATGGGTCGCGGCGTTGTCCCATCGGTAATCGGGGCTGAAAAATGCCGGAAAGCCTGTTCGGCTCGCGAATCCTGATTCTGGTTCCGCATCCCGACGACGAAGTCGTCGGCGCGGCGGCGGCGCTTGGCCGCGCCAAGAAGCGAGGGGCCGCGCTCGCCGCCCTCTATCTGACCGACGGATGCTTGGCGCGGGAGACGATGTGGCCGTGGCGGAGAAAGCGACACGGCGAAGCGGTCGCCCGCCGTCGATCGGAAGCGGAACGCGCCGCGGCGGTTCTTGGCCTTGAGGCGGCGGGGTGGCCGCAGCGTCCGGCGCGCCGCCTGTGGCGCGAGTTGCCGGCCGTCCAGGCGGAGATACGCGCGGCTATCGCCGCCTGCAAGCCGGATCAGCTCTGGGTTCCGGCCTACGAGGGCGGCAACCCCGACCATGATGGGCTGAACGCGCTTGGCCGATTGCTGGCGAGGCGCCTCAACGTGCTTGAATTCGCCGAGTACAATTTCTTCGGCGGAAGCGTCCACGCGCAGGAGTTTCCTTATCCGAACGGCGAAGAAGAAACGATCATCCTCACTCCCGAAGAGCGGGCGCAAAAACGCGCGCTGCTCGAACTCTACGCCTCGGAGCGCGGCAACTTGAGCTATGTCGGAACCGCGCGCGAATGTTTCCGGCCCCTCGCCGCCTATGACTATAACCGTCCGCCCCATCCAGGAACGCTGTGGTACGCGCGCTTCCAATGGGTTCCGTTTCGCCATCCCCGCGTCGATTTCACGCCGCCGCGCGAAGTGAGCGAGGCGATCGTCGCTTATCTTGCCGCGCAGAAGGACTAGCGCGCCTCAGCGTTGCCTCACGCCGCCGCGGCAAGCCGCTTGTCGACGAGCTGACGCAGGCTGCCGAGATCATGCGCAAAGGTGCGAATGCCTTCGGCAAGCTTTTCGGTCGCCATTGCGTCCTCGTTCAACATCCAGCGAAACTGTTTTTCATCAAGGTCGATCTTAGCCGGAGCGTCCTTGACGTTGGTCGGCGACAGTTTGCGCTCGAGCGGGCCCTGGTCGCGAGAAAGCTGGTCGAGAAGTTGCGGCGATATGGTCAGGCGGTCGCAGCCGGCGAGCGCTTCGATCTCCCCGGTATTGCGGAACGAGGCGCCCATCACCACGGTCTTGAGACCATACGTCTTGTAATAGGCGTAGATCTTGCGCACCGACGTGACGCCTGGATCGGTCTCCGCCGCGTAGGGGCCGCCGCCACTCTTGACATGCCAATCGAGTATGCGCCCGACGAAGGGCGAGATAAGAAAGGCGCCGGCGTGCGCGCAGGCGATCGCCTGAGCGAGCGAAAAGATCAGCGTCATATTGCAATCGACGCCTTCCTTCTGCAGGACGGCGGCAGCTTCCGCGCCTTCCCAGGTCGCAGCGACCTTGATGAGGATCCGCTCGCGCGGAACGTTGCGGTTTGCATAGTCGGCGATGATCGAGCGAGCCTTGGCGATCGTCGCCGCCGTGTCGAAAGAAAGATCGGCGTCGACCTCGGTCGAGACCCGGCCGGGAACGATCTTGGTCAGTTCGGTTCCAAAATTGATCGCGAGCCGGTCGGTGACCGCGCTTGGGGGAGCGGAGCGCCGACTGCCCCAGTCAATCGCCTCTTCGACCAGATGTTTGTAGGCCGGCAATTGCGCGGCCTTGAGGATCAAGGTCGGATTGGTCGTCGCATCGGTCGGTTTGAAATCGCGGATCGCTTCCATATCGCCCGTGTCGGCGACCACTGTGCTCATCCCACGCAGCATCTCAAGCTTGGACGCCATGGCGCTTATCTCCTCGTTTGTCGTTTCCTTGAGTATTGGCCCGCGCGACGGGGCGTTGCAAGGACGGGGCGTTGCAAGACTGAGCCCGGCGGCCTCTCAACTGCCGAATATGCCGGTCAGGGTCGCCTTGGCCAGCGTATGGAAATTTAGATTAAAGCCGACGATCGCCGCCGTCGAATTCTCGTCGGCGTCGAGCTTTTCGACGTCGACCGCAAAGAGCTGGAAATGATAGCGGTGAGGCTTGTCGCCCTTGGGCGGAGCAGGCCCGCCGTAGCCGAACGAGCCGTAATCCGTGCGGCTCTGAACTGCGCCTGCCGGAGCAAGGCCCGATTTCGGATCGCCTGCGCCTTTGGGCAGCGAGGCGACGTTGGCGGGAATGTTGAACATC
Source organism: Roseiarcus sp. (assembly GCA_035308145.1). Classification (GTDB taxonomy): domain Bacteria; phylum Pseudomonadota; class Alphaproteobacteria; order Rhizobiales; family Beijerinckiaceae; genus Roseiarcus. Next base: position 5,923 of record DATGHD010000394.1, read on the forward strand.
ACCCAATGCCAGAAGCCGCTGCCGGTCGGCGCGTCGGGATCATAGACTGAGAGCGCGAAACTCTTCGTTCCCTTGGGCGCCCCCGACCAATTGAGCGCCGGAGAGACATTTTTTCCCGAATAGCCGAAACTGTTGAAGACCTGCTCGTCGGCGATCATTTGACCAGGCTTGATGTCGGGGCTCGTGAGCGTAAACGCGCTCGCGGCGCCTGCGCCTTCGCTCGCGGCCCAGCGTGGAGAAAGGCCGCTAAGAAACATCCGCGCGAAACTCGCCTGTCTCATGGCGCTCCTCTTTCAAATTCGATTTATCGCAGCGCACAACGCGCCGGCGACAAGAATGGTTTCATTTCATACTCTCGCCAATCGTCGTGCAAGCGCGTCGTACGACATTTGTTGCGTTGACGATGGGTGGCCGTCGCCTATTATGAGCGATAATTATTGATTTTTATGACGCCGCGAGCGTTGCAAGCGAGTGAAGAAGGGGGACGCGGCGATGGCGGGGGCTCCGCGCGCGCATAATATGCGAAAAAGAAAATTCACCGCGCGAACCGGCGCCGAGTTGCATTTCACAGAACTTGGATTCGGCGCGGCGCCGCTCGGCAACATGTATCGGCCTTTGACCGAAAAAGAGGCGCGAGCGACGCTGGACGCGGCGTGGAATGTCGGTTCGCGCTACTATGACACGGCGCCGCTTTATGGCCTCGGCCTTTCCGAGACGCGCCTCAACGGATTTTTGCGCGCTAAGCCCCGCGATTCCTATCTGATCTCGACCAAGGTCGGCCGGCTGCTGGAATTGTCGACGCCGAAAGAAAGAACGCGTCAGGACCAGTTTTTTGAGGCGCCGGCGCGGATCGAGCGCTTCGACTATTCCTACGACGGCGTGATGCGCTCGCTCGACTTTTCGCTGGAGCGGCTCGGCCTCGACTATATCGACGTCGTCTATGCCCATGACGTCGACGTTTTCACGCATGGAACAAAAGAGGCGGCCGACCAGCGCATCAAGGAGTTCATGTCGGGCGGCTACAAGGCGCTGACGAAATTGCGCGAGGGCGGCGCGATCAAGGCTTTCGGCGCGGGGATCAACGAGGCGGAGATCGCGGATCGATTGGCGAGAGAAGGCGACTTCGACATCTTTCTTCTCGCCGGCCGCTACACGTTGCTCGAACAAGAGGCCCTTGAAAGCTTCCTGCCTTATTGCGTCGACAAGAAAATAGGCGTCGTCATCGGCGGCCCGTTCAATTCCGGCATCCTCGCGACCGGGCCTAAACCGGGCGCCCATTACAATTACAAGCCTGCGCCGGAGGCTGTCCTCGCGAGGGTCGCTAAAATCCAAGCGATTTGCGCCACCCACAAAGTGAAGCTCGCCGAGGCGGCGATCCGGTTTCCGCTCAGTCACCCGGCGATCGTTTCGGTGATTCCCGGCGGGCAAAAGCCTGGCGAAGTGCGTCGCAATGCGGAAATGCTCGGCGCGAAGATCCCGCCGGCGATGTGGCGCGAACTCAAATCGCAAGGCCTCATGCGCGCGGATGCGCCGACGCCGCGTTGAACAAGCGGGTCCTAGCCCAAAAGGATGAATGTCGATGCTCAAAGGACTCGATCCTCTTCTGTCGCCTGATCTCCTCTATGTGCTGCGGGCGATGGGACACGGCGACGAACTGACGATTGTCGATGGCAACTATCCGGCCAATTCGGCGGGGCCGGAGACGGTTCGCCTCGACGCGGCGAACGCCACGATGGCGCTCGACGCCATTCTGTCAGTGATGCCGCTGGATGATTTCGTCCCCGAAGCCTGCTGGACCATGAACCCGGTCGAGAAGGGCGCCAAGGCGCCGCCGATCTTCGCGGAATTCCGCGCGGTCATCGAGAAGCGCGAGGGTGGGAAGTTCAAGCTCGCCGCGCTCGAGCGCTTCGAATTTTACGCGCGGGCTAAGCAGTCCTTCGCGATCATCGCCACCGGCGAACGCCGGCTCTACGGCAACATCATCCTCAAGAAGGGGATCATTCGGCCCGACTGAGAGGTCATGGGTCGGAGCGCCCCGCCGCTCAGGCCAAAGGAAAACGCGGCGTTATGCGCCGCCTTTTGCGTTTGGTACGATCGAACGCGAGATCGACGACCTGTCGGGGCGGCATCCGGCCTATTGCGCGGATACAAGGGAGGCCATGCGCTCGCGCGCATCGCTGACCCCCGCGGCAAGCGCCTTCGTATAGTAATCGCGCGCGATCGCCGCGTCGCCCCTGATGCCGCGCGCGCCCATACGCGCAAGCGTCACCGGATCAAATGTCTCGCCGAGGGCGAGCAGCGCCCGACCATCGCCCGCGGCGGCGGCGCGCTGCAAAAAGGCTCGCGCGCCGACGATGTCGCCTTGAGCGAGCGCCACAAGTCCTTGCGCGCAAAAACGGCGAGCCTCGTCGCTGACCGGCGGCGGATCGGCCGCGTTCGTCGCGACCAGACCGCGGGCGGCGCCAAGTTCGGGCGTCGAGGCCGGCGCGGCCTGCGCATTTGTCCGAAGCGCGACCGCGAGCTTGGCGAGCGCCGCATCGCCGTCAGAAGCGGCAGCCGGCGTTGCGGCGGGCGTCGACATCGGCACGTTGGTGGTCGTCGCCGGGTCTGATTTGATCGCCGCCGCGCGGGCGACGAACACCGGTTGCTCTACCGGCGGCTTGCCCAAGGCGGCGGATTTGTCGAGCTGCGGCCAGAAGGCGAAGCCGAGCGCAAGCCCAAGGGCGGCCAAGCTGACGCCGGCGCTGATCCGGACCAGATGGGACATATCGTGACTCCCAATCATCGCCCCACTCCGCTCAATCGCATCAGGCTTTGATAGAGCCGATCCGAATCGGCTCCGCTCGGTCCATCGCTTGAAGCGCTGGCCGCCTGCGCCATTGCCCGGAAAGCCTCAAGATCGGCGCTTGCTTCTCCTTTGTTTTGATCGAGCCAAGCCTGCGCGGCGCCGAAACGCGGCAATTGGCCGATCGTTGCGGCGAGATTGACCTCCCGCCAGCGCGCATCTTTTGAACCATCGAGTAGGTGATCAAAATTCGCAAAGAAACGCCCCGCCGGCGGCGCAAGCCGCTGAACGCGGCCGGGCGTCGCGCCGTCGATCGCGACCAAAGCAATCGGCACCGAAAGGGTGTCCACCTTTTCGTCAGGGCCAATCAGTTTCGGCTGATCGGCTGCCGTCAATTGCGACGGCGCGTAATAGGCGCTGAGGGAGGGAGTGAAAGGAATCGAAACGATGTGGAAGCGGCCATCGCCGCCAAAAGCCGACAACTCGTCAGAGCTTCTGCCGCCAACCGTGACAATCGCGTCGATCTGGCCTTGCGCAAGCTGCTGCAACGCATCCTTCAAAGGATAGTTGGTCCAGTTGGCCGCCACTTTGAGACGAGAGAAAATGATGCCGGCGGTATTCGCGGTTGCGCTATCGGCGGCGTCGACGTTCACTTTGCGACCGGCAAGCTGGCGGATGTCGCCAAGCTCGCGCGGCGCGATCAATTCGATTTCCTCATTGTAGAGCCGCGCCACATAGGGCGCGCGTCGCCGCCAATCCGCGCCGCTCTGGGTTGCGTCGATCAGACCGTCGAGCGGCGCCAAAGCGAAGTCGACGGAATCGGCGCCGACGGCTTTGGCGAGCGCCGCCCGCGACGTCCTTCCGAGAATTGGCTTGGCTTCGCCGTCGTCGCCGCCCAAGACGCCGGCGAGTTCATTGGCGGCTCTAAGGGCGTTGGGATCAGCGCTGTCGACCAGGATAGTGAGCCCACCCGCTTTCGCGCCGGCCTGGCCGTTCGATAAGGGTTGTCCATGCGCGGCCGCGCCTCTCGCGCCGTCGCGCCAAGCGCCGTGCCAAAGCACGATCTTGCCGTTATGCAAGATGGGCTTGGCGTAACGGACCATTCCGGCGGGCTGCCGAGGTTGGCTTTTAGCGGGCGTTTGGCCCTGCGTCGGCTGGGGCGCGTCCTCGGCGAAGGCCAGCGCCGAGGCGCCAAGCGTCACGGCTAAAGAAAGGAAAAAATGTAAAGAAGCGCGCCGGGGCGGGCGTATCCCCGCACTCCGCGCTATCCCAAGGGCGCCCCTCGTCTGACAGACCCCTGTCTGCCGCGCCGCGCGCCATCGCGGAACAACTCGACCCATCATCATCCTAGCAATCCCTTGAAAATGCGTCGTCTTCAAGGCGAGGCGTTCGGGGCCGGCCTTGCAGGATGCTTAGGCCCCGCCAAAACGGGACCCTCGGCGCGCCTTTTGCAGAGCCCGTCGTTCCGCCGCCGGTTTACTAAGCTAACCTACTGATTCTTCTCTTATTTCATGGTCAATCTGCGCGCCGAGGCGGCCCGCCAGAGCAGCCTTAAGGGTCGCGGCGGCAATCTCGACCACGAGCGGCGGATCGTCGAGCCAAACAAGAAAGGCTCGGACGCGCCGGCCAGGATAAATCGGCTGCATTGCGGCCTGATAAAGCGCGAGTTGAGCAACATAGTCGGTCGGCGATTTGGCGTTGCGAGGCGCCGGGCCGCTCTTGAAGTCGGCGATCGCCACTTCGTCCTTGCCGACCGCCACGCGATCGATGCGGCCGGCGAAAAGAATGCGGGCGCCATCAGGGCGCGAAAGTTCAGCCGAAATCGACGCTTCGGCGCGCGAGCCGGCGCCGAAGAGCAAAGCGAGGCTGGGGTCTTCGAGAACGGCGATGACCCGATCGAGAATCGCCGCCTGTTCCGCCTCGCCGATCAGCGTGGAGCGCTTCCCGAGAAACCGCTGTCCCGCCTCGCGCCGACGCTGAGCCGGGACCTCGGGGAGATATTGCAGCAGCGCGTGGCTCAGGCGTCCTGCCTCCATCCGCGCCGCCCGCCGCTCATCTGCGGCGCTTCGCTGTGCGGGTGCCGCGGCAAGCGTTCGGCGCGTCGTCGCCGCTGCGACGTGCGCAGCGAGCCAACCGGGCATGGACTGCTCCTGCGGCGTCTCGGCCTTGACGGCGCCCGCATCGGCGCGGGCGCCCTCGCCGATGCGCCGGATCTCCTCGGCTCTGGTCCACGGCGCGGGCGCGGCGAGGAGGGCCTCCTTCAATCCCGCCTCGATCAAGTCGTACCAGCAATCCTCGGCCTTGCCCCGCACGCCGTGAAAGCCCGCGACGATCAAACGTTCGGCGGCTCTTGTCATGGCGACATAGAGCAGCCGACGGTGCTCGCCTTGCGCCGCCTCGCGCTTCGCGGCGCGCGCGCCGGCGACCGCCGCGGCGTCCTCGCCCCGTCGCGGCGACCAGACGAGGCTTGGCGGCGCGCCATCGTTTCCCTTGAGCGCGAACAACCGATCCTCTCCCCGGCCGTTCGCGGGCCCGCATGTGTCGGGGAGGAAGACAATCGGCGCCTCGAGGCCCTTGGCGGCGTGGACGGTCATGACGCGAACGGCGTCGCCGCTCTCCTCCATGTCGCGCTTGATCGAAACGTCGGCCGACTCGATCTCGGCAAGAAAGGCGAGAAGCGATGGGGCTCGGCGACGCTCGAAGGAAAGCGCTTGCGAGAGGAATTCATCGATCGCGTCGCCGGCCTCGGGCCCGAGGCGGGCGAGCATCGCGCGCCGCGCGCCCTCTTCGCCGAGAAGGCGAGCGTAGAAATCATACGGAGAGAGGGAGCGGGCGCGCTGTCGCCAAAGCGCCAATCGTCTCGCCGCGACGCGATATGTCTCTTTCGTATGGGCGGCAAGCGCGCCCGCGAGCGCGCCGCGCCGCCTTGGGCAAAGCTCGATGAGATCGTCGTCGTCGAAGCCGAAGAGAGGCGACTTCAGCGTCGCGGCGAGAGAAAGATCATCGTCGAAGGTCAGCGCCGCTTTGCCCGCCGCGATGAGGTCCATGACGGCGATATGCGCTGCGAGCTGCAGGCGGTCGGCGCCGAAAGTCTTTACGCCGGCGTCGCGCAAGGCGCGGATCATCGCTTCGAACAACGCGCCTCGCGTTCGCACCAGGATCAGCACATCGCCCGGCCGGATCGGCCGTGGCGCCGTCCCGGCGCCATAGACGCGCTCCGGCGAGTCGGCGTTAAGCCAACCGGCTATGACCGCGGCGATCCGGCGCGCCAGAATCACCGGCGGATCGCGCGCCGTGGCGGCGTCGAGCGGCATGCGCCAATCGTCGGACGGCGGGTCGCTTTCCCCACCGATCAGCGGCCAGAGTTCGACAAGGCCGGGCAAGGCGTCGCGAAAGGCGATATGGGCCGGCGGCGGCAGGTCATCGGAAGTCAGGCCGCGCCAGGCGTTCTCGAGCGAGAACACGCGATCGACGCCATCGAGCACGGTCGCGGCCGAACGGTACGAAAGCGTCAGCGGGGTCAGTTCAAAAGGCAGATCGGCGTCAGCATGGCGGTCCTTAAACAAGCGCCGCATCTCCGCGAACATGGCCGGCGCGGCGCCCTGGAACGAGAAAATCGACTGCTTGTCGTCGCCGACCGCGAAGAAGGTGCGAAGCGCCTCGCGCGCGCTTTTTCCCGCGGTGAACTCCTCGGCAAGGCTCTGCAAAATTTCCCATTGCGCGGCGGAGGTGTCCTGCGCCTCGTCGACCAGAATGTGATCGATGCCGGAATCGAGCTTGTAGAGAACCCAGGCGGCGTCGGACCGAGAGAGCAACGCCGTCGTGCGCTCGATCAAATCGTCGAAATCGAGCAGGCCGCGCGAGGACTTGAGGCGCGCATAGCCTCTAAGCACCCTCCAGGCGACATCGGTCAGCGCGACGCTTCGCGCGACGGTTCGCGCCGCATTGAGCTTGTCGGACAAGACGACAAGGCGCGCTTGCTCGCCGCTGAGGGCTCTTTGGAGTTCCGGGTCGCTCTCCGCCAAATCCTTGGTGAGGAGCCGCCGCAACTCGCCGCCCCGCGGCTTGTCGTCGTTGGTGAAAAAGACGGACAGGTAGAAAGAGAGGGCGGCCGCTCGCTCCGCGGCGCTCGCCGCCTCGCGAAGGGCCGCCGCGCGTTTCTTGTCGTTCGCCCGCCCCATCTCGAGCCGGTCGGCAATCGCGCGCCAAGCGCCGGCTCCGCCGAGCCCCGAAAGGATCGCCGCCTCAAGGCTGGCGACATCTTCGCTTGGCGCGAGGTCAAGACGCGCGCGCAAGCCGTCGCCATAGGCCTCGATGTCGCCCCAATGCTCCATCGCCGCGGCAATTGTCGCGCGCATCGCCAGCGCTTCGGTAAGTAGAGCGTCGAGACCCTCGCGACCCGTCTCGCGCGCCAGAAGCCGCAAACGATCGGCGCCCGCCGCCTTGCGGCTCATGGCGACAAGCGCCTCAGCGCGCGCCTCGTCGAGAAGGGTCAAACTCTCGCGCTCTTCGACGACGCGAAATCCCGCTGCGACATTGGCCTCGAAAGGAAACATCCTCAAAAGCCGGCCGCAGAAGCCGTGGATCGTCTCGATCTTTAGCCCGCCGGGGGCCTCGATAGTCCGGGCGAAAAGCCGGCGGGCCAAGGCAATTGTCGTGGCGTCCGGCCGCGGCGCGCCGGAGCGGGAAATCGCCTCGGCGAGCGCCTCGTCGTCGAGGCTCGTCCAGCGGGCCAATTCGCGAAAGACGCGGCCGGCCATATTGGCCGCCGCGTTTCTTGTGAAGGTGAGGCAGAGCAGGCGCGACGGCGGCGCGCCGTCCAAAAGCAGGCGGAGCACGCGTTGAACAAGAACATGGGTCTTGCCGGAGCCGGCGTTGGCGGTCACCCATGCCGAAGACGAAGGATCGGAAGCGCGCGCCTGCGCATTGAGGCTCGCGTGAAACCCGCTCGGGCCCGGCGCCGCGGTCATGGCGTCTCCCCCGCGCTCTCGAGGCCGCCCGCGGCCGACCATTCCTTGACCCGCGCGAGATGATCATAAACGCCGTAGGCGCCGACGAATTTCGTATAAGGCCTAGAAAGGTACGGCGTATCCTCGTCAGCGAATTGTTCGAGGAGGAGGATCAGCGCGCCATAGTGATCTTCCGCGACCGCGGCGAATGTCTTGTCGCCAAAAGCCAATTCTCTCGTTGCGCCGCCGTCAGCGCCGCCGAGTTTGAGATAGCGCGCGCTCGCCGGAGCCTGCGCCGGCGCATTCTTGAAGGCGCCGCGGGCGATCATTGCCGCCTCGAGCGTGAGTTGCGGCGAAAAGCCGACTCGAACTTCATTGAGGCCGGGCATGGCGCCGGTCTTGAAGTCGACCAGCGAGATCGCGCCGCTATCCTCGATCTCGATGCGATCCGCGACGGCCGAGAGCGTGAAATCGGCGCCACCGGACAGAGGTATCGTCAGCCGTCCCCGCTCTTCGCTGAGGAGGCGCGCGACGACGCCGAGCCTTGCCCGATCATAGGCAAGAAAATAGTCGAGGCCTTGCTCGACGCGCGGCCAGTTCATCAAGCGGAACATATCGTCTTTGAGAAGAGACGCGAATTTCTCGCGTGCGATGGCGATCAGGCGATGGCGTTCTTCGGACGGCGAACCGCGCAAGGCGAATCCTTCCGAGAACTCGCCGAGGGCCGCATGCCACAAGATGCCGATCTCGCGCGGGCCGGCGACGGCGCCGATCGGATCGAGCGGCTTCAGCCTCAAAATGCGCTCGGCGAAAATCGCATAAGGATCACGGCGAAGCGTTTCGATGCGTGTGACGCTCAGCGCTGTCGGGCGCAGCGCCAGAGGCGGCTTGGGCTGAGGCCGTCGGGCCCGCGCCGTGACGGCCGCGCGATCGATGCGCCTGGCGAGGGCCAGATAGGCTTCGCCGCGCCTCAGCGCGGCGCCGAAGCTCGCCTCGCCCGCCGCTGCGGCGATCCGTTGCAGAAAGCGCGACGCGACTGTCGGCGCGCCGCCGCGCTTTCTGGCGCGCGATAGAATCGCCTGCGGCGCGCCGAGCGCGGCGGTGAAATCATGCGCGGTCTGGCCGATCCGCCGCTCGGGCTCGGAGAGGCCCAGCGCGGCGCGCATGGGCCGATTGAGGAACGCGTCGGTCTCGGCCGCGGGCGGCCAGACCGTCTCGTCCAAACCAGCGATCAACGTCAGATCGAAGGCGAGGAGCCGCGCTTCGAGAAGGCCGAGGATTTGCAAGGGGCCGGCCGAACGCGGCGCGTCTGGCGCGGGTTGTCCGGCGGCGACAAGATCGAACAGCGCGCCATAGCCCGCGGCGTCAAGCGCGAAAGCAGCCGGCGCCGCCTCGCGCCATTCGTCCATCAAGCCGGCGAGAGCAGAGCCGTCCGGCGTCTGGGTGAGGATGTCGGCGCCATCGTCGGCGCGGCAAAGCGCGGCAAGCGCCTGGCGATGCGCGGCGATGCGGACGTCGAGCGGCGCCTTCGGCGATTGCGCTGAAAGCGGCGCGAGCGCCGCCAAGACGTCGCGCAGCAAGGATTCGGCGGCGCGCCAGTCTTCTTCGCCGAGGCGACGGCGCGCGTCATCCTCGCGCTCCTCGGCGCTCGCTGCGCGAGCCGCCTTGATCGCGCGTTCAGCGTCGGTGACGCCGGACGCCGGCGTCACGCCGCGAAAGGCGCCGATTTCGAGCGCGCGCGCCGCCGCCGCAATTGCGCGCGGCGAGCGCTTCAGGCGAGCGAGCGGATGGGTCAGCAGCGCGAGCAGGTCGAGAGGAGCGCTGGATTGCGCGGCGGCGAGAAGGAGCCGCGCGAAAACGCCTGCCGGCGTCTCGCTCAATGCGCGGCCCGCCGAATCCTCGATATCGACGCCCCAGCGGCTGAGCTCGGCTTTGACGCGACGGGTCAGGCCGAGATCCGGCGTGATCAGCGCTGCTGTCTTGCCCGACGTCTCCAGGACTTCGCGGAGGACGATGGCGAGCGCGAGCGCTTCCTCGCCCTCATCGGCCGCCTCGACCACGCTGACGCCGTTGAGCGCCTCGTCGATGCTCGCCGCGGCGAGCGCGCCGGAGCGCCGGCGCCAGAGATCGGTGGCGTTCGCGGGACGCAGCGCTTCGCTCGCAAGACGCGCGCGCGACCGCAACGCCTGCGGGGCGGCGCCGATTTCACGAACGTCGTCGCGCGTCGCGCCGATCGCGCTCAAGAGTCGCGAGAGCCCCGCTTGCGGATGCGTGGCGACGGCTTCTTCGCCGATCATCCGCCAAGACGGTTCGTCGAGCGCAAGGTCGAGGTCAGGCAGGACGACCGCGCCTTGCGGCGCGCGGGCGACGGCGCCGATGAGTTTGGCGGTGGCGCGCCTCGCGCCGGTCGATCCGGCGACAATGACCGGACTGCTCTTTGTCTGAAGGCGTCGAACTTCGTTCTCGACCAGCATCGCGCCTCGCGTCGCCTGATCGACGAGGCCACGTTCGCGAAGATGAACCGGCCATTGCACGGCGGCGATCTTCAGGAAATCAACGGTGATGCGCCAATAAGCGTCGAAGTCGCCGGGAGCGAGCTTCTCCAGCCGCTCCCAGGGAACGCCTTCAATCGTCATGTCGTCGATCAGGCCGGCGAGATCGCCCGCCAAGGCGAAAGCTTGGGCCGGACCATCGACGACAAGCGGCGTTTCGCCGCTGTCGAAGCGCCGCTCGCCGCCCGCGTCGATCGAGACAATCGCGCCTTTGAGGGCGCGACCCCAGGCTTGAGCGAGCTGGGCCAGGACCATCCGGCGCGAAAGCTCGGAGACTGCGGGCGGCGCTTCAGGAAAGGCGTCGGCGTCCTCAAAAAGAAGACCGTCCTGCGTCGGCTCGAAAGCGCCGAGCGGCGCGATGCGCGGGAGGATGAGGCTCGGACCGCCGCTCGCCTCTCTCAGCGCGTCGCCGAGGGCGCGAGCGGCGCGGCGCGTCGGCACGTAGATCGTCGCGTCGGCAAGAGCGAGCGGGCCGCCGGCGCCGGGGAAACCGGAGATCAACTCCCCCGCAAGAAGCGCGCGCGACAAGCTCGCGAGAAACGGCGCGCCGGCGGGAATTGAAAAGATGCGCAATTAAAAGGCCTTGCTCGGCATTGAGGCGGACGGCGTTTTTGTACGCTCTTGTTGCGCTCGATTCGCCGATTGGCAAGACGACGTCGCGGCCCCTACAGCGTCGACCGGTCGATCGCCCTTTCCGCCTCGGCGATAGCGTCAGGATAGCCGACGTGAATCCAAGTTCCATCGAGGCGGACGCCGTGAAGCCGGCCTCTTTCGGCCGCTTCGAAAAAGAACGGCGCGAGGCGGAAAACCTCGTCCTTGCAGCCCTGAAAGAGCTCCGGCTTGACGATCCCCAGGCCGGCATAGACGTAAGGCGCGACTTCACGCTCCTTGCGCTTGGTCAAGAGGCCGTCGGCGCTCATCGAAAAATCGCCGGGCCAATCGACGCCGACCGCACTGACCGTGGCGGCGGCCAGCAGGGCGATATCCATGCGCTCAGGGTTCCACGCCGCGGCGAGGCGGGCGAGATTGGACCTTGGCCCCTCGAGCCAGAAAGCGTCGGTGTTGCAGATGAAAAACGGGGCGTCGCCGATCAAGGCCGCCGCCTTCCCTATGCCGCCGCCTTGATCGAGCAGCTTGCCGCGTTCGTCGGAGATGATGATCTCGGGACGTCGGCGCCCTTTGAGATGCGTCTCGATCTGATCGGCGAGGTAATGGACGTTGACGATCGCGCGCTCGACGCCGATCCCCGCCAGGCGATCGAGACAATGGTCGATCAGCGGCTTGCCGCCAACCTTGACCAGGGGCTTTGGGATCGTCTCGGTCAGCGGGCGCATGCGCAGCCCAAGGCCCGCCGCAAAGACCATGGCCGTCTTGGGCGTTTGCGAAAAAGTCATACGCGAGGCGCGGCTCCTCGGCGCCCTTCAAATCCAGGGCGGACGCTTCAAGTCAAATCACGCCGAGACGCCTAGCGCGCGCGGCAGATGGGTCTGATGCCATAAATTGATCGGCGACAACAGCGGGTGAGCGAGGCTTTTGGCGAGCGCGCGCTCGATGCGCGGTAGATGGGCAAGATATTGCGGCTTGCCGTCGCGTTTATCGAGCCTCGCAAAAAGACCGAGAATTTTGGTCGCGCGCTGGGCGCCCATCACGGCGTAGGCGGCCACGAAAGCGTTAATGTCGAAACTCCGATCGGCGTCGAGCCGCCGCCTGGTGTATTGCGCCATCAGCTTCAATTCGAGCGCGTCGTCGACGTCGACGCGCGCGTCCTGAAGAAGCGCAGCGACGTCATAGGCGGGAGGGCCGAGCAGGCAATCCTGGAAATCGATAAGGCCGACCCGCTGCAAGCCCTCGCGCTCGGCGAGCCACAATAGATTGGGCGAGTGGTAGTCGCGAAGCGTCCAGGTCATGGGCCCGGCGAGAATCGGCGCCAAGGTCTCGCGCCATAGGCTTAAGAATTGCGCGCGCGCGCCGGAGGCGACCAAGGTTTTCGCGACGTGCGGCGCGTACCATTCAAGCGCGAGCTCGACTTCCACCAGCATCGCCTCGGCGTCATAAGGACGAAGCGTGTACGTTTCGCCGTCGACGGGCAGCTCGATCGGCAAATCCCGATCGTGCAATTCCGCGAGGACCTCGACCGCGACGCTGTAGCGTTCCGGTATCGGGCCATAGGCGTCGGCGATGAACGCGTCGCCGAAATCCTCCAAGACCGCAAGTCCGTTGGCGATGCTGTGCGCGTAGAGTCGCGGCGCTGAAAGGCCTTGAGCGCTCAAGGCCTCGTCCATGGCGATGAAGGCGCGAATGTCGTCGGCGAGCTTGGCGATCGCCGCATAGGGCTTGCCGTAGCGCAGGATCGGGCCGTCGGGACGCGGCGGCGAAATCATCAATATGGCGGTCTCGCCATCGGGAGAGCTCAGTCGCTCATAGGCGCGGACCGAGGCGTCGCCCTGCATGAAGACGCGTTTGGCGTCGCTCCAGCCGGCGCGCCGAAGGATCGCGGCGACGCCGCGCGCGTGAGCGAGACGGGCGATGAACGTTCCATAGCCGGTAAGCGTTGCACGGCGCGCTTCCGGCCCAAGCTCGGGCGCCAGAGCGATCGCCACATCGAGCCGGTCGCCGCTTAGCGCTTCGCTGGCGCGTTGCGGCCACTCGACCAGAACAAGAGCGCCCTCGCTTGCCTCCTCCCAGCCGAGATTGACAAGTTCGTCGGCGCTTCTGATGCGATAGAAATCGGCATGGACGATCGGATAGCCCGGTCCATCGTAGATTTGCATCAGCGTGAAGGTCGGGCTTGGCGCTTCGAGATTGGGATCGCCGGTCAGAGCGCGCATCAGCGCGCGGGCGAAGGTCGTCTTGCCGGCGCCGAGATCGCCGGAAAGCGTGACGAGATCGCCGGCTTTGAGCCATTCGGCGACGCCTTCGGCAAAGGCCGTCGTCGCCCGCTCATCCGGCAATTCGACTTCCCAAGTCGAATCGACCGGGCGGAGACTCGCCGCTTGCGGCACGCTCAGGCGACCGCGCTTGTCGAGGCGGCCGCGCCTTCGCTGGGGAAGATGCAGGTGACCGTCGTGCCTTCGCTGGGCGCCGAATCGATCAGCACTCGTCCGCCATGCAGTTCGACCAGCGCCCTGACGATGGAGAGGCCGAGCCCGACGCCGCGATGGCGCGAGCCGACGGTATGCGTCTCGAAGGGCTTGAAGACGCGTTCGAGCACGTCGGGCGGAATGCCGCGTCCGCGATCGGAAACCTTGAAGACGATTTCATCGCCGCGCCGCATCGCGGCGAGGCTGACCGTCTGGCCCGGCTCCGAGAAGCCGATGGCGTTGGACAAGAGATTGAACAGCACCTGGCGCACCCGCCGCCCGTCGGCGCGCATGATTCCGACGCCGTCGGTCGCAATGATCCTGAGCTCGATTCCCGATTCCGTGAGACGGTCTTGGACGCCTTCAGCCGCCGCCTTCATCGCCTCGGCGACATCGACATCCTCGAGCCGGAGCTCGAGAGCGCCGGCGTCGATCGTCGCAAGATCGAGGATGTCGTTGACGATGGCGAGAAGCGCGGCGGAGGACTTAGTGATGTAGCCGGCGTATTCGATCTGCTTGTCGTTGAGTTCGCCGACAGCGCCATCCGCCAGCAATTGCGTGAAGCCGATGATGTTGGTCAGCGGCGAACGCAGCTCGTAGCTGACGTGGTGGATGAAATCATTGCGCAGCTGCTCGGCTTCCATCAGCGCCTTGTTTAACTTGGTCAGCGTGCGCTCGACATTCACACCCGCGGTGACGTCGAGGAAGGTTAAGAGCATCGCCCCATCGGGCAAAGGCATCGCCGCGCAATCGATCACCGACCCTTCG